>NZ_CP058670.1:646337-969505 GCF_013414345.1 Microcella indica | reverse complement strand
CGCTGCGCTCCGGATCCAGCAGTTCGGCCGGACCGGCCGAGATCGCGAGCGACTCGAAATCGCCGAAGGACCCGGAGGAGCCCGTGAAGACTTCCGTCACGGTTCCGGTACGCGCGTCGATGCGAACGGCTGTTCCGTCGCTGAAGTACACGAACGCCGCCGTGCTCGGCGCAGCCTCCTGGCTGACGCCGCTCTCGAAATCGAGATCGAGACCGTACGCGCTGAGCACGTCGAGCAGAGCGAGGCCCGTGCACGCCACCGGCCACAGGCCGGTCTCGCCACCGTCAGGGTTCGCCACCGGCAGCGGCGACCCCAAGGGCACGCCGTCTTCGTCGTACACCCGAATCGCGCACAGGTACTGCACGCTCTCGCCGAAGATCTGCCCTGCGGAGAGGAGCGCCACGTAGACGCGGTCCTCTGAGTCGAAGCTCAGCGCCGTCGTCGTCCACGGCGTGATCTCCGGCGTCGTCGGGCCGCCGAACAGCTGCAGCTCGATCTCCGGCGGGGGCCCCTCGTCGCCGTCCGCGGGGAAGACCTCCGGAATCGCCCCGAAGGTGCTCTGGTCGCTGCTGAGGACGACGGGAGTGTCGCCCTCGACGATGTCGGCGGCAGTCGCGGGGGCCACCGCACCGAGCGCGAAGACGAGGGCCACACCGCCCGCCATGACCGTGCGTCGGAGGGCAGGGGCGGGGGTGGACAACATGGTGCTCCAGGGGCTCGGGAGGGGTGGGAAGGCGCTCGCGGCCGCGACAGGTCAACCGACCCGGCGACTCTTCACCCTAACCCGGACGAGCGCAGAAAGCGACGCGCTCTCACTGCGGTGCGTCGCGCAGGCGGTCGAGCACCTCGTGCAGCGCGATCTCCTCGCGCTCGCCCGTGCGGCGATCCCGGAACTCGACGCGTCCCTCGGCAGCGCCACGACCGACGATGACGATCAGTGGCACACCGATGAGCTCGGCATCGCCGAACTTGACGCCGGGCGAGACCTTCGGCCGGTCGTCGAAGAGCGTGTCGAACCCCGCTCCGTCCAGCTCGCTCACGAGCGTCTCGGCGACCTCGAATACCGCGGCATCCTTGCCCGTCGCCACGATGTGCACGTCGAAGGGGGCCACGTTGCGCGGCCACACGAGACCGCGCTCGTCGTGGTTGGCCTCCGCGATGACGCCGAGGATGCGCGTCACGCCGATGCCGTACGAGCCCATTGTGACGGTCACGAGCTTGCCGTTCTCGTCGAGAACCTGCAGCCCGAGCGCCTCGGCGTACTTGCGGCCGAGCTGGAAGACGTGCCCGATCTCCATGCCGCGCGCGGTCTCGATCGGCCCGGAGCCGTCGGGGGCGGGATCCCCCTCGCGCACCTCAGCGATGTCGGCGAGGCCGTCGGCGGTGAAGTCGCGACCCGCGATGAGGCCCAGTACGTGCTTCTCGTGCTCGTTCGCGCCGGTCACCCAGGCGGTGCCGTCGACGACGCGAGGATCGACCAGGTACCGGATGCCCGTGCTCGAGCCCTTCCCGAGAACGGCGCCGCTCGGCGCCCAGGGGCCGATGTAGCCCTTGACGAGGCCGCGATGCGCGGCGAAGTCCTCTTCGGTCGCCGCCGCGACTTCGGCGGGAGCGAAGGCCACCTCGGCGCGCTTGAGGTCGACCTCCCGGTCGCCGGGCAGGCCGACGACCACGAGCTCCTTCGTGCCGTCGAGCGCCGTGAGCCGCAGCACGACGTTCTTGAGTGTGTCCGCCGCCGTCCACGGGCGGTCCTCGCGCGGGTGCTTCTCGTTCGCGAGCGCGACGAGCGTCGCGATCGTCGGCGTCTGCGGTGAGTCGATGATCTCTGCAGCGGGGTGTCCGTCGATCAGCTGGGGGGCGGGCGAGACGGAGCGGTAGGCCTCGACGTTCGCCGCGTAGCCCCCGGCCGATCGCACGAAGGTGTCCTCACCGATGGGCGTCGGGTGCAGGAACTCCTCGCTGCGCGAGCCGCCCATGGCCCCGGCATCCGCCTGCACGATGACGTACTCGAGCCCCAGGCGGGAGAAGATGCGCTCGTAGGCGTCGCGCTGCGCCTGGTACGAGGCATCCAGACCCTCATCGGTCACGTCGAAGGAGTATGCGTCCTTCATGGAGAACTCGCGGCCGCGCAGCAGGCCAGCGCGCGGGCGCGCCTCATCCCGGTACTTGTCCTGGATCTGGTAGATCGACAGCGGAAGATCTTTGTAGCTGCCGTAGAGGTCCTTGACCGTGAGCGTGAAGACCTCTTCGTGCGTGGGCGCGAGGAGGTAGTCGGCGCCCTTGCGGTCCTTGAGACGGAAGATGCCGTCGCCGTACTCCTCCCAGCGGCCGCTCGCCTCGTAGGGTTCGCGCGGCAGGAGGGCGGGGAAGTGCACTTCCTGGCAGCCGATCGCGTGCATCTCCTCCCGGATGACGGCCTCGACCCGGCGCCGAACGCGCAGGCCGAGCGGCAGCCAGGCGAAGACGCCCGGCGCCTGGCGCCGGATGTACCCGGCGCGCACGAGGAGGCGGTGGCTGGCCACCTCAGCGTCGGCGGGATCGTCGCGAAGTGTACGGAGGAAGAGCTGGGTCAGTCGCGTCGTCACCGGTTCAGACTACTGGCCTCGGCGCGTCGCGCCGGATGCGCTGGCCGAACCCCCCGTTCGGGGGCCAGAATAGAAAATAGGCCTGCGAGCGGCGGCAAGGGGGGCTTGGGTCGCTCGCAGGCCCTTCCCGCCCACCCGCGATGCGGCGTGAGAGGGAAACCTGCACGACGGAAGATTCCCCTGATCGCCTCGTGCGAAACGTGCACCGCCCCCCGGTGCTTCTCAGTGTCGACTCCCCCAGTCGATGACTTGAGCCTACTGACCGGGGGCACGTCGCGGTCAGTCCCCCGATGTGGGGTCACTTCTCTCGCATCGGCCCCTCGGAGGCGCGATCAGCTCGTGAGCACCTGCGGTTCGCCGACCGGGGCATCCGGCATCGAGGCCGCGATGCGGTTCGCCTCCTCGATGAGGGTCGCGACGATCTCCGACTCCGGCACCGTCTTGATGACCTCGCCCTTGACGAAGATCTGGCCCTTGCCGTTGCCGCTCGCGACGCCGAGGTCGGCCTCGCGGGCCTCGCCTGGACCGTTCACGACGCAGCCCATGACGGCGACGCGCAGAGGCACGGTCATGCCCTCGAGCCCCGCCGTCACGTCGTCGGCGAGCGTGTACACGTCGACCTGCGCGCGACCGCACGAGGGGCAGGAGACGATCTCGAGCTTGCGCTCGCGCAGGTTGAGCGACTCGAGAATCTTGAGGCCCACCTTGATCTCCTCCGCCGGCGGCGCCGAGAGGGAGACGCGGATGGTGTCGCCGATGCCCTCGCCGAGTAGGATGCCGAAGGCCGTCGCGCTCTTGATCGTGCCCTGGAAGGCGGGGCCTGCTTCGGTCACGCCGAGGTGCAGCGGCCAGTCGCCGCGCTCGGCGAGCTGGCGGTAGGCCTTGACCATGACGATGGGGTCGTTGTGCTTGACCGAGATCTTGAAGTCGTGGAAGTCGTGCTCCTCGAACAGGCTCGCCTCCCACACCGCGCTCTCGACGAGCGCCTCGGGCGTCGGCTTGCCGTACTTCTGCAGCAAGCGGGGGTCGAGCGAGCCGGCGTTGACGCCGATGCGCAGGCTCACGCCCGCATCCTTGGCCGCCTTCGCGATCTCGCCGACTTTGTCGTCGAACTTCTTGATGTTGCCCGGGTTGACGCGCACTGCGGCGCAGCCGGCGTCGATCGCCTGGAAGACGTACTTCGGCTGGAAGTGGATGTCGGCGATGACGGGGATCTGGCTCTTCTTCGCGATGATGTGCAGCACGTCGGCGTCGTCCTGCGTCGGTACCGCGACGCGCACGATGTCGCAGCCCGTCGCGGTGAGCTCGGCGATCTGCTGGAGCGTCGCGTTGATGTCCGTCGTCGGCGTCGTCGTCATCGACTGCACGCTGACCGGGGCGTCACCACCGACGAGCACCTTGCCGACCTTGATCTGGCGGCTGACGCGGCGGGGGGCGAGGGTTTCGGGAATCTTGGGCATTCCGAGGTTCACAGCAGGCACGATGCTCAGTGTACGCATCGAGGCTGAGCAGAGAACCCTCGCCCACCGAACCCTCGCGCCACCCGGTCAGCCCGCAGCGTCGAGGTGCTCGAGGAGGGCGGCCACGAAGCTCTCGGCCTGCTCGAGGTGGGGCGAGTGACCGCACCCCTCGAACACGACCTCGCGCAGGGATCCCCCGGCACTCGCGTAGCGCTCGAGCACGGCCCGCGTCTGGCTCACCATCGGCTGCGGAGGTGCGACCTCGGCGCCGGGCCACCCGGGGATCGCCCCGAGCTGGCCGAGGAAGTTCAGGTCGAAGGCCGAGGTGTCGGAGACGATCGCGTCGGCGTCGCCGCGGATCCACAGGATCGCGGGCTTCGTCTCGAGCTCGGTGATGCCGGACAGGTTCAGGTGCGTGGGCGCCATCGTGTTGAGCACGCCGCGCGGCCCTGGAGCGAATCCCGGCCAGTTCTCCGACGGGACGCTGTCACCGGGGTAGTTGTCCTCCCCCGTCGCCGTCGTGAGCATCGACGCGACCCAGAGATCCTCGTGGGGCAGGCCATCGGGCTGCGCCACATAGGCGGTGCGGTAGACAGACCGCGGAGACGTCTGCTCCTCGCCGCCGAGGTCGCCCGCGGCGAGCCGTGCGATGAAGTCGGGGTTGCCGCCGCCCCCGCCCGTGCCGGCGGCGTCGGGGGTCAGGAGCGAGCCATCGAGGGCGGTGCCGCCGAAGCCGTATGGCGAGACGGGCGATTCGAGCGTGACGCTCAGCACGGCGTCGGGATTGTCGAGAAGGTACTGCAGCACGACACCCGCGCCCATGCTCCAGCCCACGAGGTGCACGGCGCCCGTGCCGAGCGTCTCGAGCACGCTCGCGACGTCGTCGGAGAAGTCGCGCAGCCCGCGGGTCGCGTCGACCGGCTTGACCTCGGAGCCGCCGAAGCCGCGCAGGTCGACCGCGAGCGCGCGCCACTGCGGCGGGAGCGCGAGCATCGTCGGCTGGTAGGAGTGCGAGGAGGACACGTTGCCGTGCACGAAGACGACGGTGCCGACGGGCTCTCCCTCGGCGGGGCGCTCGAGCACCGCCGCGGTGAGTCGCGGTGCAGGCACGGAGTGGGCAACGATGCCCGGCAGAAGCATCTCGGTCATGATCGGGCCTTTCAGTCGTGGACGGTCGCGGCGGGCGCCGCAGCGGAGGGGACGTGCAGTGCGTCGCTCACCGCGCGCGCGACGCGGCGCGCACCCGGCTCGGCGAGCACGATCGTGTAGTGGTTGACGTCGTCGACCTCGATGACGCGCATGCCCGAGATCGTCGGCTGCTCGCTCGTGCGCTCGGGGCGGTAGAGCGCCTCGGGCTCATCGAGGAGGCCGCGCGGTGCGCGCAGGAAGGTCGTCGGCTGGCGCACGCTCTCGAGCGCCCGGCGGTAGCTCTCCCCGCCGTACAGCTCAGCGACATCGGCGCCGACCGCCGCCAGGTCGCCCGAGGGCTTCAGGGCCGGGGGCTCACCGTGCAGGTCGTAGTCGACGTAGGCCTCGACAGCGCGCGACCAGCGGTCGCGGAAGGCGGGATGCTCACGCCAGAAGTCGCGGTACTCCTCGACCGAGGCGAACGTCATCGAGAGGCGCCGCGCGGCTGGCCCGAGCACAGCCGTGCCGTCCGGTACCGCAGCACCGTGCGCCTCGTCGCCCGACCCCGCGCGCTCGGGCGGGTCGAGCGGCAGCCCGCCGTCCACGAGGGTCAGGGAGGAGACGCGGTCGGGGAAGCGCGCCGCGAGCAGCACCGCGACGAACGCCCCCATCGAGTGGGCGACGACGGCGACGCTCTCGAGCCCCAGGTGGTCGAGCACGGCGACAAGGTCGCGGGCGTGCTGCTCGAGGCCGTATGGACCCCCGAGGTCGCGTGATCGGCCGCGACCGCGCAGGTCGGGAGCGATGAGCCGCACGCCGGGGAGATGGTCTGCCAGGAGCGGCCAGCACCGGTGATTCGCGGTGATGCCGTGGATCGCGAGCACCGCGGGCGCATCCGGAGAGTCGTTCCAGATGCCGACCGTGAGCGCTCCCCCGAGGACGGGGACCGCGATCGTGGCGGGGGCGAACTCGGTCATCGTGCGCTCCACCCGCCGTCCATCGAGTACGAGGAGCCCGTGACCATGCCCGCCGCCGCGCCGCACAGCCACACCGCGAGAGAGGCGACCTCGTCGGGCTCGACGAGCCGCTTGACGGCGCTCTCGGTGAGCATGATGCGCTCGACGACCTCGTCCTCGGGAATGCCGTGCACGCGCGCCTGGTCGGCGATCTGCTTCTCGACGAGCGGCGTGCGCACGTAGCCGGGGTTGATGCAGTTGCTCGTGACGCCGTGCGGGCCGCCCTCGAGCGCGGTGACCTTTGACAGGCCCTCGAGACCGTGCTTCGCCGAGACGTACGCAGACTTGAAGGCGCTCGCGCGCAGCCCGTGCACCGAGCTGATGTTGATGATGCGACCCCAGCCGCGCTCGTACATGCCCGGCAGGGCGGCGCGCGTGAGGAGGAACGGCGAGACGAGCATGAGGTCGACGATGAAGCGGAAGCGCGCCGGGTCGAACTCGGCGATCGGGCTCACCGTCTGCACCCCCGCGTTGTTGACGAGGATGTCGGCGCGCAGCTCGACTTCGGCGAGAGCATCCAGATCGCTCAGATCGACCTCCCACGCCTCGCCGCCGATCGCCGCAGCGACGCGCGCGGCGCCCTCGCCGTCGCGGTCGGCGATGACGACGTGCGCCCCGGCCGCGGCGAGCGCGCGCGAGCACGCCTCTCCGATGCCGCTCGCGCCGCCCGTGACGACCGCCCTGCGACCGTCGAGCTCTCCCTGCACGACCTGCGTCATGGTGCCCCCTCCTGGGTTCCGCGCGCTGCGAGCGCGTTCTCGATGAAGCGCATCATGCTGTCGAAGACGGCGTCGGGCACGTCGGTCGTGCCGCTCGCGAGCGGATCCGCGCTCGCCCCGCTCGCCCCCTCCTCGCCCCACAGCACCCAGCGCATGCCGATCATCTCGCCGACGCCCATGAGCGCCCAGGCCGCGACCGTCGGATCGATGTCGCCCACTTCGCCACGCTCGCGTGCAGCCGTGAGGCCCTCGATGTAGCCGTCGACGATGCGCGAGTAGTGCAGGCGCAGAGACCGCGGGGAGACGAACTCCGCCTCGCGCACGATGCGGTACAGCGCCGGATGCTCGGCCGTGAAGCGGAAGAAGCCGCGAAAGCCCTCGCGCTCGCGCTCGATGCGGCTCATGTCGTCGGTCGCGTGCTCCGTCATCGCGTGCCGCACGCGGCGGTTGAGGTCGTCGACGAGCTCTTCGAAGACCTGCAGCTTCGAGTCGAAGTAGAGGTAGAACGTGCCCTGCCCGACGCCTGCGCGCTCCGTGATGCGCACGATCGACGACTCGGCGTAGCCGAGCTCGGCGAAGACATGCTCGGCGGCGTCGAGGATCGCCCGGCGGGTGCGCTCGCCGCGCGCCGTGCGCGGTGCCGCGCTCACGAGGCACCGCCCGTCGCGGCGAGCTGGGCGCCGCCCCAGGCCTCGAGCAGGTCGCGGCGGCGCACCTTGTCGGCGCCCGACCGGGGAATGGACTCGATCTCGAGGATGCGCGTGGGCACCTTGAACCGTGCCAGTCGCGCCGCGCAGTGCTCGCGCAGCGCCGTCTCGTCCCGAGGGACGCCCGAGCGCGGCACGATGTAGGCGACCGGCACCTCGCCCCATCGCTCGTCCGGCACGCCGATGACGGCGACGTCGGAGACCGCGGGGTGCTCGAACAACACCGCCTCGATCTCGGCGGGCGCGACCGACTCCCCACCCGTGATGAAGATGTCCTTGATGCGATCGATCACGCGGTAGTAGCCGTCGTCATCGCGCGCCATGAGGTCGCCGGTGCGCAGCCAGCCGTCGGTGAGCGTCGCCGCGGTCTGCGCCGCATCGCGGAAGTACCCCGTGAAGACGCTCGGCCCCCGCACGAGCAGCTCTCCCGTGCCGGCGCCCTCGATCGGCTCGCTCGTCACCGGGTCGACGAGCAGCACCTCGACGTGGGGGTACGGCCGCCCCGCAGACCCGACCCGACGCCGAGCGTCCTCATCGGGCAGGCACAGCACGTTCGGCGAGGCTTCGGTGAGGCCGTAGCCCTGCGTGAGCGCGACGCCGCGAGCGTGCCAGGTGCGCAGGAGCGGCTCGGGCATGGGAGCGCCGCCCGCGATCGCGTGCCGCAACGTCGACAGGTCGGTGCTCGCGAAGTCGGGGTGCTCGGCGAGCAGCAGGTAGTTCGCGGGCACACCCATGGTCGTCGTGATGCCGCGGTCGGCGATGAGGTGCAGCACTCGACCGGGGTCGAAGGTGCGCTCGAGCACGACGGTGGCCCCCATCCACCAGGCGAGCAGCGGCTGCACGTTCCAGCCGCCCACGTGGTACTGCGGCATGACGGCGAGCACGGTGTCCTGGCTCGTGATCTCGGCGGTGCGCGAGAGCGCGAGGTTCGTCCAGAAGCAGTTCGCGTGGGTGAGGATGACGCCCTTCGGGGCGGCGAGGGTGCCCGAGGTGAACATGAGGAGCAGGGCGTCGTCGTCGCCCACGGGGCGCTGCGGCGGGGCATCCGCGAGGCGGCCGCGCAGCGGCGCAGGCACCGCGCGCTCGACGCCTCGAGAACCGACGCTCGCGCGGGGCGGCGGGGCGAGAAGCCGCTCGAGCGACGCGGAGGCGAGGGAGGCGAACTCGTCCTCCACGACCAGCAGGGCGGGGTCGGAGAGCTCGAGCTGCTGCGCGATCTCGCGGGGCGACAGGCGCCACGAGATGGGCACGAGCACGAGCCCGGCCTGCGCGCACGCGAAGAACAGCACGACGTGGTCGGCGCTGTTGCCCGTGAGGGTCGCGATGCGGTCGCCGACGCCGTACCCGGCGCTGCGCAGCAGACGGGCGAGTCGGGATGCTCGATCGTGCAGCTCGCGATAGCTCAACTCGACACCGCGGTCGTCGATCGCGATGCGCTCCGGGGTCGCCCTGGCACGATCCCCCGTCCAGCGGCCGAGAGTGTGCAGGCCGTCGTGCTGGGTGTCGTGCGGGTGGGGGTCGAGCGGGTGGGTCTCGGTCATCGCGCCTCCTCGAGCGGGCGCTCCGGCTCAGGACGCCGTCGCGCCAGGCGCGCGGTCGCCCGACGCGCGAGGCCCGCCAGGCCACCGGGCAGAAGCACCACCACCAGGATAAAGAGGGTGCCGAGAATGAACAGCGGCTCGCTCAGCGGAATGCGCAACACATCGGGCAGGTCGGCGATCGTCTCGGAGCGCGAGAGGGCCGTGAGGCGCTGGTCGAGGAGCGTGTAGATGAGGCCACCGACGACCGCTCCCCAGCGGGACCCGACACCGCCGAGCACGACGATCACGAGCAGGGTGAGCGTGAAGTCGGGCGTCGTCACGGCCGGCGTGACGCCGCTCTGCAGGAGCAGGTAGACCATGCCCACGAGCGCCGCGAGCGAGCCGGCGAGCACGACGGTGATGAGTCGAACGGTGAACGGCGTCATGCCCAGCACGCGCACCCGCAGGTCGTTCTCCCGTGCCGCGACGACGACGTGGCCGGCGCGGGAGCGCTCGAACCACGTGACGATGAGGAACACGACCACGAGCATCCCGAGTGCGATCCAATACAGGTTGCGCGTATTGATGACGCCCACGAGCTCGGTCGGGATGTTCGCCACCTCGAGAGGCAGCCCCTCTTCGCCGTTCGTGATCGCCGCGTTGCGGCGCACGAGCACCGAGCCGGCCTGGGCGAAGGCGAGCGTCACCATCGCGAACGCGATACCCGTGACGCGCAGACTCAGCGCGCCGAGTGCCGCGGCGAGCACGACCGCGCCGAGCAGCACGACGCCCATGGCGGGCACGAGGGCGAGCTGCGTGTCCCGCAGCACGATCCCGAGGCCGTAGGCGCCGACCGCGAAGTAGAGCGCGTGGCCGAACGAGAGCAGGCCGGCGACTCCGAACAGCAGGTGGTAGCTGAGGGCGAGGGTCGCGAAGACCATCGCGAAGGCGAGCAGCTGCAGGGTGCCCGGCGTGTACGTCGCACCGGGCAGGATGCCGGGCAGGCTCAGGTTGAGCACCGGGAGGAGCGCGAACACCAGGATGAGCGCCCCGCCGATGACCCACGGGGTCGCGCGAGCGGTGCGGATGCGGTCGATGAGGGTCATGATGCCTTGCTCCCGAGGAGTCCCGTGGGGCGGACGAGCAGGACGACGGCCAAGAGCACCACGACCATGAAGTCCCCCGTTCCCCCCAGATAGAAGTTGGCGAACTGCTGCAGCACGGCGACGACGACCGAGGCGATGGCCGCCCCCGTGAGCGAGCCGAGGCCGCCGATCACCGTGACGATGAAGGCGAAGATGAGCAGCGATCCGCCGATGAGCGGGGAGACGTAGCCGAAGTAGTGCGAGGCGAGAACGCCGCCGATGCCCGCCGCCGCGCCGCCGATCGCGAAGACCAGGGTGAAGGCTTTGCGCACGTCGATGCCGAGCGCCGTCACCATCGCACGGTTCTCGACGCCCGCGCGGATGATGAGCCCGTAGCGCGTGAACTTAAGGAAGAGCACGAGCGCGAGAAGCACGAGCAGTGCCGCCGCGATGAGGATGAACCGGTCGTTGGGGATGAGCGCACCCCCGATGTCGGTGGTCTGCGCGAGCCACTCGGGCCCGACGATGAAGATCGGGTCGACGCCCCAGATTCCCTCGAAGAGCGCGACGGTCGCCAGCGAGAGGCCGACGGTCACGAGCACCTGCTCGATGTGCCGCAGATAGAGCGGTCTGATGAGCAGCAGCTCGGTGAGCGCCGCGACGGTCGCACCGACGATCGCGCCCACGAGGATCGAGAGCAGGAAGGTGCCCCACGACCCGTCGTCCATGCGGCGCGCGAACTCCCAGCCGAGGAACGCGCCGAGGGTGAGGAAGGAGCCGTGAGCGAAGTTGAGCACGCCCATGAGGCCGTAGATGAGCGAGAGGCCGCTCGCCACGAGGAAGTACAGCGCCCCGAGCCCGAGACCCGTGATGAGAAGAAGGATCACGGTGCTCATCGGTCGACCTCCGAGTCGGTACGCGCGTCGTCGTCGTCGCCCGTCGTGTGGACGCCGAGGAGGCGCTGGGTGCGCTCGTCGTCGTCGAGGAGCTCGCCCGCGTCTCCCGTGTGCACCACGCGGCCGCCCTCGATCACGACGACGGTGTCCGCCAGGCGGCGCACGATCGGCAGGTTCTGCTCGACGAGCAGGATGGGAGTCGTGGCCGCGGCGCGCTCGAGCGCGGCGGCGACATCCTGCACGATCATCGGCGCGAGGCCCTTGGTGGGCTCGTCGACGAGCAGGATGCGGTTGTCGTTGAGAAGCGTGCGAGCCAGGGACAGCATCTGCTGCTGGCCGCCGGAGAGCGACCCGGCCCGTTGAGCACTGCGCTGCACGAGGTCGGGGAAGAGCTCGTCGACGAGGTCGCGATGAGGCGCGCCGCCGCGCGTGGCGAGCCTGAGGTTCTCGGCGACCGTGAGCTGCGAGAAGACCTCCCGGTCTTCCGGCACGTAGCCGACCCCGCGCTGCACGATGCGGTGCGTGGGCAGGCCGTCGATGCGCTCGCCCTCGAACTCGACCGTGCCGGAGCGGGTGATCAGACCCATGATCGCGCGCAAGGTGCTCGTCTTGCCGACGCCGTTGCGACCGAGGACGGCCGTCACGCCGGTGGGAGGCACCTCGAAGTCGACGGACTCGACGACCTGCTGGCCGTCGATGAGGGCGCTCAGGCCGCTCACGCGGAGAAGCGGTGCGGTGCTGGACGGGGCGCTCACAGGCTCTCTCCCAGATAGGCGGACTGCACGGTCGGGTCGGCCATGACGGCCTGCGGGGTATCCCACGCGAGCACCTGGCCGTGGTGCATGACCGCGACAGTGTCGACGAGCCCGAGCACGACGTCCATGTGGTGCTCGACCATGAGCACCGTGCGGCCGCTGCGGTGGACCCGGCGGATGACCTCGACGAGCTCGGGCACATCGCCGGAGGCGACTCCTGCCATGGGCTCGTCGAGGAGGATGACACTCGGCTCGGTCGCGAGCAGCATGGCGATCTCGAGCTTGCGCTTGTCGCCGTGCGAGAGCACGCCAGCCGTCGTCTCGGCGTGGTGCGTGAGCCCGACCTCCTCGAGCCTCTCCTCGGCCGCGCTCGTCGCGGCGTCACCCCGCCTCGGACGGGCGAGCACCGAGAGCTCGTGCCCGATCGACACCTGAGCGGAGAGGCGAACGTTCTCGAGCGCAGAGAGCCCCGTGAAGAGACTCGAGGTCTGGAAAGTGCGACCGAGACCAGCCCGTGCGCGGCGCTGCACGGTCAGGCGCGTCACGTCGTCCCCGCGCAGCAGCACCCGGCCCCCGGTGGGGGTCATGATGCCGCTCATGAGGTTGAACAGTGTCGTCTTGCCGGCGCCGTTGGGGCCGATGACGCCGAGCATCTCGCCGCGGCCGACCGAGAGCGTCACGTCATCGATGATGCGTGCGCCCCCGATCTGCAGCTCGAGGTGCTCGACGGCGAGCACGGGCTGGTCGGTCATGGTGCGAACTCTCTCTGTGCCGTGGGCCGGGCGACTAGCCGACGACCGGCGGGGCGACCGTGTCGGCCTCGACGATCTCGATGAGCTCCGGCACCCACGAGCCGTCCTGCTCCACCAGGCGGGCCTGGAACATCGGCTGCAGCACAGCGTGGTCCTCGGCTCGAATCGTCGTCGTGCCCTTCGGCCCCTCGAAGGTCCAGCCCTCGAGCGCCGCGATCATGCCGTCGACGTCATCGCCGCCCTCGCGGATCGCCTGCACGACCATCTGCGCGGCGACGAAGCCGTCGGGGGAGAACAGGTCCGGCGTGGCGCCCGCGGCCTCGAGGCGCTCGATCATGGCCGCCTCGACCTCGGTGCCCGCGGCCCCGCCGAAGTAGTGGTTGAGGAAGCTGATCTGGTCGCTCGCCTCGGCGTAGGCGCCGTAGGTGGCGACGTCACCGAGACCGGTGACGACGGGGATCGCGTCGAACACGCCCTGCTGGTCGAGCGCCTGCCACATGGCCGCGCTCGTCGCACCGGCCCAGGCCACGAAGACCAGGTCGGCGTCGGCGGAGAGGATCTGCTGGGCGAAGGGAGTGAACTCGGTCGCGTCCTCGGGGACGAGAATTCCCTCGACCTCCGCTCCCGCTCCGCCGAGTACCGCGTCGACGCCGGCGAGGTTGCCCTGACCGAATGCGGTGTCCTGCGCGAAGACGACGACCTTCTGACCGGCCGGGTCGCCGATGAACGTTCCCGCCGTGGCGACGTCCTGGTAGGTCTGGCGTCCCGAGCGGAAGGTGTAGTCGTTGATGCCCGTCACGGCGTCTGCCGCCGAGGGGCCCGCGATGTAGAGGATCTGGTTCTGCTCGGCCTGCTCCGCGAGCGAGAGGGCGATGCCCGAGGACACGGTGCCGGCGAGGATCTGGACACCCTGACCGATGACGTCGCGAGCGAGGTTGACGGCGGTGTCGGTGTCACCGGCGTCATCGTAGACCGTGACGTCGATCTCTCGGCCGTCGACGGCTCCCGTGCCGTCGGTCGCGTAGTCGAGACCGGCTTCGAAGCCGGCGAGGTATGCGCCGCCGTAGGCGGCGAGCGGGCCGGTCTCGGAGGTGATGACCGCGACGGGAACGGCGGGCTGCGCCTCACCGTCGGTGCCGGGATCGCTCGCCGTGGGCGCACAGCCCGCGAGCGTGAGGCCGGCGATCGCGAGGATCGCCGGGACGAAGAACTTCTGGGTGCGCATGTGCGTGCCTTTCCTGCTGCCGTAGAAGGATTCGGGGCTGTGACCTGACAGGTGGTTCAGGTTTCAGGAAACGTATCGTGCGTGTCACGACGATGTCAACGCGACACGGCGGTTCGCCCCGCCCGCTGACGAGCGAGCAGCGCGCGGCGGTGCCCTAGTTGTAGTGCCCAGGCAGGTTGTTTAGCCGGCTGATGGGTGGGACCTTGCCGATGGCCGTGTGCAGCCGATGGTGATTGTAGTGATGGAGCCATGCCGGGAGGGCTGCTCGGCGGGCTGACTCGGAGTTGTAGTGCTTCGTGAATGCCCATCCGTCGGCCATGGTGCGGTGGAACCGTTCGATCTTTCCGTTGGTCTGCGGCCGGTAGGGGCGGGTTCGCTTCGGCGTGATCCCCAACTCACGGCAGGCGGCCCTCCATGCATGGGATCGGTAGGCGGAGCCATTGTCAGAGAGCACGCGCTCGACGGTGACGCCACGATCGGCGAACCAGGACGTTGCTCGCCGGAGCACCCCGATTGCGGTGGCTGCGGTCTCGTCGTCGTGGATCTCGGCGTAGGCCACGCGAGAGTTGTCATCGATGACGGTGTGAACGAAGGCGTGCCGCATCAGCTCGTTGTGATGTCTGCTGCGTGCGAGACCGGGTGTTGACTGACGATTTCGTCTGCCCTGTTCGCGGCCCACGAACCGCCACCCTCCGCCGTTGGGAATGTTGCCCAGCTTCTTCACGTCGACGTGGATCATCGCCTCCGGCCTGTCATGCTCGTAGCGGCGAGCCGGCTCTCCGGTCTTCACGTCCACGTGGGAGAGGCGGTTGAGTTTGCAGCGCACCAGCACCGCGTGCACGGTCGAGGAGGGCACGCCCAGCAGGCCAGCGATCTGAACCGGCCCGAGACGCTTCTTGATCCGCAAATGCACGATCTTCTTCACCACCGCCTGCGGCGTCTTGTTGGGATGCGTGTGGGGTCGGCTGGAGCGATCGGCCATGCCTTCAGGGCCGAGCTCGAGATACCGTTTGGCCCATTTCGCTGCCGTCGGATAGGACACGCGAAAGTAGTCAGCCGCGGCCGAGATCGACCAGCCATCATCGACAACCTGCCGGGCAAGGCGAAGACGTTGGCGAGGCGTCAGGGCGGCATTACCGTGGGACACGAGAACCTCCTTGGTTCAGAGCGGATGCAGTAAGCAGCTCCACTCTGCCTCGGAGGTTCTCGCCATGTCAGGACGTCCAGATCAAACAACGTCCCTGGGCACTACACCTAGAACAGGGTGATCGGCTTGACGATGTCGGCGTAGATGAGCAGAGCGCTCATGACGCCGAGCACCACCACCACGGCAAGCGTGATCGGCACGAGCTTGGCCGTGTCGACCGGCCCGGGGTCGGGCTTGCCGAAGAGCGCCCACAGACGACGGCGCGCACCCTCGAACAATGCCCCGGCGATGTGCCCGCCGTCGAGCGGCAGGAGCGGGATGAGGTTGAACACGAAGAGGGCGACGTTGAGCGAGGCGAGGAGACCCGTGAGCGCGGAGATGCGCTCGACGACGGGCAGCGTGTCGATGCTCGCGATCTCGCCCGCGATACGGCCGACGCCCACCACGCTGATCGGGCCGTTGGGGTCGCGCTCCCCCGGGCCGAAGGCGGCCTCGGCGACGTCGATCATGCGCTGGGGCAGCGTCAGGATGATCTCGCCCACCCGCACGATGTTGTCGCCCACGGCGGGGAGAACCTCGCTCGCGGGCTGCTGGGCCGTCTCGAAGGCTGCGCCGATGCCGATGAACCCGACCTGCTGCGTGAGCAGCTCGCCGTCCGCGCCCTCCACGAGCTGACCGCGCTCGTCGATCACGTAGCGCTCCGTGAGCAGCGGTGTGAGCGTGGTCGACACCGCCGAGCCTCCGCGGTCGAGGGTGAAGTCGAGGGGCTCGCCGGCTGCGTCGCGCACCGTCGTGAGCACGGCATCCCACTCATCGATCGGGGCGCCGTCGATCGCGACGATGCGATCCCCCGGCAGCAGCCCTGCCTCCGCACCCGGCGCGAGCGGATCGCCCGGCGCGCACTCCTGGCGCTCGCTCGTCGCCGGCAGCACGCACTCGTTGACGCTGCCGATCGTCGTCGAGGGCTGCGCGAGGCCGAAGCCCATGAGCACGACCGCGTAGAGCACGACCGCGATGACGAGGTTCATGAGCGGGCCGCCGAGCATGACGATGACGCGCTTCCACACCGCCAGCCGGTAGAAGGAACGGTGCTCCTCCCCCTCGACGATCGTGTCGGCGGAAGCCGAGCGGGCGTCCTGCACGAGGGTCTGGAAGAAGCCCGTTGTCGCATAGCGCTCCGCCGAGCCGGCGGCGGGCGGATACATGCCCGCCATCGAGATGTAGCCGCCGAGCGGGATCCACTTGAACCCGTACTCGGTGCCGCCACGCCGCCACGACACGATCGTGCGCCCGAAGCCGACCATGAACTGGCCCACGCGCACGCCGAAGAGCTTCGCGGGCACGAAGTGGCCGAGCTCGTGCAGGGCGATCGACACCACGAGGCCGACGACGACGACGAGGATGCCGACGATGTACAGCAGCACGGTCTCCACGAGCGGTAACTCTAGTGCCGCGCGCTCAGCGTGAGCCGATGAGCGCGTCGGCCTCGGCGCGCGCCCAGCGCTCGGCGTCGAGCACGCCGTCGAGGGTCATGGCGTGCGGCTCGTGCCGATCGACGACCGCGCGCACGGTATCGAGGATCTCGAGGTAGCCGAGCGCCCCGTCATGGAAGGCGTGCACGGCCTGCTCGTTGGCCGCGTTGAACACCGCCGGGAACGTCGCCCCCGCAGCACCCACCTGCTTGGCGAGCGCGACGGCCGGGAAGGCCACCTCGTCGAGCGGCTCGAAAGTCCACGTGCTCGCCGTGCTCCAGTCGAGTGGCGCACCGACACCGGCGACGCGATGCGGCCAGTCGAGGCCCAGGGAGATCGGCAGGCGCATGTCGGGCGGCGAGCACTGCGCGATCGTCGAGCCGTCGACGAACTCGACCATCGAGTGCACGATCGACTGCGGGTGCACGGTCACGTCGATGCGCTCGTAGGGGACGTCGAAGAGCAGGTGCGCCTCGATGACCTCGAGGCCCTTGTTGACGAGCGTGGCCGAGTTGGTCGTGATGACGCGCCCCATATCCCACGTCGGGTGCGCAAGCGCTTGCGCGGGCGTGACGTCGGCGAGCTCGGCACGCGTTCGCCCGCGGAACGGGCCGCCGCTCGCCGTGAGCACGAGCCGGCGCACCTCGTGGTGCTCGCCCGCGAGCAGAGACTGCGCGATCGCGGAGTGCTCGCTGTCGACTGGCACGATCTGGCCGGGCGCCGCGAGGTCCGTCACGAGGGACCCGCCGACGATGAGGCTCTCCTTGTTGGCAAGGGCCAGGATGCGCCCCGCGCGCAGCGCCGCGAGCGTCGGCGCGAGACCGACCGACCCGGTGATGCCGTTGAGCACGACGTCGCAGGCGACATCCCGCACGAGCTCGGCTGCGGCCTCGGCGCCGAGGGCGACGTGCTGCACGGAGTGGTCTCGTGCCTGCTGCTCCACGAGCTCGCGATTGCGGCCGGCTGCGAGCCCGACGACGCGGAAGCGCTCCGGGTTCGCGGCGATGACCTCGAGGGCCTGGACCCCGATGGAGCCCGTGGAGCCGAGGACGATGATGTCGCGCATGCGCCCTATCCTGCCGCGTGCGCTCAGCGCGTGCCGAGGATGTCGACGACGAAGACGATCGTGTCCTCCGCGCCAATCGAGCCGTCTGGCGTGCCGCCCTGCGGGCCGTAGCCGAGGTCGGGCGGGATGATCGCGATGACCTGGGAGCCGACGGCCTGGCCGACGAGCGCATCGCGGAAGCCCTGGATGACGCCGTCGGTGGGGAACGTGGCGGGGGCGCCGCGCTGCCAGCTGGAGTCGAAGACGTCGCCCGTGTTCCAGTTGATGCCCGTGTAGTGCACGGTCACCTCGGCGCCCTCCTCGACGACGGGGCCCTCTCCCTCGATGAGCACGGCGAGGCCGAACTCGGCGGGCGGCGCCTCGTCGGGGATGACGATCGTCGGCGCGCCGTCGTCGTCGAGCGTGACCTCGGGGAAGCCGTCGGGCGCCTCGCCCGCCGCGCCCTCGGCGCGGTCGAGGGGCGCGTCGAGGATCTCGACGACGTCGATCACGAAGACGAGGGACTCGGTGCCCGCGAGCTGCAGCTCGGGGATACCCGCCTCGCCGAAGCCCTCAGCGGGTGGGATGACGCCCGCGATGCGGGCGCCGGGTGCGGCGCACTCGAGGAGGAGCGAGAAGCCGACGAGCTGCTCGCTCGCGGTGTCGATGGGGAAGGCCTCGGCGTTCTCGCCCGTGAAGCCCGTCGACGCGAGCTCGTCGCCGGTCTCCCCGTTGAACACGGAGTACTCGATGAGGACGGTGTCGCCGTTCTCGGCGCGATCGCCCTCGCCCTCGGTCAGCAGTGATCGCTGCGTCGACTCGGCCACGAGCGGAGCCTCGAAGCTGATCTCGGGCGCCGACCCGGCAGCGCCGTCGACCGCGACGGCCTGCGAGGCGTCACCGGCCTCGACGCAGCCCTCGAGGGCGGCGTCCGGTGAACCGTCGCCGGGGGTGCACGCGGCGAGGGAGACGAGAAGGCCCGCGGTCAGCAGGGCGAAGGGAGTACGGCGCACGAGGAAGCTCCGGTAGCGGTCGGGGACGGGCACGAAGTCTCCATCCTGCCATCAGAGTCTTGGTGCCCCCTGCGCGCCGGCGACGAGCGTGACCGGCTCGTGCGCGACGGGGAAGCTCACCGAGTTGGCGATGAAGCACAGCTCGCTCGCCCGCTCGTGCAGGTGCGCGGCCCGGCGCGCATCCTCTTCGCTGTGATGGGCGGCGAGCGTCACGCGCGGGCGCAGCGTCGCCTCGACGAGCCGGCCGCCCTCACCCTCCTGCTCGAGCGTCCCGCTCGCCTCGTCGCGGTAGTCGACGACGACGAGGCCGTTGCTCGCGGCGACATGCAGGTAGCTCAGCAGGTGGCACTGGCTGAGGGCTGCGATGACGAGCTCCTCGGGGTTCCAGCGCTCGGCATCACCGCGGAAGGTGCGATCGCTCGACCCCTCGATCTCGTGGGTCTTGCCTTCGGCGAGGATGCGGTGGTCGCGACCGTAGGAACGGTACGTGGCCGTGCCCTCGCCCCGATTGCCCGTCCACTGGATGCTCACCGCGTAGCCGTGCTCGCTGCCCATGTCGCGCCCCTTCGGTCGATCAGTGTCGCGGAGTACACTCATCCCACCATGACAGACACCCTCTCCGCCTCCTCCGCGAGCCTCGCGCCGGGCACCGACATCGCCCAGGAGCGCCGCGTCGTCACCGAGATTCCGGGCCCGCGCTCGCGCGAGCTGCACGAGCGCCGGCTGGCCGTCGTCTCCGCCGGCGTCGGCACGACGCTGCCCGTCTACATCGACCGGGCGCACGGCGCCATCGCCGTCGATGTCGACGGCAACCACTTCATCGACCTGGGCGGCGGCATCGGTGTCACGACGGTCGGCCACACCGACGATGCCGTCGTCGAGGCCGTGCGCGAGCAGGTGGGCCGTCTCACCCACACGCTCTTCACCGTGACACCGTACGAGCCGTACGTGCGCGTCGCCGAGCTGCTCGTGCAGCACTCCCCCGGCGACCACGCGAAGAAGGTCGTGCTCGTCAACTCGGGCGCTGAGGCTCTCGAGAACGCCGTCAAGATCGCGCGCAAGCACACGGGGCGCAACGGCGTCGCGGTGCTCGACCACGGCTACCACGGGCGCACGAACCTCACGATGGCGATGAACTTCAAGGCCGCTCCGTACAACACGGGCTTCGGGCCCTTCGCGGGCGATGTGCACCACGCCCCGAGCTCCTACCCGTATCTCGACAAGCTCTCGGGCCCCGAGGCCGCGAAGCGCACGATCAGCTACCTCGAGAAGCGCGTCGGCGCCGCCGACCTCGCGTGCCTCGTCGTCGAGCCGATCCAGGGCGAGGGCGGGTTCATGGTCCCCGCCGATGGCTACCTCCCGGCGCTCGTCGAGTGGTGCCGCGCCCACGGCATCGTGTTCGTCGCCGACGAGGTGCAGAGCGGTGTCGCGCGCACCGGTGCGTTCTACGCGAGCGAGCACTTCGGCATCGTGCCCGACCTCATCACGACCGCGAAGGGCATCGCGGGCGGTATGCCGCTCGCGGGAGTCGTGGGGCGTGCGGAGATCATGGACTCGGCCCACGCGGGAGGGCTCGGCGGCACGTTCGGCGGGAACCCCGTCGCGTGCGCGGCCGCCGTCGCCGTGCTCGAGCAGATCGTCAGCCGCGACCTGCTGGCCGAGGCGCGCCGCATCGAGGGAGTGCTCAAGCCCGCCCTGCTCGAGCTGCAGCGCCAGCATCCCGTCATCGGCGATGTGCGCGGCATGGGCGCGATGCTCGCGATCGAGTTCACCGACCCCGAGACGGGCGAGCCGGATGCGGCCACGGTCGCGCGCGTGGCCGCCGCCGCCGCCGAGCAGGGTGTGCTCGCCCTCACGGCGGGCACGTACGGCAACGTGATCCGCTTCCTCCCGAGCCTCGTCATCAGCGACGCGCTGCTGCTCGACGCGGTCGGCGTGCTCGACGCGGCGCTCTCCGCTTCCTGAGCGGGATGGCCGGCACCGAGCGCGCTCTCGAGCCCGCGGGCTGCGTGGAGCTCGCGCGGCTCGAGAGATCGGGGCTCGTCGAGTCGCGCCACCTCGGCGCAGCAGCCGTCGTCGACGCCTCCGGACGCGTACTGCGCGCCGTCGGCGACGTGCGCGCGACGATCTACCCGCGCTCGACGCTGAAGCCGCTGCAGGCGATCGCGATGCTCGAGGCGGGAGCGCGCTTCACCGACGAGCAGCTCGTGCTCGCGACCGCGAGCCACTGCGGGTCGCCCGCGCACCTCGCCGTCGTGGAGGGCATGCTCGCCGAGGACGGCCGGTCGCCCGACGACCTGCAGTGCCCGGTCGAGCCGCCGCTCGGCTCCCGCGAGCGCGCGGAACGACGCGCGGCGGGGCTGGCTGCCACGCGCGTCACGATGAACTGCTCCGGCAAGCACGCGGGCTTCCTGCGCGCGAGCGACGCCCTCGGGGCGGATGCCCGGCACTACCTGCACGTCGAGCATCCGGTGCAGCGGCGCGTGGTCGAGACGATCGCGCAGTGGACCGGTGAGGCCGTGCACCGCACGGCCGTCGACGGCTGCGGGGCTCCCCTGCACGCGACCTCCCTCGCGGCTCTCGCGCGGGGCATCGCCCGCGTCGCGGCAGGAGAGTCGGCGCACGCCGCCGCGTTCATGGCCGCCGTGCGGGCGCAGCCTTGGGCCATCGACGGTGTCGGGCGCGCCAACACTGTCGTCATCGAGCAACTCGGGCTGCTCGCGAAGATCGGTGCGGAAGGGCTCGTCGTGCTCGCGACCCCCGAGGGGGTCGCCGTCGCCGTCAAGGTGCTCGACGGCGGCATGCGCGCCACGACGCCCGTGGCGCTGGCGCTCCTCGTGGCAGAGGGCGTCGTCGACGCCGAGGCAGCCGAGGAGGTCGTCGCCTCGCTCGCGCCGCCCGTGCTGGGCGGCGGCGAGGTCGTCGGCGGCCTCGTCGTGAGCGTCTAGCGCCGTCCGGCCGTCCTACGTGGTCGTGGCGAGCTTGCGCCGCCGCGCGGCCGCGCTCAGCTGAGCGATGAGCACGAGCGCGATCGCGAGGAAGAACACGCCGGATGCGATGACGTTCGCCTCAGGCGGGATCCCTCGCGCGGCCGCGGTGTAGACGAAGCTCGGGAAGGTCACCTCGGCACCCCGGTTGAAGTTCGTGATGATGAAGTCGTCGAAGCTCAGGGCGAACGACAGCAGCGCAGCGGCCACGACGCCGGGCAGGAGCATCGGGAACGTGATGCGCCAGAACACCTGCCGCGGGTTGCCGTACAGATCGCGGCCCGCCTCCTCGAGCGCCGGGTCGATGCTCGCCACGCGGGCGCGCACGGTCACGACGACGAAGCTCAGGCAGAACAGGGTGTGCGCGAGGATGATCGTGCCGAGCCCCTTGGGCACGCCCGCCTGGAGGAACTGCGCGGCGAGACCGGCTCCGAGCACGACCTCCGGCGTCGTCATGGGCAGGAAGATCAGCAGGGTCGTGGTGTTGCGGAACCGGAAGCGGTACCGCACGAGCGCGATCGCGATCATGGTGCCGAGGGTCGTGGCGAGCACGGTCGCGACGACACCGATGAGGATGCTGTTGCCGAACGCCTGGCACACGGTCTGCGCCTCGCACACCGTGAGCCAGTTGTCGAGCGTGAACCCGCGCCAGATGATGTTCGTGCGTCGCGCGTCGTTGAACGAGAACACGATCGTGTACACGATCGGGATGAGCAGGAAGACGAACGCCATGCCCGCGTAGACCCAGATGGCCCACTTGCCGAAGCCTCTCACAGCAGCTCCTCCGTTCCCGAGCGCTTCACGTAGAGGCTCACGAGGATGAGGATCGCGGCCATGAGCACGATCGAGAGCGCCGCGGCGGCGGGGAAGTTCTGCAGCACGAGGAAGTTCGTCTCGATCACGTTGCCGATCATCGTCGTCTCGGATGATCCGAGGAACTCGCGGGAGGCATTGATGTAGTCACCAGCGGCGGGGATGAACGTCAGGAGCGTGCCCGACATGACGCCCGCCGCCGAGAGCGGAAGGGTCACCGTGCGGAAGGTCACCGCGGGGCTGCCGTAGAGGTCGTTGCCGGCCTCGAGCAGACGCAGGTCGAGGCTCGCGAGCGTCGCGTAGATCGGCAGGGTCATGAACGGCACGAAGTTGTAGGTGAGCCCGAAGATGACGGAGAACGCCGTGCCGGTGATCGCCTGCCCCGGCGGCAGGATCGCGAGAGCGCCGAGGACACCCGCGATGGGGCCTTCATCGGAGAAGATCTGCTTCCACGCGAGCGTGCGCAGCAGGAAGGAGATGAAGAACGGCGCGATCACGAGCACGAGGGCGAGACCCTGCAGCAACGGGTACGGCCGCAGCGTGATGCCGATGAAGTACCCGAGAGGGAAGCCGATGAGGAGCGCGAAGAGGGTCGCCAGCGCCGCGTAGCCCGCCGACCGCAGTGACTGCTCGCCGTAGGTCTCGAGCACCGTGACGTAGTTCTCCCACCGGAACGCGTTCGTGTAGATCCCGAACTGCAGCGGGTCGGGCGCCTGGAAGCTCGTGATGATGAGCGAGATGAGCGGCGTGACGAAGAAGAGCACGAGATAGAGCACACCGGGCAGAAGCAGGAAGAGCGCGATGGGGCTGCGCCGCTTCGCCGCGGGCTCGGCCGCGCTCGTCTGAGCGGAGAAGGCGGTGAAGGCCACGGCTCAGTCCGCCCCGAGCTCTGCCTCGAGCTTCTCGCGCGACTGGGTGGCGATCATCGAGGTGTCGGTGTCGTCCTGGAAGCGCGAGCCGGCTGCCGTGTAGGACTCGTCCGCGAGCCCGAAGGTGTGGCCGACGTCCCAGCTGAGCCAGACCTCATCGCCATCGTGGTGCATCGCGGTGATGCTCGTGTTCTGGGAGAACACGGTCACGACCCCGTGCGTGGGCAGCGTCACCTCGTACTGCGTGCTCACGCCGCTGAAGGAGACATCCGTCACCCGGCCGGGCCCGACGACGTTGCGGTCGCTGGACTGCTTCGGAGCGCTGTCGTGCAGCGTGACCTTCTCCGGGCGCACGCCCACGGTGATGCGCCCGCGGTGCCGCTGCGCTCGATCGGAGCGCACGTCGATCGTCGTGCCGGAGACGTCGACGGAGATCGAGGATGAGCCGCTCGACGTCACCTCACCGGTGAACAGGTTGGACTGCCCGAGGAAGGTGGCGACGAAGGCCGTGTGCGGAAGCTCGTAGAGCTCCTGCGGGTTGCCCATCTGCTCGATGCGGCCCTTGTTCATGACCGCGACCGTGTCGGCCATGGTCATGGCCTCTTCCTGGTCGTGTGTCACGTGCAGGAAGGTGAGACCGACCTCGCTCTGGATGTCCTTGAGCTCGATCTGCATCTGGCGGCGCAGCTTGAGGTCGAGCGCCCCGAGCGGCTCGTCCAGCAGGAGCAGAGCGGGGCGGTTGACGACAGCGCGGGCGAGAGCGACGCGCTGCTGCTGACCACCAGAGAGCTGCGCGGGCTTGCGGTTCGCGACGTGGTCGAGCTCGACGAGCTGGAGCGCCTCGTGCGCGAGCGGATCGGCGTTCTTGATCCCGCGGCGCTTGAGCCCGAACGCGACGTTCTCGATGATCGTCATGTGCGGGAAGAGCGCGTAGCTCTGGAACACCGTGTTGACCGGCCGCTGGTAGGCCCGAATGCTCGTCACGTCCCGACCGCCGATGAGGATGCGACCGGTCGTCGGCTCCTCGAGCCCGGCGATGAGCCGCAGGGTGGTCGTCTTGCCGCAGCCGGACGGGCCCAGCAGAGCGAAGAACGATCCGGCCGGGATGGTCAGATCGAGCTCCTCGATGGCAGTGAACCCGGGGAATCGCTTGCTGATGCCGACCAGCTCGAGGTCGGCACCAGCCTCAGCGAATCCACCCTGCGGAACCTCGTTGTTCGTCACGTCGGTGGTGCTCCTTGGGGAATGTTGCGCGGGGGTGGTCGTCAGGCGCCGAGCAGGATCGCCTGGAAGGCCGCCTGGTACTCGTTCTCCTCCTGGGCCGACAGGCCGCGGAAGATCTTGGTCTGCGCGAGAGTCGCCTCATCCGGGAAGATGAGCGGGTCGTTGGCGAGGTCGGCGTCGATGTCGAACATCGCCTCGCGAGCGCCCACGACGGGGGTGATGTAGTTCACCCACGCGGCGACTTCAGCAGCCACCTCCGGCTGGTAGTAGTAGTCGATGAGCGTCTCGGCGTTCGTCTTGCGCGGCGAGCCGATCGGGATGAGGAAGTTGTCGCTCCACAGCGTGGCGCCTCCCTCGGGCAGGACGAACTTCCACTTCTCGTAGCCGGCCTCGAAGTTGAGGACCGTGATGTCGCCTGACCAGCAGATCGCGGCGAGGGTGTCCTCGTTCACGAGGTCCTCGGTGTAGGCGTTGCCGCGCACGTTGCGGATCTGGCCGGACTCGACCTGCTCGCGGAAGACGTCGAGGGCGGCGTTGAACTCCTCGGCCGTGAAGTCGCCGGAGATGTCGACGCCGTTCTCGAGCATGATCACGCCGATCGTGTCGCGCATCTCGGAGAGCACACCCACGCGACCCGCGAGATCGGGGCGCCAGAGGTCGCTCACCGCGCCGACGGGGTCGGTCTGCTCGGTGTTGTAGGCGATGCCGGCGAAGCCCGACTGCCACGGGAGCGAGTGCTCGCGGCCCGGGTCGAATGCCGGGTTCTGCAGGCTGGGCGTGAGGTTGCTGGCGTTGGAGATGTTGCTCTTGTTGAGGGGCTGCGTGTAGCCGAGCTGGATCCAGCGGCTCACCATCCAGTCGGTGAGGCAGACCGTGTCCGCCCCGATGTCCTGGCCGAGCGCGAGCTGATCGCGCACCGTCGCGAAGTAGGAGTTGTTGTCGTCCACCGTGACGAGGTAGTTGACGTCGATGCCCGTCTGCTCCTGGAACGCGAGGAGAGTCGGGTAGTTGCCGTCGTCATCCTCGTCGATGTAGAAGGGCCAGTTCGCCCAGTTGAGCGTCTTGTCGTCGGCGGAGGTGTCCTCGGCGGGAGTGAGCTCCCCGCCCGCATCGGTCGAGCAGGCGGCGAGGGCGAAAGCGGTGGCACCGGCACCCGCACCGGCGAGCATCGCGCGTCGGCTGACCTGGGCGCGCTTGGCCTGCTGGATGAGGGTGCGGATCATCGGGTCTTCGGGAAGCGGACGGTTCATGGCTCTGCTCCTTGCATTCGCGGTCAGGTACGTCGGTGTCCTTGCGTGCTGTGACAGGTCGATACTGACATATGGACCGCGCTCACTGCACTACCCGACGCGGGATTCGTCTATTCTGAAACACGATTGTCACGAAATCAGCACATATCGGCAAAGATGAGTGCGGAATCCATCGTTCTGGGCCGCTACAGTGGTGCCGCAGCGCAGCGTGGCGTCGGGATGCTCCCCGCGCGACGCGCGCACCGATACCGTCGCGAGGAGAACTGATGAGAATCGCCGTTCCGGCCGAGGTCAAGAACAACGAGTACCGCGTGGCCATCACCCCCGCGGGAGTGCACGATCTCGTCTCCCACGGGCACGAGGTGCTGGTGCAAGCCGGCGCCGGCCTCGGGTCGCGCATCACCGACGATGCGTACGCCGAGCAGGGCGCGCGCATCGTGCCGGACGCCGCGGCCGCGTGGGGCGAGGCGGAGCTGTTGCTCAAGGTCAAGGAGCCGGTCGCCGCGGAGTACCCGTACTTCCGTGAGGATCTCGTTCTCTTCACCTACCTGCACCTCGCCGCCGAGGAGGCGCTCACCCGGGCCCTGCTCGATGCCCGCGTGACGGGCATCGCCTACGAGACCGTGCAGCTTCCCACGCGCAGCCTTCCCCTGCTCGCGCCGATGAGCGAGGTCGCAGGTCGCCTCGCGCCCATCGTCGGCGCGAACGCCATGCTGCGGCCCTACGGCGGCCCCGGGCTCCTCGTGCCCGGTGTTCCTGGCACCGACCCCGCGAACATCGTCGTGCTCGGCGGCGGCGTCGCCGGGACGAACGCTGTCGCCATGGCGGTCGGACTCGGAGCCGAGGTGACCGTGCTGGACACGAACCTGCAGCGCCTTCGCGAGCTCGACGCGCTGTACGCCGGGCGCATCCGCACGATCGTGTCGAACGGCTACGAGATCGAGCGGGCCGCCGTCGAGGCCGACATGCTCATCGGGTCGGTGCTCATCCCGGGTGCGCGCGCGCCGAAGCTCGTCAGCAACGACCTCGTCTCGCGCATGAAGCCCGGCAGCGTGCTCGTCGACATCGCGGTCGATCAGGGCGGCTGCTTCGAGGACTCCCGGCCGACGACCCACGCCGAGCCCACCTTCACGGTGCACGAGAGCACGTTCTACTGCGTCGCGAACATGCCGGGTGCCGTCGCGGCGACCTCCACCAATGCGCTGACGAACGCGACGATGCCGTACGTGCGGGCGATCGCGAACCACGGCTGGCGAGACGCCCTGCGCGCCGATGGGGCCCTCGCGCTCGGTCTCAACACGCAAGGGGGCCTCGTGACCAACGAGGCCATCGGCGCCGCGCACGGCCTCGAGTCGGTGGAGCTCTCGGCGATCCTCGCCTAGGGCTCGGATGCGCCGGCCGCGTCGTCGGCGAGCTCTCGCCACCGCGCGCGGACGAGGGGCGCCTCGGGCTGCAGGAGCCACACCTCTCCCCCGTGCGCGTGCAGCGAGGGGGGCCGCTCGCGCAGGCCGAGCAGGGCTCGCAGCTCAGACGGGCCGACCTCGGCCAGGATGACCGAGCAGGTGCGCCGCAGCTCCTGCAGAGCGCTCCAGCGGGTCGTCCAACCCTCGACATCGTCGAGGATGACGCGCGGCTCGAGAACCGCGGCACTGCCCAGCCCCGCAGCCTCCTCGGCCGAGTGGAGGACGAGGTCGGGGTGAGCACGGCGCAGTCGATCGCCGACCCAGCGCGGTCGTCGAGCGATGACGACGCACGGCCGGGGACCCGGGGCGACGATGTCGGGCACGGGGGGCGGCTGCGGCGCGGGCAGCGGGCGCGAAGCCATGATCTGCACCGCCGCACCGCGCCAGTGAGCGCGGCCGGGAGGCGCGCGACGCTCCGAGACCGCGGAGACCCTGGAGGGGGAGGTCGCGCTGCTGCTCTCGGTGCCGAGCTCGAGCGAGCTCGGGAAGCGCCCGCCGGTCAGGCCCTGCTGCAGACCGCCCGACGCGAGCGCGGCGACGACCGCTCCCCCGCGCCGCCGCAGGGCACTCGCGACGTCGTCCCACAGCCTCAGGAGTTCCGCACGCTCATCGCCGCACTGCCGCAGCACGTCGTCGAGGTCGTCAGCGAGCAGGATCGTGCGATCGGGGGTTCGATCGCGGAGCGCGAGGAGCGTCGCCTCGGCGTCCACCCAGTCTGCCGGGAGCGTCACGATGGCGCTCCCGTCCTCCTGGGCCGCCTCGGCGATCGCGGCGAGGGCGCTCGTGCGTCCGCTGCCGGGTGCGCCGACGACGGCGAGCGCGCCGTCGCGCTCGGGCCACCAGACGGCGCGAGTACGCCGCAGCTGCTCTGGTCGATCCGCTACCCCGAACGCCCACCCGGCCTCGACCGCGTCGTCGGCACTCTCCCGGGCGACCTCGCGCGGTGTCACGATGGTCGGCAGGGGCGGCTGCCAGAGGCGCTCCACGGCGGGAGAGTCTCGCCAGCGCTCGCGCACCGCCCGGACATCTTCGGGCGCGATGAGCGCGGTCTGCAGCTCGCGCGTGCCCTCGGCGTCGGTGACGAGTGCTCTCCCGGGCGGCAGAGCGCGCAGGCGGGGGGCGAGGCCTGCCCCGAGCATCCCCGCATCGGCGTTGTCGGCGATGCGGAAGGAGACGCGGATCGCGCAGTTCGCCGCGATCGCATCGCGCACGGCGCTGCCGGGGTGCTGCGTGCACAGCACGAGGTGGATGCCGAGCGAACGGCCCCGCGCCGACAGGTCGATGATCGTGGAGTGCAGCTCGGGGAGGGCCGCCAGCAGCGCCGCGTACTCGTCGATGACGATCACGAGTCGGTCGAGCGACGCTGCGGGATCGCGGACGTCGCGCGCGCCACGATCGCGCAGCCATCGCTCGCGGCGCTGGATCTCAGCGCGCAGCGAGGTGATCGCCCGCGACGCGGTGGACTCGTCGAGGTCGGTGATGACCTCGAGTGCGTGCGGGAGCTCGGCGAGGTCGGGGAAGCTCGCCCCGCCCTTGAAGTCGACGAAGAGCAGGGAGAGCTCGGCGGGCGACGACCGGTGCGCCCAGCCCAGCACGAGGGTGCGCAGGAACTCGCTCTTGCCGCTGCCGGTCGTGCCGCCGATGAGGATGTGGGGCCCCTGCGCGAGGGGGTCGATCGCGCACTGCCCGGCCTCGGAGCATCCGACCGGGATGCCCGACGACGACTCGCGCGCGGGCTCGAGACTCGACCACGCCACGTGATCGGGCAGGCGCGCCGAGTGCGCCTCGATCGCTCGACGGCGGCGCTCGCGCTCGGGCGCGCTCCAGAACTCGGGCCGAGCCCGCACGGGAGCCTGCCCCGCGATGCGCACGGTCATGCTGCTCGCCGCGTGCACCTCGATCTCGACGTCGGGGCGGGGAGCGCGAGCATCCGCGTCGACACCGGAGTCGTCGTGAGGGCCGTCGAGCGCGGCGAGCACCGTGACGCCGGGCTCGAGTCGCAGGCGGGCGACCATGGCACGCGCAGCGGGCCCGTCGCCGCGGACGGCGATAGCGCCGCGCGGCACGAGCACCGGCAGCGCGGGGTGCCAGCTCGCGCGGGCGAGAAGCACCTCCCGCTCGTGTGCGTGCGCGTCGGGTCGCGACCCCTCGATGTGCGCGGACGCACGCTCGGGAGCCCGGTCGCTCGGCGCGCGCGCGACCCCCACGCGCACGCCCCCGCTCCCCGTCGGGGCGACCTCGGTCGGCCGAGCGGGAGTCAGGGCATCCCGCTCGGCACGCTCAGCCCGGTGGGCCTCGTCGATGAGTCGCGCGTAGGCGCGGCACTCCTCCTCGAACCGCGACGCGTCCTCGCGAGCGCGCCGACGTGCCGTGCGCCGGCCGTCGAGCATGCTCGCGACCGCGATGACGGGGCTCAGCGCCGCGAAGACCAGGACGTAGGGCGAGCCCGTGATGGCCCCGATGAGGATCGCGCCGCCCAGCGGCGCGATCACGGCGAGCAACGGGAACGACGGTGACTGCGGCGGGGCCGGCTCGGCGGGCGGGGGCGGGAGGCGGCTCACGCCCCGAGCACAGCAGAGTCGCCCGCGCGCGTGGGCGCGAGAGCGCCATCTCGTGGTCTCGGACGAGGTGAGGAAGGGTGGGGAGGAGTCTGCTCAGCTCACCACGACGAACTGCTCGCCGATATCGATGCGGGTGCCGCGCACGATGCGGTAGCGGCGGCCGGGCTCGCACAGTCGCGGCGCGGCTCCCGGCTCCCGGATGACCGAGCCGTTGCCCGAGTGACGGTCGCTGAACCAGAAGGTGCCATGCTCGTGCCCGAACTCGAAGTGCGTCTTCGAGACAGAACGGCCCGGGTCGAGGATCGTCACGAGGTGGTCGACGAACTCGCCGGGCTCGGCGCGCGGATGCCGGCCGGCCAGCCCCGAACCCGTGACCGTGACGCTCTCGCCCGTGCTGAACTGCAGCACGAAGCGGTGCCCCTCCGCGGTGCGCGGCACCATGCGCGTCGCCTCGGTGTCCTCCGCCGGTGCGAGCTCCGGTTCAAGCTCCGGTTCGAGCTCCGGTTCGAGCTCCCGCCCGGACTCCGCTGCAGGCTCGGACGGCGCAGCTGGTTCGGGCGGCGCTGCCAGCTCGCGCGGCGCCGCCGGCTCGGGAGGCGGGAAGCTCACCGGCTCGATGACGCGTGTGCGCGAGGCGAGAGAGGTGCCGCACTCGGCGCAGTAGAGGTCCTCCGGCTCTGCAGGAGTGCCGCACCGGGAGCATCGCTCGTGAGACTCCTCGAGGAAGGATGGGGAATCCGGCTCCGACGCGGGCTCCGCCGCACGCTCAGGTTCAGCCGAGACCCGCGGCTCCGGCTCCGGCTCCGGGCGAGCCTCCTCGCGCTGCGGCGCGGGCGGGATGGTGGGGCGCACGAGGGGCGGCGGCTGGGCGGCCGTGACCGAGCGGCCGCACTCGCCGCAGAACATCGCGATGGGCGGCAGCGCCGCGCCGCAGTGCTGGCACGTCACGGCTCTCGAACCCCCGCCTCGACCCGCATGCGGTCAGGATACCGCCGCAGGGAGCGCGTGGAGAGCGCCGCCCCCCAGCGCTGCCGCCGGGTGAGCGGCTGCAGCAGCGACGCCCGTACTCCGTCGGCGGCGGCCCAGACGCGGTCCGCCTCCTCGTGGTCGGGCTCCTCGGGCGCGTAGACCGCACGATCGGCGACGCGCGCGAGCACGAGCGCTTGCGGTCGGCCGATGACGCCGGCGACCTCGCGCCGGGTGCCCGTGGCGGGAAGGGCGAGGCCGAGGTCGCGCGCCGTGTCCGTCACGTCGCGCCACCCTCCGAGGATGCGCAGCGCGGGATCGCCCTGCCGCCGGCGCCGCAGACGCCGGCGCCGCTTGAGCAGTGCGATGGCGATGAGGGGCGAGGCGAGCAGGCCCAGGACGAGTGCGAGGGGCCCGAGCACGCGGAGCACGGCGAGCACCGTCGCCCAGAACGGATCGAGCTGCTCGTCGTCGCTCTGCTCGATCTCCGGCGGTGCTTGGTCCTCGATCGCAGGCGGCTCCTCGACGGGAGCCTGCGCGGGGTTCTGCGGTCGCACGACGGGCACGGGCTCCTCGGGCTCGACCGGGGGCAGCTCGCGCCGCTCGGAGACGACGTCGACGGCCTGCCAGCCCGCGTTCGTGGAGACCTCGATCCATGCCGTGCGATCACTCGCGAGCAGGGTCGTCGGGCCGGCCTGAGCGAGCGGGCCGTAGCCGAGCACGATGCGCGAGGGGAATCCCAGCTCGCGGGCGATGAGCGCCGCCGCCGCGGCGTACTGCTCGGCATCGCCGACGATGGGCGCGCTGCCGATGAAGTCCTCGAGCCGCGCGAGCGAATGCCCCGGGCGGCTCGGCGCCTCGTCCTCGTCGACGCCGTGGGAGAGATACCCTTCCTCGCGCAGCCTCTCGAGCGCCGTCTCGAGCTGCGCTCCCGGCTCGTCGATGCCCTCGGTCACCTCGGCCACCCAGTCGGCGAGGGCCTCGGGCACCTGCGCGATGCCCGGTACGGCCGCGGGTCCCGGTGCCGCGGCGCGCAGTCCCGCAGCGGACTCCGTCGCGTCGAGCACCACGTCGAGCTCGTACGTGAGACCGGTCGGAGCCCCGCCCACGAGTGCCGCGGTGTCCGTCGTCGCGTTGTACACGAAGCTGTCGCGAAGGTCGTCGGCGTCGTCGGCGAGAATGCGCACCGCCGCGACCTGACCCAGGGTGGGCAACCAGACCCCGTGGTCTCGCTCGAGGGTGAGGGTCACCGTCGTGCGCTCACCGGGCAGGATGTCGGGCGGGCGCTCGGTCGGGATGCGCACGAAGCTGCCCGAGGCAGAGTCGACCGCGTCGCTGCCGACGGCGAAGACGACGCCGTCGTAGCTGTCGAGAGCGGCGATGCGGATGCGCGCGCCCGCGGGTGCACCCTCCACGCGCAGCGCCGGCAGCTCCGCCACGGCCGGGTCGAACACCGCACGATAGGCCGCGAGGGGGCTCGGTTGCTCGAGCGGCGAGAAGGGACGCTCAGCGGACGTGCGCAGCACCGTGCGGTCCTCGGGAGGGGCGATGAGGCCGGCGACGGCCGCGCCGGCGCCCCCTGCGAGGAGGAGGAGCGCGGTCGCCGCAGCAAGGGTGCGGGCTCCGGCGCCGCGGGTCTCGACGGCGGAGGCCGCGAGCTCGTCCCGGCGGCGGTGGCGCGCCCGCGCCGCCATCCAGAGCAGGAGCGTCGTCGAGAGGGCGATGGTCGTGCTGATGGGCAGCAGCGGTGACTGCGGGCCGATCGCGATCACGATGAGGTACCCGACGATGGGCACGAGAGCGGCGAGCGCGGGGCGGCGGCCGCGGAGTGCGACGAGGAGCGTCAGGAGGGGGCCGACGAGGAGCAGCACGAGGGCGGGGACGAGCAGGGCCTCGTAGGCGCCCACGGGCAGGTCGATCGTCACGAGCTGCCGCCACCCGAGCACGACGCCGGCGAAGAGCTCGGCGAGCCCCTGCGGTTCGGGCAGCACCCCGTACACCGTGCGCCCCGGCACCGCGAGCGGCACCCCCACGACGGTGAACACCGCGACGGTCGCGCCGAGCACTCCCCAGGCCGGCCACCGGCCGAGCGTCGAGGCGAGGGCGATCGTCGTGGCGGCCGTGATCGCGATGACGGCCAGGGTCGCGAGCTCGCCGGAGCGGTAGAGGGGCCAGAGGGCGACCGTGATGATCGCCCAGGCGAGCACCGTGAAGATCGTTGCACTCACGAGGACCGCCGGACGCGGCATGGCCGGGGTCGGGCGCGTGGCCGTCACGAGTCTCCACCCCGCATGGCGTGGCGCAGGTCGTTCAGCGAGCCGAGCGTGAGCACCGTGAAGGCTCCGAGTCGACGACGACCGGGCACATGATCGGGGTCGCACTGGAGCGCGACGACCTCCACTGCCGGCGGGAAGCTCGCCGCCGCGGTGCGCAGTCGCGATGCGGTGACGGTCGAGCCGACGACGAGGAACGCGACGGAGATGCCGCGCGCGCTCTCGCCCGCGAGCCGAGAGGTGTCGAGGATTCCGAGCGCCGAGGGGCTGTGCTCGACGACGGCGAGGGAGTCGAGCAGACGGTTCGGCGTGAGGGTCGGAAGGGTGTCGACGGCGAGCACCGCGCGCTTGGCGAACTCCGGAGTGATCGCGCTCACCACGACGGAGACTTCGCGCGCATCGCGGATGGCGCGAGCACCGAGGCTGCCCGTGACGCTTACGGCGAGTTCGAACTCGGCGTCGGAGCCGAAGTCGATGCTGGCGATGCTCAGCGCCACCACGAGGTGGCTGCGCCTGGTCTGCTCGAACTGCCGCACCATGAAGGTGCCCGTCTTCGCCGTCGACTTCCAGTGGATGTGTCGGCGCTCGTCGCCGGGCACGTACTCACGCAGCGCATGGAAGGCGAGGTCGCTCGACGTCAGATCGCGCGTCGGTTGGCCTTCGAGGTCGCGCACGAGCCCGCTCGAGGTGGAGGGGATGTCGATCGTGCGAGGGTGCACGACGAATTCCGCCGCCTCCGTCCAGAGCCGCTCGCGCCGAACGAGGCCGATGGGGTCGGCGCGCACCGTGCGCACCGGGCCGAGAGTGAGCCGCCCGCGGCGGTCGGTGGGGATGTCGACGCTGCGCAGGGCCTGCCCGTGCGCGGGAAGACCGGGCACGGGCACCGGGATGACGGAGGTGCCGACGGGCAGGTCGACGATCGTGCCGAAGGAGCGCCGCGCGCTGTCATTGCGCACCAGGATGCCCGCCTGCGCCGGATCGCCGACGGCGACGCGCTGAGGTGGAGGGGTGAGCGCGACCGTCCATCGACGACTGCCGACGACGTAGAGAAGTGCGACGAGCGCGAGCGAGGCGCCGACGACACCCGCGACGACGAGCTCCTGCCAGCCCCAGGCATAGCCCCCGAGCAGCGCGAGCGGAACGAGCGCGGCAACGACCCAGCCGAGCGGCGTGACGACGGAGGACGTCGCGGCGATCGCCCGCGAGACTCCGGCGCGCGCCGTGCGCCATACCCGCACGATGGCCACGACGGCATCCGCCGCGGGGCCCGTGCGAGCGCCGACGATGCGCGTGCGGGCCGTCGTGACCGTGGCACCGAGCGAGTGCTCCTCGGGCCCGCGGCGGCCGGGCTCCGAGCTGCGGCCGCGCGAGTGCCGCACGGAGGGAGGGGACGTCACACGGCGATCCGCTCGCTCGGCGGCGGCGTCTCGACGAGCACCTCGCTGATCACCGCGGAGGGGGTCACGCCATCGAACTCCGACTCGGGGTCGAGACCGAGACGGTGCGCGAGCACAGGCTCCGCGAGCGCCTTGACGTCGTCGGGGATGACGTAGTGGCGCCCCTCGGTCGCCGCGAAGGTCTTCGCGCAGCGCACGAGAGCGAGTGCGCCGCGCACGCTCGCGCCGAGACGCACGTCGTCGTGCGCGCGCGTCGCCTCGACGAGGCGTGCGACGTAGTCGGTGATCGTCGGGTCGACGTGCACGGTGCGCGCCACGGAGATGAGGTCGCGTACGGTCTCCAGTTCGACGACGGGGTCGACGACGAGCGCTCGAGGGCCGCCTGCGCCTTCGAGGATGCGCACGGTCGCCGCGTGGTCGGGGTAGCCGATCGCGGTCTTCATGAGGAACCGATCGAGCTGAGCTTCGGGGAGGCGGTAGGTACCGGCCTGCTCGATGGGGTTCTGGGTGGCGATGACGAGGAAGGGAGCTTCGACGTCGTGCGAGACGCCGTCGATCGTGACCTGGCCCTCCTCCATGACCTCGAGCAGCGCTGACTGCGTCTTGGGGCTCGCTCGGTTGATCTCGTCGGCGAGCACGATCGTCGCGAACACCGGGCCGCGGTGGAAGCTGAAGTCGCCGCTGCGCTGGTCGAACACCGTGATGCCCGTGATATCGCCGGGCAGGAGGTCCGGGGTGAACTGCACGCGCGTCGTCGTGCCTCGCACGCTCTGCGCGAGCGCCCTCGCGAGCGAGGTCTTCCCCGTGCCGGGTACATCCTCGAGCAGCAGGTGGCCTTCGCTGAGCATCGCCGTGAGGCTCAAGCGAATCACGTAGCTCTTGCCGAGAACCGCTCTCTCGACGTTCGCGATGACGCGCTCGGTGATGTCGGCGAACCAGCGCGCCTGCTCGGCGGTCATCGTCATGGCCTGTACTCCCGGGTGTAGATGGTGGAACCGACGGTCACGGTGATGACCAGTCTGGGGTCGTCGGGTGCCGCAGCCGTGATGGTGCACTGGCCCGGCGCGTCGGGGTCGGTCGTGACCTCACCGCCCAGGCACTCGTACTGCACCGCCGTGTACGCGGCACCGGGCGTGATCGTCGACCAGGTGACGTCGACGCTGCGGTCGGGCGGTCCGGTCGAGATATCGGCGAACTCCGCGGTCGCGTCGATGCGCACCGCGGTCTCGAGCGGCACGGCCTCCGACCACTCGCCGCACACGGTGATCTCGGGGTACACCCGGCACCCGCTGAACTGCACCTGCAGCACGGCGCCGTAGTGGGTCGACCCCGCGGTCAGCGCGATCGGCAATTCGAGAGGAGCCGACTCCGCCGGATCGACGCCCTCGCCCACGAGTCGATAGCGCACGCGGTCGACGGGATCGCCGCCCTCGGTCGTCACGCCCGTCACGCGGGAGTTCCACCGACCGGTGTCGGTCTCGACGCCCGGAGTGATCGATGCGGCGACCACTTGCGAGGGCGTGGCGCGCGGCACGGCCGTGACCTCGACGCTCGCCGTGCATCCCTGCCCGTTGTAGGCGTAGACGACCGCACGGTACTCGGTGCCGGCGGAGAGGCCCGTGAAGACCGTCGAGCTGGTGCCGGCATCGAGCACGCGCACACCGGCTGGAGCACTGTGGCTCGGCGAGCCCTCGGAGACCCCCGTGACGGTGCAGGCAGGTGCGGAGCCCGAGTCGTCGAGCCACACGTAGTAGGCCTGCACGCTGCGACCGTTGCCCGCGAACGCCGAGGGCCAGGCGACCGTCACCTCGTGGTCGTCGATACCCATGCCCGAGGTCGATCCCGAGGCCGTCGGTGCCGCGGTCGGGATCGGCGGCCCGGCCGGAGTGCCGGTCGTCTGCGCCGAGTTCCAGCTCGTGAGGGCGCCGAAGGCGTCGTTGCGTGCGCTCACGCTCACGCTGTAGGACGTTCCGTTGGCGAGTGCGCCCGCGTCCACGACGTTGAGCCAGTACTCGGTGCCGACCGCGTCCGAGGCCGACACCGTCTGCGTGCGCGACACGGAGCCCACGGTGATGCGGTAGCTGCGAATGGGGGAGGCCCCCGCGCTCTGGTCTGGCTTGGTCCAGCCGATGCGCAGGCCGCCGTCGAGCGGCGCGACGCCGAGGAGCGAGGGGGCAGGCGGCACGAGATCCGACCACACCGGGTCGGCGAGGGAGGTCGGGTCGGAGTCGCCCTGCGCGTTGACCGCGACGACGCTCACGCGCACTCGGTTCGACGAGCCGTTGCCCTCCGTCGGCACCGTGCACGGCGAGGTCGCGCACGTCACCACGGTCGATGAGCCGGACTCGACGGTCGTCACGGTCGCCTCGAAGCCCTCGATGGGTGCGTTGTTGGATGATCCCGGCGCCCACGCGAGCGTGAGCTGCCGGTCGCCGTAGCTCTGCACGCGGAGGTTCGTCACGGGGTCGGGCACATCCTGCACCGAGATGCGCACCGACCCCCACACGTAGCGCTCCGGGTCATCGGTGGCGTCGGCGACCTGGTACTCGAGGTTGGTGTCGATGGGCGCGGCAGAGTCGCCGACCGTGACGGCGAGACTCTGACCGTCGTTGACCGGCTCGATCTGCACGCCGGCAGGCAGACCGCCGTCGAGGCCGCGCACGCCCACCACGCTCAGCGGCTGCCCGGGGAACGGATTCGTCGCCTGGTCGTTCGCGAGCACGTCGATGATGGTGGTCTCGCCTCGTGGCGCGATGGCCGCATCGGTCGCGGGGGCGGCGAGGGGGCGCGTGGAGGGCACGACGCTCACCTGGATGCGCCCCGGGGTTCCCGGCGCGGCATCATCGCGCACACTGAGCGTGACCCCGGTCGTGGTGCCGCGAGGCGTGCTCGCCGGCACGCTCACGCGCAGCCGCTGCCCGAGCAGGTCGGCCTCGAGTCCCGGCGTCGGGCCGTCGATGATGCCGTAGGCGAGCTCGTCGATGTCGTCGGGGTACGGGTAGCTCGTGACCCGGACGAGGTCGAGCTCGGCCTCCTGGCCAGGCTCGAGCTCGATGCGCGCGCCCACGAGGACGGGCGGCTGGTTCTCGCGCGGCGTGACCGTGATGGGCAGCACGATCGTCGCGACGCGCCCGTCGGGGTCGGTCGCCGAGTCGCCGTCGGTGACCTCGAACGAGAGCGAGGCGGGGCCGAAGTACAGGTCGGAGGAAGTGAACCGCAGCGTGTCCTCGTCGACGACCGGGTCCTCCCCATTGGAGCGCGAGGCCTGCACGGTCGCGGTGTCGGTGAGACGCACGGGCTGGCCGCCGACCGCGATCACGTAGTCGTTGATGTCGATGAGGATCGACTCCTCGCTCACGACCTCGATGCGCTCCGCGCGCCGGTCGAGCTGCGGGAGCGCGTCGTCGGTGCCGGGCACCCACACAAAGGCGGTCGAGCGCACGGCGGGGTCGTCGGGGTGCACCACCTGGAACGGGATGATCTGCCGCTCCTCCCGCACCTCGACGAGGATGCGGCGGTCGGGCTGGATGACCGCTCCCGACTCGTATCCCGGCACGAGCTCGAGACCGAGGTCGGCGGTCTCCCCCTCGGAGAAGAAGACGCGCGCGAGCACGTCGACGGCGACGGACTCCTGCTCGAGGATGTCGGTCAGGGAGAGCACGGTGTCGCGCGCGACGGGCGGCGTGAGCGGGGCATCCGGATCGACCGTGACCGTCACGAAGGCCTGCGAGCGGCCCGCGAGCGGGTTCTCGATCGTGTAGACGAGGCCGTAGGTCCCCTGCGCTGTAGGCGGCGTGACGCGCACGAAGCGTCCCTCGACGACCTCGGCGTCGAGCGCGGGGTCGTTGGGCTCGACACCGACGACCGCGAGCGGCGAGCCGTCAGGATCGGTGTCGTTGTCGAGTACGGGCACGAGCACCGTCACGCCGGGGCGCACGACGACCGCATCGTCGTTGGCGACGGGGTTGCGGGCCCCCTCGAGCCGCGGGCTGATGCCGACCCGGATCGTGCCGCTCGCCCGAGCGCCGAGCGCGTCGACGACGGTGTACCGGAAGCTGTCGGTGCCCGCGGAGTAGCTGCCGGCCTCGTAGTCGATGTAGTCCTGCCCGCTCTCGACGATCGAGCCGCGCTCGGGACTCGTCTCCGGGCCGATCAGCTGCACCGAGTCGCCATCCGGGTCCATGGTGTCGACGGGGATGCGGATGCGGACGGTGTCGCCCGCGATGACGCGCGCGGTCACCGTGCTCGTGACGGGAGCCTCGTTGGTGGCCTCGTTCGCCTCCCGCACTCGGATGCTGACGGTCGCCTGCGCGCGCTCCTGACCGAGCGGGCCGAGCACCTCGTACACGGCGGTGAAGTCGCCGGGCTGGTCGGGAGCGAGGTAGCGGAGCCGGTCGCCCGCGACGAACAGCAGGCCCGATTCGCCGTCGAGGCCGCTGATGAGGTCGGGGGCGAGCGTGATGGGCTCATTGTCGGGATGCTCGTCGTTGTCGAGCACGGGAATCGACACCGCGTCGCCGACGCGCACCGAGATGCTGTCGTCGACCGCGATCGGGGGCTGCTGGCGGTCGGGGCGGGGAATCTCGATGACCGTGATCGTGCCGACCGACTCTGAGGCGCCGTTGCTGATGCGATAGCGGATGCTCTGCGGCGTGTCGAGCGGACGCGTGAGGGTGACGCGCACGTCGCGCTGGTCGATGATCTCGGCACGGATGCCCGACCCGGAGGGCACGTCGACGATGCCCGTGACGATGAGGACGCCGCCCGTCGGGTCGATGTCGGTCGTCGCGACGGCGACCGTGCTGTTGCTGAGGGTGCGCACGAAGGCGGTCTTCGGAACGGTGATGGGCGCTAAGCCTGATTCGGGCGGCGCGGCGACGTCGATGCGCACGAGCCCCGTCGCCGTCGTCGCGCCGTCGGTGACCACGTACTCGAGGTAGTGGGTGCGCACCTCGGTGCTGCGGAACCGGAAGGTGCCGCGGTCGAGGCTCGTCGTGATCGTCGCGCCCGCCTTGTCGGGCACCGCGCTGAGCCGGATGGTGCCGGAGCCTCCTCGCACGTGGATGAGAGGCTCGACGCGCACCTCCTGATCGGCGTACGCGAGCACCATGAAGGGCTCCGCGATGATGGGCACCTGACCGGAGGGGCGCACCGTCACCGCGAGCTCGCCCGAGCTCGACGCAGTGCCGTCGGAGACGGAGAGCGCGACCGCGCGCACCTCGCCGGCCCCGCCCGCCTCCGAGAAGGTCACCCGGCCGTCCGGCCGGAAGGTCGCCGTGTCGGGAGCGAGTGCGAAGGCCGACTCGAGGTAGATCGGGTCGCCGTCCGGGTCGTACCATTCCCCGAGCACGGCCGCGGTCGTCGTGCCCCCTTGCGCGACGGTCGTGCGGGAGGCACGCACCTGCACGGGCGGAGCGTTCTGATCCGGAGACCGCACGCTGACCGTCACTCGCGCCGAGTCGGCGCCGCCGCGGCCGTCGGTGATCGTGTAGTCGAACTCGATCTGCCCCGCGGCCGAGGGCTCGAGGGTGAGTTGGAGCTGCTGCCCCTCCGATACGAGATCGATGCGCCCGATGCCCGGCTCGATCGGCGTGACGGCGCTGATCGCGAGGACGTCGCCGTTCGGGTCGCTGTCGTTGAGCAGAACCGGCAGCACGGTCGAGCGTCCGGGGCGGGCCCCGAACTCGTCGTCCACGGCGACGGGCGGAGCCTGCACGCGCTCGAGCTCCGGGGGCACATCGAGGTCGTCGAGCTGCTCTTCGCGCTCGTCCTCGTCCTGCACGATGAGCTCGTCCCAGTTGTCGATGAGCGCGCCGTTCGACTGCACCGCCCACGCCGAGCCGGAGGCCGCGTCGCTCAGCACGAGACGGTCGTCGCGCACCTCGAACCGCAGCAAGGCGGCGGGGCTCATCCCCTGCAGGGCGAGCGCATCGGCCACCGAGCCGCAGCGCCGCCAGGCGCTGCCATCCGTCCACGCGGCATAGGAGCACTCGCCCACCCTCACGGGCGAGGCAGGAGCACCGGATCGGTCGGCCGCGAGCGAGCGCGACTCGCCCGAGTCGAGCAGCACCTCGACCAGGCCGCCGTCGTGCGCGAGCAGAAGCCCCGGGCCCTGCGGCGTCGGCGCCGGCAGTGCGAGGGTCGACCCCGGCGGCACGACGCCATCGAGAGGGATGCGGCGATCCGCCGTGATGAGCACCCGCTCGTCGCGATCCAGCACGACCCACGAGTCTCCGACGATCGTGATCGCGGCGTCAGCGGATGCGTCGATGTCGATCGCCCAGGTCTGCTCGACCCGATCGGTGCGATCGGGCAGAAGGCGGTAGACCTCTCCCGCCTCCGGAGCCACGACGACGACGCCGTACCCCTCCTCCTCGGCGAGCGCCGATCCAGCGCCGAACACGAACGACGCGCTCGAGGCGGCATCGAACTCGTCGAAGCCGAGGCGGGGAACGACCCAGGTCTCCCCGGTGCTCGCACTGTGCACGACCATGGAATCCGCGACCGCGCGCACCGAGGCGCCGTCCGGCGGCAGCGGCACCGTCTCGCGCACCTCGGACCTGGCGACGTCGAGGATGTCGGCCGTCGCGTTCACCGCGTCCACGACGATCACCTCGTCGTTGTCCTGCAGGATGTCGAGCTGCGACCCGCCGCTCTCGACGACGGAGTCGAGAAGGCCGATCTGCAGGTTGGCGCGACCCACCGTCTGGCGCTCACCGCTCGCGATCCACAGAGAGCCGTCGTCGAGGTCGACGCGCTGGGTCTCGAAACCGGGGGCGATGACGGCGAGCGTCGCGACGAGCGCGGCGACGAGGGATGCGCCGACCCCGGTGATGAGGGTCGAGCGTCGAACCGGCACTCTCAGTCGCATGGGGTGATCACTCCGCGACCGCGCACTTCTCGTCGCTCGGCGCGCCCACGCGCCCCTCGCGCGCGACGCTCACGGTGACGCACACGGTGTCGCCCTCGACGACGGCGACCGCGAACTCGGCGGTGCGCTGCAGGGTCGTGGCACCACCGTCGACCCGCACCTGATACGCGTCTCCCTCGGACAGGCCCGGGTCGTTCCAGGAGAAGATGATGGTCGACCCCGAGCGCTCTGCCTCGACGTTGCTCACCCGCGGCAGACCGCCGTCGGCAGCCTGGAGCGCCGAGAGCGTCGCGGTGGCGCCGAGGCCGACCACGACGATCGCGATGACGAGCAGCGCCGCCGCGATCATGCGCGACTGGCGCGCGCGCCGTGCCCCCGCGGTGCGCGGTGAGGCGCCTTCCGGCTCGGAGACGGCTGCGGCGACAGCTCGACGCCGACGCAGGCGGCGACCGCGCGTACCCCCGGCAGGCTTGCCCGCCGCCGCTCGCACGATCGTGCGGTCATGGGGGTTGCCCGCACTCGCGATCGCCCAGTCATCCATCGCGACGTCGGCCTGCGTGGGCGTGAGACCGAGCTCCGCCTCGATGCGCTGGAGGTCGCGCACGAGCTCCAGCACGGTCGAGTGGCGTCGCGCCGGGGCCCGGTTCATCGCGCGCCGCAGCACTGCCTCGAGCGACTCCGGCACGTCGTCGCGGTCGAGGGCGGGCACGCGTGCCCGACTGATGCGACCGATGAGAGCCTCGGAGGCGTTCGAGCCGTCCACGACCTCGAAGGGCGAGCGGCCCGCCAGGAGCGTGTAGAGCGTCGCGGCGAGCGACCAGACCTCGCTCTGCACCGAGCCGGTCGTCTCGTCGAGCAGCACCTCGGGAGCCGACCATGGAATCGACATTCCCACGCTCTCCTGCGTGGAGGCGGCGCTGAGCGAGGAGGCGATGCCGAAGTCGCTCAGCACGGGGTGGCCGTAGGCGGTGAGCATGATGTTGGAGGGCTTGATGTCGCGGTGCAGGACGCCCTGGCGATGCGCGGTCTCGATCGCGCCGCCGATGCGCACCCCGATGCCGAGCACCTCGGCCACGGGAATGCGCTCGGCGCGATACCGGGTGGCGAGCTGCGCCGAGCACAGCTCCATGACGAGGTACGGCCGGCCGTCGGCGGAGATGCTGGCCTGGTAGACGGTGAGGATGCTCGGGTGGCTCGAGAGCTGCGCCATGAGGTTCGCCTCGACCTGGAACATCTGCCGCACATGCTCCGTCACGACGTCCGAGAGCAGCACCTTCACGGCGACCTGCCTCCTGGGCATGTTCTGCTCGTACAGGAAGACATCGGCGAAGCCACCCGAGCCGAGTACGCGCACGTGGCTGAACCCGGGCAGGATCGGAGGGTCGGACGGTCGACGTCGAACCATGACTACCCCCTCCCCAGACGGCCCTCGCCGCAGTACGGCGCGTACGTCAGTCTAGGGATTCCGACGGGGATGACGTCGGAGCGTGCACGACGTCGATGACGATGATGGTGATGTTGTCCCGTCCGCCCTGCGCGAGTGCGGCATCCAGGAGCGCGTTGGCGGTCTCGCGGGCGCTCAGGCGTGCGGCGAGGTGCAGGCGGATCCGCTCGGCGGGAAGCTCCTTCGTGAGCCCGTCAGAGCACAGCAGGAGCCGCAGGCCCGGCGCGAGGGGCACGGTCGTGAGATCGGCCTCCGGTTCGAGGGAGAAGCCGACGGCGCGCGTGATGACGTTAGATTCGGGATGCGCCTCTGCGTCCGCCGCGAGAATCTGCCCGGCGTCCACGAGCTCCTGCACGACCGAGTGATCGCGCGTGACCTGCGTGAGTTCATTGCCCTGGAAGCGGTAGACGCGCGAGTCGCCGACGTTGAAGACGCGGAACACCGCGCCGCCGTCGAGCACATCGAGACCGGCGCCCGTGACGGTCGTGCCGATGCCGCGCTCCTCCTCGTCGAGGTGGTGGATGTCCCACGTCGCGAGGTGCAGCGCCTGCTGCACGCGCTCGATGCCCACGAAGTCGCCCTCGACGCACGCCTGCAGCCGACGCACGACGGCGTCGCTCGCCCGGTCGCCGTGCGAGTGGCCGCCCATGCCGTCCGCGACGGCGAAGAGCGGCACATCGGCGAGATAGCTGTCTTCGTTGGCCGCTCGCCGGTAGCCCGTGTGGGTCACACCGTGCCAGGAGAGCTCGACCGTTCCACCGTGGCCGGGCAGGGCCACGGTGTGGCGCACGCTGCTGCGTCCGAGGGCGGTCACGGGTACTCCGGTCGATCGAGGGTGCTGGCGCCGCGCGGCGTCAGGGAGTCGCCGCGGCCACGAAGTCGACGACGACGGCATCGCCGATCGCGACGACGGCGTCGGGCAGGACGACACTCGTCTCGCCCGGGCGGAGCCGGCGCACCGGCCCCTCCGACCAGTGTACGTCGATGCCGTTCGTCGAACCGAGGTCGGTCACGACGAGGGTGTCGCCGAGCTGCTCAATGCGGGCGTGGCGCGCCGAGACATCCCGGTGCTCCGCCGGGATCTGCACGCGACGAGGCTGCGGAATCTCGTCGATGCGTGCCGCGCTCGGGTGACGACCGATGATCGCCGGTCGGTCGAGGGGGATCGTGAGGTCGGTGCCGCGGATGCGCACCGCCCAGATCGTGGGCGTGCGCTCGGGCTCGGGTCCGGCGGGCTCGGGCGGGAGATCGTGAGAGGGCAGAGGTGCGGTCGGCGCCGGCGAGGAGAGCATCGATCGGTCGCGGGCCGGGGCGTGCGGCTGGATGAGCCCGATCACGGTGTCCTCGACGTCGGCGACGGGATGCTCCGCGGCTGCGCCTCCCGCTCCGAGTGCTGGGGGGCGCTCCCGCAGGACGGTGTCCTCGTCCTCGGGCTCGATCGTGGACGCCACGGGTCTATTCCCCGAGGAAGCTCATGACGTGCTTGAGCCGCGTGTAGTCCTCGAAGCCGTACTGCGAGAGGTCCTTGCCGTATCCGGAGTGCTTGAAACCGCCGTGCGGCATGTCGGAGACGAAGGGGATGTGAGTGTTGATCCACACGCAGCCGAAGTCGAGGTCGCGCGACAGCCGAAGGGCGCGCGCGTGGTCGCTCGTCCACACGGAGGCGGCGAGCGCATAGCGCACGCCGTTGGCAAGCGCGAGGGCCTCGGCCTCGTCCCGGAAGGTCTGCACGGTGAGCACGGGGCCGAAGATCTCCTCCTGCACCGCTTCGTCCTCCTGCCGCATGCCGGTGACGATCGTCGCCTCGTAGAAGTAGCCCTTCTCGCCCTGCCGACGGCCGCCCGTGACGATGTCGGCGTGGCGGGGCAGACGGTCGACGACGCCGGCGACCTGGGCGAGCTGGTTCGCGTTGTTGAGGGGGCCGTAGAGGATGCCTTCCTCGTGGGGCGCGCCGGTGCGGGCGTGCGACCGCGCGCGGGCGGCGAGGGCTTCGACGACGGCGTCGTGCACGGACTCGTGCACGATCACGCGCGTCGCCGCGGTGCAGTCCTGGCCAGCGTTGAAGTAGCCGGCGAGCACGAGGCCCTCCGCGACCGCCTCGGGGTCCGCGTCGGGGAAGACGATCGCGGGCGCCTTGCCGCCGAGCTCGAGGTGCACGCGCTTGAGGTTCTGCGCAGCGGACTGGGCAACGGCCATGCCGGCGCGCACCGATCCCGTGATCGCAACCATCTGAGGCGTCGGATGCTCGACGAGAGCCGCACCCGTGCCGCGGTCGCCCACGACGACGTTGAGCACACCTGCCGGCAGGAACTCGGCCGCGACCTCGGCGAGCAGGAGCGTCGACTGGGGTGTCGTGTCGGAGGGCTTGAGCACGACCGTGTTGCCCGCCGCGATCGCCGGGGCGATCTTCCACACCGCCATGTTGAGCGGGTAGTTCCACGGCGTGACCTGCCCGACGACGCCGATCGGCTCGCGGCGCACCCACGAGGTGTGGCCCGCGAGGTACTCCCCGGCCGAACGGCCCTCGAGGTCGCGCGCGGCACCGGCGAAGAAGCGCAGCTGGTCGACCGACTGGTCGATCTCGTCGGCGACGAGGCTCGCACGAGGCTTGCCGGTGTCGTGGGACTCGAGGTCGGCGAACTCGTCAGCCCGCCTCTCGACAGCATCGGCGAGGCGGAAGAGCGCGAGCTGACGCTCCCCCGGCGTCGTGCGACCCCACGCGGCGAACGCCCGCTCGGCGGCGGCGTAGGCTGCGTCGATCTCGCCGGGCGTGCTCACCGGGGAGTGGGCGTACACCTCCTCCGTCGCCGGGTCCACGAGCTCGGTGTGGGCCTCCGCCGTGCTCCCGACGTACTGGCCATCGATGAAGTTCTGCAGGATGCGCGTGCTCATGTGTCCACTGTATCGCGGCTCGCGCGGAGCATCCCGGTCGATTTCGACGGATTTCGTCGCTGAGAATCCGCTTTTCCTGCGGATCCGCTTGTGATCGGCCTTCGAGACTGCCAGAATCGAGGCATGGTCGCCCGCCCGAAGCCCGTTCAGCTCGATGATGTCTCCAAGGCGATCATCGAGCAGCTGCAGACCGACGGTCGACGCTCCTACGCCGAGATCGGCAAGGCGGTCGGGCTGAGCGAAGCAGCCGTGCGCCAGCGCGTGCAGAAGCTCACCGAGTCGGGCGTCATGCAGGTCGTCGCGGTGACTGACCCGATGCAGCTGGGTTTCTACCGGCAGGCGATGATCGGCATCCGCGTCTCCGGCGACACGACCGCGGTCGCCGACGAGCTCGCCTCGCTCAGCGCCGTCGACTACCTCGTGCTGACCGCGGGCAGCTTCGACATTCTCGCCGAGGTCGTGTGCGAGAACGACGATGACCTCATCGACCTGCTGAACCGGCGCATCCGCGCCATCGACGGCGTCCACTCCACCGAGACGTTCGTCTATCTACGACTGCAGAAGCAGTTCTACAACTGGGGAACACGATGACACTCTTGAAGAAGAAGCAGAAGAAGCAGAAGGCCGACGCCACCGTGCACCACACCGACGCCGCGCCGCCCGCCCTGAGCGGCGCCGAGGCGCGTGCCGAGGCCGAGCTGCAGCGCAAGGCGAAGGACCACCTGTGGATGCACTTCGCCCGCCAGTCGGGCATGGCCGCCGGGGAGGGCGTGCCCATCATCGTGCGCGGTGAGGGGCACCACATCTACGACTCGCACGGCCGCAAGTACATCGACGGGCTCTCGGGTCTCTTCGTCGTGCAGGTCGGGCACGGCCGGGAGCGCCTCGCCGAGGCGGCGCGCAAGCAGGCCGAGGAGCTCGCGTTCTTCCCGCTGTGGTCCTACGCCCACCCGAAGGCCATCGAGCTCGCCGACCGGCTCGCGGACTACGCCCCCGGCGACCTCAACCGCGTGTTCTTCACGACCGGCGGCGGCGAAGCCGTCGAGTCGGCGTGGAAGCTCGCCAAGCAGTACTGGAAGCTCGTCGGCAAGCCGATGAAGCACAAGGTCATCTCGCGCGCCGTCGCGTACCACGGCACCCCGCAGGGCGCCCTCGCGATCACCGGCATCCCGGGCATGAAGGAGATGTTCGAGCCGCTCACTCCCGGCGGGTTCCGCGTGCCCAACACGAACTACTACCGCGCTGAGGAGATGGGCTTCCACGGCTCGCTCGAGGAGTTCGGGCAGTGGGCCGCCAACCGCATCGAGGAGATGATCCTCTTCGAGGGCCCCGACACGGTCGCCGCGGTGTTCCTCGAGCCCGTGCAGAACTCGGGCGGCTGCTTCCCGCCGCCCCCCGGTTACTTCCAGCGCGTGCGCGAGATCTGCGACCAGTACGACGTGCTCCTCGTGAGCGACGAGGTCATCTGCGCCTACGGCCGCCTGGGCGAGATGTTCGCGTGCACCGCGTTCGACTACGTGCCCGACATCATCACCTCCGCCAAGGGGCTCACGAGCGGGTACTCCCCCCTCGGCGCGATGATCGTGCGCGAGAAGCTCTACGAGCCCTTCACCCACGGTCAGACGGCGTTCTACCACGGATACACCTTCGCCGGGCATCCCGTCTCGGCCGCCGTCGCCCTCGAGAACCTCGACATCATGGAGGAGGAGGGCATCCTCGAGCACGTGCGCGAGAATTCGCCGAAGTTCCGTGCGGCGCTCGAGCGACTGAAGGATCTCCCCATCGTCGGCGACGTGCGCGGCGAGGGCTACTTCTTCGGCATCGAGCTCGTCAAGAACAAGGAGACCAAGGAGACCTTCTCGGAGGACGAGGCGGAGCGCCTGCTGCGCGGCTTCCTCTCCAAGGCCCTCTTCGAGGCCGGGCTCTACTGCCGGGCCGACGATCGCGGCGACCCCGTCATCCAGCTCGCTCCCCCGCTCACGATCGGGCCTGCCGAGTTCGACGAGATCGAGGGCATCCTGCGCAGCGTGCTCACCGAGGCCTCGAACCGACTGTGACCGGGTCGGACCATCGCGGCCTGAGCTTCTGGCATGCGACGGTCGACGATGATCTGACCCCGCGCCCTCCCCTGGAGGGCGACACCGAGGTCGATGTGGCGATCATCGGCGCGGGGCTCACGGGGCTGTGGACAGCCTACGAGCTGCAGCGACGCGACCCTGGTCTGCGCATCGCGCTGCTCGAGAAGGAGATCGCGGGGTTCGGCGCCTCCGGCCGCAACGGCGGCTGGGTCTCGGCGCTCTTCCCGCGGTCGACTGCGTCCCTCGCCGCGCAGCACGGCCGTGAGGCGGCGCTCGCCATGCGACGGGCGATGATCGCGACGGTCGACGAGGTTGGCGCGGTCGTCGAGCGGGAGGGCATCGACTGCGACTACGCCCGCGGCGGCACGGTCGTCTACGCGCGTTCGGACGCGCAGTGGGCGGATGCTCGTTCCCAGGTCGCCGAGGCGCGCGAGTTCGACATCGATGCCCTCGAGCTGTGGAGCGCCGAGCGCGTTCGCGCAGCAGGCGCGCACGGCGCGGTGTACGACCCGGCGTGCGCGCGCGTGCACCCCGCGGCGCTCACGCGCGCCCTCGCGCGCATCATTGAGTCGCGCGGTGCCGTCATCCACGAGCAGACGGAGGTCACGACGTGGTCGCCTGGTCGGGTCGAGACCACGCGCGGTGCCGTGCGCGCCCGCCACGTGATCGCCGCGCTCGAGGGCTACGGCGCCCGGCTGGCACCCCTGCGCCGGCGGGTGCTGCCCCTGTACTCGCTCATGATCGCGACGCAGCCGCTGAGTGAGGAGGTCTGGCAGCAGCTCGGCATCGAGCACGGTCAGACGTTCTCGGATGGGCGGCACCTCGTCATCTACGGTCAGCGCACCGCCGACAACCGCATCGCGTTCGGCGGGCGGGGCGCCCGCTACCACTGGGGCAGCGCGATCCGGCCTCAGTACGACCGCGTCGACGGGGTCTTCGCACACCTGGCGGCGACGCTGCGCGAGCTCTTCCCCGTGCTGCCCGAGCTCTCCATCGAGCACGCGTGGGGCGGCCCGCTCGGCGTGCCCCGCGATTGGCACGCGAGCGTGCACTACGACTCGAGCACGGGGCTCGGGCGGGCCGGAGGGTACGTCGGCGACGGCCTCGCCACGACCAACCTCGCGGGGCGCACGCTCGCGGACCTCGTGACGGGGGCCGACTCCGAGCTCACACGCCTGCCGTGGGTCGGCCACCGCTCGCCGCGGTGGGAGCCCGAGCCGCTGCGCTTCCTCGGCGCGAACGCCGGCCTGCTCGCGATGACGGCGGCGGATGCCGAGGAGCGCGCCACCGGCCGCTCGTCCGTCGTGGCACGGGTCATGGCGCCGCTCATCGGGCACTGAGCGCGGTCGCGTCGCGAGCACGGCGCGAGCACGCCATTTGCGCAGGATGTTCGGAGCCTTCGCGCCTACTCTCGACCTGGTCCAGGAGCATCGTCGTCCAGAAGGATCGGGGGCCGGGAGGTGAGCATGATCCGAGCACGGACGCAGGAGTCCGCTATCGCGGCGTCCGGCGACCACTCCGCTGTTCGGTCCGCCTTCGCGCTCACCGGATTCCTCGCGGCCTCCTTCCTCGTCGCCGTCATCGGCGGCGCTCTCTCGGCGCCCGCGATCTCCGGGTGGTACGACGATCTGGCCAAGCCGATGTGGACACCGCCCGACGCCCTGTTCGGGCCCGTCTGGACCGTGCTCTATTCGAGCATGGCCGTCGCAACCTGGCTAGTCTGGCGCCACCCTGCGTCGACCGCTCGTCGCCGCGCGCTCGTCGCGTACGTCGTGCAGCTCGTGCTCAACGGTCTCTGGACCCCGGTCTTCTTCGGGCTCGGCTCGCTCGTCGGCGCCAGTGGTCTGTGGATCGCGCTCGGCATCATCGTCGCGCTCGACTTCGCGATCCTCGCCACGATCATCCGCTTCGCCGACATCAGCAAGCCCGCCGCCGCCCTGCTGATCCCCTACTGGTTCTGGACCCTCTTCGCGACGACACTGAACGCCGCGATCGCCGTGCTCGCGGCCTGAGGGCGGTCGCGACAGTAGCGTGAAGGCATGAGCCACTTCTCGACCGAGCCGAGGCACGCGCGGCGCGATCGGGGCGCGCGGGTGGGCCGCGGCGCCCTTCAGGCGGTCGCGGCCGTCTGCATCGTCGGCCAGGGGCTCGTCCTCGCGGGCGCCGGCTGGGCGGCGGCGAATCCGCGCCAGGTGGATGACCAGCTCACGGTCTGGAGCTACGAGCCCGAGCCCACCATCGTGCGGTACGCCGACCAGGCAGGACTGAGCGAGCACGGGCGGTTCCTCTTCTACGCGAGCGTGCCCGAGGTCCTGCCTCCTGAGCGCTTCGACCTGTTCTGCTCCTTCGAGGAGACGGGCCTGGGGGTGCTCGGCTGCTACACGCTCGCCGACGGCCGCATCTTCCTCTACGACGTCACGAACGACGACCTCGACGGCTACGAGGTCGTCGTCGCGGCGCACGAGATGCTGCACGCCGCCTGGGACCGCCTGAGCGCCGAGGAGCAGGATGCCCTCGCCGTGCTCCTCGAAGCGGACTTCGCCGCCCTCGGGCCCGAGCACGAGCTCGTCGAGCGCATCGCGGAGTACGAGGCGCTCGACCCCACGTCGCGCATCCCCGAGCTCTACGCGATCCTCGGCACCGAGATACCGACCCTCGCGGCCGAGCTCGAGCAGCACTATGCCCGCTACTTCGACGATCGCTCTCTCACTACCGACCTCTACGCGCGGGTCGCCGCCGTGTTCGACAGCCTCGAGGAGAGGCTGCAGCAGCTCAGCGACGAGCTCGACGCGCGCTTCGCCGCGCTCGAGGCCGATCAGGCGGAGTACGCCGACGCGGCGGCGGCGCTCGAGGCCGACATCACGGCGTTCAACGAGCGGGCCTCGCGACCCGGCGGCTACACGAGCCAGTCGGCGTTCGAGGCCGACCGCCAGGCCCTCCTCGACCGCCAGGCAGCGCTCGAGATCGAGCGGGAGAGCCTCAACGCGGCCGTCGACGACTACAACGCGCTGCTGGAGGAGCTCGAGGAGCTCAACGCCGAGGCCGCCGAGCTCAACCGGGCGATCAACGTCGACGCCGAGCCGCTGCCGCCCTCGCAGGGCTCCGACGACGACCTCGCCGACTGAGAGGCGCGCTCCCGGGCTACGAGGAGGGCGCCGAGTGGTCGACCCCGGGCGGGAAGAGCTCGTCGATCTCGGCGAGGTCCTCGGCCGTCGGGGTCCAGGCCTGAGCGGCTGCGGCGTTCTGCGCGACCTGCTCGACGGTCGTCGCGCCGGCGATGACGCTCGCGAGAGCCGGGCGGCTCAGCAGCCAGCCGATCGTCGCCTCGAGCATCCCGATGCCGCGCGCAGCGCAGAAGACCTCGAAAGCCTCGATGCGGTCCCACGGCGCGTGCTCCACGAGGTGCGGGCGCTGCCGCATGATGCGTGTGTCGGCGGGCCCGCCCTCGCGGGAGAACTTGCCCGTGAAGAGGCCGTTGTAGAGCGGGAAGTACGGCAGGAAGCCGACGCCGAGCTCCGCGGCGGCGGGAAGCAGCTCGCAGTCGGCGCCCCGTCGCAGCAGGCTGTACTCGTTCTGGGCCGAGATGAAGCGCGGGTGGCCGTGCAGCTCGGCGAGCAGGTCGGCGCGTGCCAGCTGCCAGCCCGCGAAGTTGGAGTGGCCGATGTAGCGCACCTTGCCCGCGTCGATGAGCTCGTGCAGCGCCGCGAGGGTCTCCTCGAGCGGCGTGAGCGGGTCGGGGGTGTGGAACTGGTACAGGTCGATCGTGTCCGTCTGCAGGCGTCGAAGGCTGCCCTCGACGGCGAGGCGGACGTAGCGGCGCGCGCCCTTGGCACCCCAGTGCGGGATCGGGCTCTCGTAGTCGGCGTGCCCGAACTTGCTCGCGAGCACGACCTCGTCGCGGCGGCCCTGCAGCGCCCGACCCATCATGGTCTCGCTGCGTCCGTACTCGTACCCGTAGATGTCGGCACCGTCGAGCAGCGTGATGCCGTGGTCGAGCGCGGCGTGCAGAACACGCTCGGTGCCGTCCTGGGGCTCGGTCGCGGTGCCCGGTCGGCCGAAGTTGTTGCAGCCGAGGCCGACGGCGGAGACGCGCAGTCCGCTGCGCCCCAGGGTGCGATACGTCATGGTCGTCATGCCCCCATCCTCGCGCACGAGCCTCCGCGCTCCCTCCTCAGCCGAGCGCGCATCGGCAGCGATCCCCGTGTCTGTTTTCCGCCGGTCTCGGGATGCTCGGGGCCGTAGTCTGCTCGGTATGACCCAGCTCGACACCGCGCCCGCCCGCCTCTCCCCCGCTGAACCCTCCGTCGCAGAGCCTCCCGCCGCGAGCGCCGTCGCCCGCCTCACGACGGCCTCACCGCTCGGGCGCATCGTCGTCGAGGGCGACGGCTCGGCGATCACGCGCCTCGAGATCGAGCGCGCGGGTGCGCTCTCCACCGACGGCCTGCCCGATGCGCCCGACGACCTCACTCGCCGCGCGGTCGACCAGCTCGGCGAGTACTTCTCGGGGTCGCGGCACGACATCGACGTGCCCGTGCGGCTGACCGGCACGCCGTTCCAGCGCGCCATCTGGGAGGGCCTGCGCGCCATCCCTTTCGGTGCAACCCGCAGCTACGGCGAGCTCGGTCGTGACACCGGGCGCGCCACAGCCGGGCGGGCGGTGGGCGGCGCCGTGGGCGCCAACCCCGTGCCGCTCATCGTGCCGTGCCACCGCGTCCTCGCGAGCGATCAGCGCATCACCGGCTACAGCGCCGGAGATGGCGTGCCGACCAAGGTGTGGCTGCTCGACCACGAGGGCATCGCGCACCGATGAGCCCGGCACGCGATGTGCGCATCGCCGACGACGGGCTCGCGCGGTGCGGCTGGGTGGGCGACGATGCCGAGTACCGCCGGTACCACGACGAGGAGTGGGGCGTGGCCCTGCACGGCGACCGCGCACTCTTCGAGAAGCTCTCCCTCGAGGCCTTCCAGTCGGGGCTCTCGTGGATCACGATCCTGCGACGCAGAGAGGGCTTGCGGCACGCCTTCGCGGGCTTCGACCCCGAGACGGTCGCCGGCTTCGGCGAGGACGACGTGGAGCGCCTGCTCGCCGACGAGTCGATCATCCGCAATCGGGCGAAGATCGAGGCCACGATCGCGAACGCGCGGCTGCTCGTGACCCGCATCGCCCTCCACCCGGGCGGGCTCGACGAGCTCGTCTGGCAGCACGCCCCCGCGCCGCGCTCGACGCGCCCGGCCCAGCTCGCCGATCTGCCCGCGACCACCCCCGAGTCGGTCGCCCTCGCGCGGGCTCTCAAGGCCGTCGGCTGGCGCTTCGTGGGCCCGACCACGGCCTACGCGCTCATGCAGTCGGCCGGTCTCGTCGACGACCACATCGTCGGCTGCTGGCGCGCCGCGGCACCGCGCCCCTGATGTGCAGGCTCTGCCCTGCGGGCACTGCTGCGAGATCTGCTGCCCTGCAGGCTCTCAGGCTCGCGGCACCACGAGGTCGAGCTCGCCTGGAGCGCCCGGCCGCAGAATCCACCCGAGGTCGGCGGAGCGTGCAACGAGGCCGTCGAGGGTCGTGGGCATCGAGCCGGACTCGAGGAGCGCGCGCAGATAGCGTCCCTTGGCCGACTTGTTCGCGTGAGAGAGGGCGCGCGTGACGCCATCGTCGCCGGCAGCGACCACGCGCACGAAGCGGGCGTCATCGCGCTCGGGAATCGGCCCGAGAGCCGAGTAGGCCTCCGAGCGCAGGTCGAGAACGGGGCCGTGGCGCCGAGCGAGGATTCGCGCAATGGGGTCCGCCCAGTGGCGCGCCAGCCTGACGTCGGGCAGCCGGGAATCGTGCGAGAGGCGGTATGCCGGAATCGGGTCGTCCGCACGCAGCAGCCCGAACAGCGCTGACTGGATCACGACGTGCTCGGCAGCGCGACGGCGAGCGTCCTCGCTCCACGCCTCCACCGCGAGGGCGTCGTAGAGCACGCCGGTGTACCGCTCCAGCGCCGGCAAGGTGGCCGAACTGCGCACCTGCCGGTTGCGCTCGAGCTCGATCGAGGCCGCTCGGGCGCTGATCCGCAGGGCCCGGGTACCCGTCTCGTCGTCGGCGGACACCGCCGCGAGCTGGTCGAGCATCGACGCGCGCAGCTCGGTCAGCACCGGATAGCCCAATCGCGAGAGGGCGAGGCGCGAGCGCGGCACTCCCCCGTCCCGCTTGGTCTCCGACGGCGGCAGGAGGAGAAGGGTCACGAGCGCAGGAAGGCGATCGCTTCGGCCACGAGCGCGTCGAGCTCGGAGACGGTGTCGAGAGTGAGCCTGGGGCATGCATCGGCCGCACCCGACCAGGAGGCGTACTCGTCCAGTCGCTGCTCGACAGCGTGCCAGGTGGGTTCGGCGAGGTGCTCGAGATCGCGTCTGCGCTCGTCGAGACGACGCCGATGCAGCGCGGGGTCGCTGCACACGGTCTCGATGAAGCGAACCTCGACGCCCACGCGGTCGGCGAGCAGCACCCACTGGTCACGTGCGGGCGAGACCGCGTTGACGGCATCGACGATGATGCCCTGGCCCGCACGCAGCACGGATTCGGCGATCGTCTCCGCGACCAGGTACGCGGCTAGGCCCGTGGGTTGATAGCTCTCGATACCCGACCGCAGAATCGCCGACTCGAGCGGATCCACCGAGACCACGGGGGTGCGCAGGTGCGCCCCGAGTGCTTCCGCGACAGTGCTCTTGCCGGAGCCGGGCAGCCCGGCCATGGCGATGAGCACTAGAGCAGTTCGGCGGCGCCCGCGACGATCGTCACGGTGTTGTTCTCGACCGAGAGAAAACCATCCTCGGCGCGCGCCGTGACGACAGCGCCCTCCGTCGGCGTGATGCGCACCTCACCGGCGCCGAGAATTCCCAGCAGCGGCTCGTGACCGGGCAGGATGCCGATCTCGCCCTCGGTCGTGCGCGCGACGATCTGCTTCGCGACGCCCGACCACACTTCGCGGTCGGCGGCGACGACGCTCACCGTGAGCTCGGCCACGACTAATCGTTCTCCTTCTGGATCTGCGCCCAGCGCTCCTCGACGTCGCTGATGGTGCCGACGTTGAAGAAGGCCTGCTCGGCCACGTGGTCGTACTCGCCCTTGGCGATCGCGTCGAAGGACTCGATCGTGTCCTTGAGCGGCACCGTGGAGCCCTCGACGCCCGTGAACTTCTTCGCCATGTAGGTGTTCTGCGAGAGGAACTGCTGGATGCGGCGAGCACGGGACACCGTGATCTTGTCCTCTTCGCTGAGCTCGTCGACACCGAGGATCGCGATGATCTCCTGCAGCTCCTTGTTCTTCTGGAGGATCTGCTTGACGGTCGTCGCAACGCGGTAGTGGTCCTCACCGATGTAGAGCGGGTCGAGGATGCGGCTCGTCGACGTGAGCGGGTCGACCGCGGGATAGAGACCCTTCGAGGCGATCTCGCGGCTCAGCTCCGTCGTCGCGTCGAGGTGCGCGAAGGTCGTCGCCGGCGCCGGGTCGGTGTAGTCGTCGGCGGGCACGTAGATCGCCTGGAGCGAGGTGATCGAGTGGCCGCGCGTCGAGGTGATGCGCTCCTGGAGGATGCCCATCTCGTCTGCGAGGTTCGGCTGGTAGCCCACCGCCGAGGGCATGCGGCCGAGGAGCGTCGACACCTCGGAGCCGGCCTGCGTGAAGCGGAAGATGTTGTCGATGAACAGGAGGACGTCCTGCTTCTGCACGTCGCGGAAGTACTCGGCCATCGTGAGGGCCGAGAGGGCGACGCGGAGTCGCGTTCCCGGCGGCTCGTCCATCTGGCCGAAGACGAGGGCGGTCTTGTCGAAGACGCCCGCCTCCTCCATCTCCATGATGAGGTCGTTGCCCTCACGGGTGCGCTCGCCGACGCCCGCGAACACGGAGACACCACCGTGGTCCTGCGCGACGCGCTGGATCATCTCCTGGATGAGGACGGTCTTGCCGACGCCCGCACCGCCGAAGAGGCCGATCTTTCCACCCTGCACGTAGGGGGTGAGGAGGTCGATGACCTTGATGCCGGTCTCGAAGAGCTGCGTCTTCGACTCGAGCTGGTCGAAGGCCGGGGGCTTGCGGTGGATCGGCCAGCGCTCCGTGACCTCGATGGTCTCGCCGGGCTCAGCATTGAGCACCTCGCCGATGACGTTGAAGACCTTGCCCTTGGTCACGTCGCCCACGGGCACCGAAATCGGGGCTCCCGTGTCGCGCACCTCCTGGCCGCGGACGAGACCGTCGGTCGGCTTGAGCGCGATCGCACGGATCAGGTCGTCACCCAGGTGCTGCGCGACCTCGAGGGTCAGCGTCGTGGTCTCCTCGCCGATCGTGATGTCGGTCTTGAGGGCGTGGTAGATGCCCGGGATCGCGTCGTGGGGGAACTCGATGTCGACGACGGGGCCCGTCACGCGGGCGACGCGGCCGACGCCGTGCACGGCGGTGTCTCCGGCGGGCTTCTTCTTGGTTGCGGTAGCCATGAGCTCTCTTTCTGTACGAATAGTGTCTAGTGCACTGTGCTGTCTGGTGAACGCGTCCTCGCCGCGTTCACTTAGCCGAGCTCAGGGCGTCTGCGCCGCCCACGATCTCGGAAATCTGCTGGGTGATCTCCGCCTGGCGCGCGTTGTTCGCCAGTCGGGTGTAGTCGAGGATGAGCTTGTCGGCGTTGTCGCTCGCCGACTTCATCGCCTTCTGGCGGGCGGCGTGCTCCGAGGCGGCCGACTGCAGCATGGCGTTGAAGATGCGGCTCTCGATGTAGACCGGCAGGAGGCCGTCGAGCACCTGGTCGACCTCGGGCTCGAACTCGTAGAGCGGGAGGATCTCGGCGTCGCCGGGCTCGTCGACGCCGTCGACGACCTCGAGCGGGAGCACGCGGACGATCTCGGGCACCTGCGAGACGAGATTGACGAAGCGGTTGTAGACGATGTGGATCTCGTCCACGCCCTCGCCGCCCTCGCCGCCGGCGATGAACGCGTCGACAAGAGTGTCGGCGATGTCCTTGGCCGTCGAGAACTCGGGTTGATCGGTGTTGCCCGTCCACTCCTTGGCCGCGGCACGGCGGCGGAACGCGAAGTACTGCACGGCCTTGCGCCCCACGAGGTAGTTGACGACCTCTTTGCCCTCATCCTCGAGAAGGGTGCGCAGCTCGTTCGCCTCGCGGATCACCTGCGAGGAGAACGCCCCGGCCAGTCCGCGGTCGGAGGAGAACACGACCACGGCAGCGCGCGTCGGCTTCTCGCGCTCCGTCGTGAGCACGTGGTCGACGTTCGAGTACGTCGCGACGGCCGAGACGGCGCGCGTCACCGCGCGGGCGTACGGCGCCGAGGCGGCCATGCGCGCCTGAGCCTTCTGAATCCGCGAGGCGGAGATGAGCTCCATCGCGCGCGTGATCTTCTTGGTCGTCTGGGCAGAACGAATCTTCTGCCGGTAGACCCGAAGTTGCGCTCCCATGTGTGTCGTCTTTCCTTAGGTGTCGTCGTGTGGCCGGTCGCGTCTCGAGCAGGGGCTCTAGCGCTTCCTCCGCACGATCTTCTCCTGGTTGATGTCGGCTTCCTCGGTCTCGTCGAACTCCTCGGAGCCGGCCTGCACGCCGTCGGCGCCGCCGCCCTGGAACTCTTCGAGGAAGGAATCGATGGCCTTCTCGAGCTCGCCCTCGGTCTTCTCGTCGAGCACGTTGGACTCGCGCAGGGTCGTGAGGATTTCGGTGTTCCGCTGCAGGTGGTCGAGCAGCTCGCGCTCGAAGCGCAGAACGTCGGTGAGCGCGATCGAGTCGAGCTTGCCCTTCGTGCCGGCCCAGATCGAGACGACCTGCTCCTCGACGGGGTACGGCGAGTACTGCGGCTGCTTGAGCAGCTCGGTGAGTCGCGCGCCGCGAGACAGCTGGCGGCGGCTCGTCGCGTCGAGGTCGGAGGCGAACATCGCGAAGGCCTCGAGCGAGCGGTACTGCGCGAGCTCGAGCTTGAGCGTGCCGGAGACTTTCTTGATGCTCTTGACCTGAGCGTCACCACCGACGCGCGACACCGAGATGCCGACGTCGACCGCGGGGCGCTGGTTCGAGTTGAAGAGGTCGGACTGCAGGAAGATCTGACCGTCCGTGATCGAGATGACGTTGGTGGGGATGTAGGCCGAGACGTCGTTCGCCTTCGTCTCGATGATCGGGAGCCCCGTCATCGACCCTGCACCGAGCTCGTCCGAGAGCTTCGCGCAGCGCTCGAGCAGACGGGAGTGCAAGTAGAAGACGTCACCGGGGTACGCCTCGCGACCCGGCGGGCGACGCAGGAGGAGCGAGACCGCGCGGTAGGCCTCGGCCTGCTTCGAGAGGTCGTCGAAAATGATGAGGACGTGCTTGCCGCCGTACATCCAGTGCTGGCCGATGGCCGAGCCCGTGTAGGGGGCGAGGTACTTGAAGCCGGCGGGGTCGGAGGCAGGAGCCGCGACGATCGTCGTGTACTCCATCGCGCCGGCCTCTTCGAGCGCGCCCTTGACGGCGGCGATCGTGGAGCCCTTCTGGCCGATCGCGACGTAGATGCAGCGCACCTGCTTGTTCGTGTCGCCCGACTCCCAGTTGGCCTTCTGGTTGATGATCGTGTCGACCGCGATCGCCGTCTTGCCGGTCTGCCGGTCGCCGATGATGAGCTGACGCTGGCCACGACCCACGGGGATCATGGCGTCGATCGCCTTGATGCCGGTCTGCAGGGGCTCGTGCACGCTCTTGCGCTGCATGACGCCGGGAGCCTGCAGCTCGAGCGCGCGACGGCCCTCGTCGGCGATGTCGCCGAGGCCGTCGATGGGGGCACCGAGCGGATCGACGACGCGGCCGAGGTAGCCGTCGCCAACGGGGACGGAGAGGACCTCGCCCGTGCGGGTGACCTCCATGCCTTCGACGATGCCGGAGAACTCGCCGAGGACGACGACACCGATCTCGCTCTCGTCGAGGTTCTGCGCGAGACCGAGCGTGCCGTCCGAGAAGCGGATGAGCTCGTTGGCCATCACGCCGGGCAGCCCCTCGACGTGCGCGATGCCGTCAGCGGCATCGACCACGCGGCCGACCTCGGTCGCAGCGGCGGCTCCGGGAGCGTAGTCGCGCGCGAACTTCTTGAGCGCGTCGCGGATCTCGTCCGGGCTGATCGAAAGTTCTGCCATGTTCTTCCCTTTTCGTTCGCAGCCCCGACTCTGCGGGGCTCCGTCTGGTGTTCTCGAGCGGACCTAGCCGGCCAGTCGAAGTGTGAGTTCTGCCAGGCGTGCAGCGACGCTGCCGTCGATCACGTCGTCGCCGACCTGAACGCGGACCCCGCCGACGAGCGCGGGATCGATGACCTGGTTGAGGGTGTGGTCGCGGCCGTAGCGCTCTCGCAGCATGGCTCCGACAGATGCGCGCTGCTCATCGCTCAACGGACGAGCCACGCTCACCGTGGCGATGCCCTTGCCGAACGAGTCGGCGACGATCGCCGCGCCCGTGCGCACGAGCTCCCCGATGCGGCGGCCGCGGGGCTGCTGCACGAGGTGGCCGGCGATCGCGACGGCCTGCGCGCTCGCACCGCCGGCGAGCAGGCTCTCCACGAGCGACTGCTTGCCCTCGGCCGAGCCGCGCTTGCTGCCGAGCGCGAGCTCGAGCTCAGCATCCGACGCGACAGCGGAACCGAACGAGAACAGCTCCGCCTCGAGGCCCGCATCAGCCGACGTCGACGACGCCACCGCGCGGATGCCGATCTCTTCGAGGCCGGCGAGGAACTCCTCGGCAGTGGACCAGCGCTGCTGGGCCATGGCGGTGAGGAGGGCGAGCGCCGCGGGCGAAAGGTTGCCGAAGAGGGCCGAGAGCAGTGCTCCCTTGTCCTCCGGCGATGCCGAGGGGTCGGTGAGCGCACTCTGCAACTGCGTCGATGTGCCGATCGTGCGCGACGCCGCGAGCAGCTGCTCGCCCGTCGTCAGATCGACGCCCTTCGTGGCGGCGAGTGCCGAGCGTGCCGCCTCGAGTGCGCTTCGCGTCGCAGAGCCCATCGCTACTTCGCCGCCTTCTCTGACTGCTCGAGGTCGGCGAGGAAGCGGTCCACGAGCGCCGTGGCCTTCTTGTCGTCCGCGAGGGACTCCCCGATGACACCGCTCGCAAGGTCGATCGCGAGCGAGCCGACCTCTGAGCGCAGCGAGACGAGTGCCGCCTGGCGCTCGGCCTCGATCTGGGCCTGCGCCGTCGCGGTGATGCGCGCGGCCTCGGTCGAGGCCTGCTCCTTGAGCTCGGCGAGGATCGCGCCGCCGTCGACGCGGGCCTGCTCGCGAATCTTCGCGGCCTCGGCGCGCGCTTCGGCGAGCATCGCGTTGTACTTCTCGAGTGCTTCCTTGGCCTCGGCCTGGGCCGACTCCGCCTGCTCGATGCCGCCCTCGATCTTGGCGGCGCGCTCGTCGAGCATCTTCTGCATGCGCGGAAGGACGACCTTCCAGAACAGCAGCAGGACGAGCGCGAACGGAATGATCGAGTAGACGATGTCGTACCACGCCGGGATGAGGGGGTTGACGTCCTCCCCCGGTTCCGCCGCAATGACGAGTTCAGTGAGCATGAAGTGAGCCTTAGACGAAGATGAAGTAGGTCGCGATGCCGATGAACGCGAGCGCCTCGGTGAAGGCGATACCGATGTACATGAGCACGGTCAGGCGACCCTGCAGCTCGGGCTGGCGGGCGACCGACTCGATCGTCTTGCCGACGACGATGCCCACGCCGATGGCCGGGCCGATGGCGGCCAGGCCGTAGCCGACGGTCGCGATGTTGCCGTTAATCTCGGCGAGAACGGTGTTTGCGTCCACGAGGGGTGTTTCCTTCCGGTGAGGGACGAGCCGAGCGGCTGCCCGGCTCTTGCGTTGTTAGTGCTCGTCCGCCAGCGCGAGCTGGAGGTAGACAGCGGTGAGAAGAGTGAAGACGTAGGCCTGGAGCAGCGAGACGAGGATCTCGAAGAACGTGAACACGATGCCGAATGCCTGCGTTCCGACGCCCGCGATGATCCACCACCCACCGAGGTCGACCATGAAGAAGGCGGAGGCCGAGAAGAACAGCACGAGCAGCAGGTGACCCACGACCATGTTCATGAGCAGTCGCAGCGTGAGCGTGACGGGGCGCAGCACGAACATGGAGACGAGCTCGATGGGCGTCACGATGATGTAGAGCGGCCACGGCACGCCGGGCGGGAAGAGCGCGTTGCGGAAGAACGCCACGGGATGCTTGCGCAGCCCCGCGTAGACGAAAGCGATGTACGAGGCCGCGGCGAGCACGAGCGGCAGGCCGATCACGGAGGTTCCCGCGATGTTGATGCCCGGCACGATGCCGGTGAGGTTGAGGAACAGCACGAGGAAGAAGATCGTCGTGAGAAGCGGCAGGAACCGCTTGCCGTCGACCTTGCCGAGCAGGTCTTCCGCGATGTTGATGCGCACGAAGTCGAGCGCCATCTCGATCGTGCCCTGGAAGCGGCCGGGCACGATGCTCATGCGGCGCGTGCCGAGCCAGAACATGAGGATGAGGAGCCCCGCGATGACGAGCCGCAGCAGCATGATGCGGTCGATCTGGAAGAACTCGTTGCCTTCGAAGAAGATGGCCGGAGGGAAGAAGTCACCGATCGAGGGACCACTGAACTCCGGCCCGTCCGAACCGTCAACGGTCGTCACTGGCAGGAACGGGATCAGGGCGGCAGCGCTCAGGGGAGTCTCCAGAATCGGGGCATCACGGGGTCATGACGCGGCGATCGGCATCGATAGCTCCACCCTACCAACAGTTGGAGCGCCCAGCCGAATCGAGGTCAGCGCTCCGAGGAACCCGGCAGGGTGATGTCGCTCACGTAGGGTACGCGACCGCGCGACACAGCCACGAGGTCGGTCACGAGACCGCCGAGCACGGCGATCACGAGGGTCACGAAGAGCACGACGGGGTCGATGAAGGAGGCCTCGCGCAGGGTGAACACGAGCACCAGGAAGACGACGAACTTGAGCAGCCAGGCGCCGAGCACGAGGGCGAAGAACACGGGCGAGAGCAGGTCGCCCTTCGTGATCCGGTCGGCCAGCAGGATGCTCACGGCCGTCACGGCGAGGAAGACGAACCCCATGCCGGCGCCGATGAGCGCGCTCAGGAGGCCGGGCAGCTCGCTCACGAGTGCGCCGACCACGCTGCCGACGACGGCGATCGCCGCGAACAGGCTCGCGCCGTAGACGAGGGAGAGCCGCAGGACGGGCGCGGCGCTCGAGCGAGGAGGTGTCGTGGTCATCGGGGTGTCTCCGCGGGGGTCGTGGTGGTCGTGGTGTCATCGTCGGTCATCGCATCCGCGTCGAGCGAGTCGGCGTCGTAGGACTCCACGGCGCGCCGCTTCTCACGCGTGAGGGGGGCGAGCGTCACGAAGGCGCACGCGATGAGGCCCACGATGATCGCGGTGAGCGCCCACCACCAGGCGACGAACATGAACAGGAGGGTGCCGATCGCCACGACTGCCGTCCACGCGTAGAAGATGAGGACGGCGTGCAGGTGCGAGTGGCCCATGTCGAGCAGCCGATGGTGAAGGTGCTTGCGGTCGGCGCTGAACGGCGACTTGCCGGCGCGCAGGCGGCGCAGCACGGCGAGGCCGAAGTCGAGCAGCGGCACGACGAGCACGGCGAACGGCAGCAGGATCGGGATGAAGGCGGGCAGCAGCTGACCTGCGTCGACCGCGGCAGGGTTGATCTGGCCCGTCACGGTGACGGTGGAGACGGCGAGCAGGAGCCCGACCACGAGCGCTCCCCCGTCGCCCATGAAGATCTTCGCGGGGTGCCAGTTGAAGGGCAGGAACCCGGCGACGGCCCCCAGCAGCACGGCCATGAGCAGCGAGGCGAGGTTGAACGCGGTCTGCGAAGTGTTGATCGCCAGCAGGTAGCTGTAGATGAAGAAGACGCCACCGGCGAGGAGCGTGACGCCGGCGACGAGGCCGTCGAGACCGTCGATGAAGTTGACGGCGTTCATGACGAGCACGACGGCGAGCACGGTGATGATGAGGGAGAGGTTGGGCGAGAGGATCGTGATGCCGCCGATGGGCAGGGAGAGGATCTGCACGCCCGCCCAGGCGAGGAACCCGCCGACGAGCAGCTGCCCGGCGAGCTTGGTGAGCCAGTCGAGATCGTAGAGGTCGTCGACGACGCCGATGGTGAGCATGACGAGAGCGCCGACCACAATCGCGAGCAGCGGGAAGGGGTCGGCGTAGACGAGGCGGAACCAGCTGATCTGGGAGGCGGCGGCGAGGGCGACGAGAATGCCGACGACGATGGCGATGCCGCCGAGTCGGGGGGTGGGCGTCGTGTGCACATCCCGATCGCGGATGCCCGGATAGATCTTGAAGCGATGGCCCAGCCGCAGCACCGCCCACGAGGCCCCGAAGCTCACGACGGCCGCGATGAGCCCGACGAGCACGTAGAAGGTCACGCCAGGCGCTCCGTGCCGACGACGCGCGCGATCTCCTCGGCGGAGATGACGCCCTGCCGCAGGATGCGCAGCCTGCCCTCGGGCAGGTGGAGGCTCGTCGCGTCGACAATGGTCGACCCGGGGTCAGCACCGTCAGCGGGCGGCGCCCCGACCTCGCCGGCGTCGAGGTAGACGCTCACGCGATCGCCGAGCATGGCCTGTGCCTCGGCAGCGGTGCGGGCAGCCGGTTCACCGCTGATGTTGGCGCTCGAGACGGCCAGCGGGCCCGTGTCGGCGAGCAGATTCAGGGTGTAGCGATTGTCGGGCATCCTCAAGGCGACCGTTCCGCGTGTCTCGCCCAGATCCCACGCGAGCGATTCGCGCGCCTCGACGATGACGGTGAGGCCGCCGGGCCAGAACTCCTTGACGAGCGCGGTCACCTCGTCGGGCACCGTCTCGGCGAGAGCTGCGAGAGTCGGGATGCCCGGGATGAGGACGGGAGGCGGGGCGTCCCGCCCGCGCTCCTTGGCGTCGAGGAGGCGCTGCACGGCTTCAGCGCGGAAGGCGTCGGCGGCGACCCCGTAGACCGTGTCGGTCGGCAGGACGACGAGCTCGCCGCGTCCGATGGCGCCGCGCGCGGCCCGCAGACCCTCGAGGAGTTCGCTCTCGTTCGAGCAGTCGTACACCGTGGCCATGATGCCTCTCATCGTAGTAGGGCAGACTGGCGCTCTCATGAGCCTGCTGTTCCTCTTCGACATGGACGACGTTCTGTACGACTACGACTGGCGGGCGCGCATGGCGTCGCTCACGGAGCGCAGCGGGCACGACCTCGCCGAGCTGCGCCGGCGCTGGTGGATCAACGGGCTCGAGTGGCGGGCCGAGGCGGGCGACCCCGCCGATGCGCACGAGTACCTGTCGAGCGTGTGCGCCGCGATCGGCGCGGAGGTGTCGCGCGAGGACTGGGTGCGCTACCGCGCCGAGGCGACGACAGCGCGGCCCGACGAGCTCGACGCCGTGCGGCGCGCCGCCGAGCTCGGCACAGTCGCGCTGCTGACCAACAACGGCATCCTCATCCACGAGCACCTGCACGAGGTCGCCGCCGAGCTCGTCGACATCATGGGCGGCGACAACCTGCACGCGAGCGCCTTCTTCGGCGCGCGCAAGCCCGACCCGGTCGTCTTCGAGCGCGCGATGGCGCACTACGGCGCGGTCGCCGAGAGCACCTTCTTCACGGATGACCGGCTCGAGAACGTCGAGGGCGCCCAGTCGCTCGGCATCACCGCGCACCACTACCGCGATGCGGCCGGCCTGCTCGCGGCCATCGAGGCCTTCGCCGCGGAGCGCGAAGCCGCCGCCGAGCGTCGGCCCTGACTTGGGGCCGTGGCTCGGGGCTCTGGCTCGGGGCTCTGGCGCGGGGCCCTTACGGCGGAGCCTAGGCTTCAGGCATGACCCCTCCCGATGCCTCCTCCGAGCTGCTGCGCCTCGGTGTGATGGCGACATCGCGCAAGGCCGATGAGCGACGCCTGCCGATCCACCCCGCGCACGTCGAGCGCATCGATGCCGACCTGCGGGCGCGCATGTTTCTCGAGCGCGGCTACGGCGCCCGCTTCGGTGTCGCCGATGCCGAGCTCGAGCCCCTCGTGGGCGGCATGCTCGATCGGGCGGAGATCTTCGATCGGGCCGACGTCGTTCTGCTACCCAAGCCGCAGGCCTCCGACGTGCAGGCCTTGCGCGAGGGCCAGGTGCTGTGGGGCTGGCCGCACTGTGTGCAGGATCCCGAGATCACGCAGCTCGCCATCGACAAGAGCCTCACCCTCATCGCGTGGGAGGCCATGAACCACTGGCGCAGCGACGGCAGCTTCGGCCTGCACGTCTTCCACAAGAACAACGAGCTCGCCGGGTACTGCTCCGTCATCCACGCCCTGCAGCTGTGCGGCTCGACGGGCGACTACGGCCGCCGCCTGACCGCGATCGTGATCGGCTTCGGGGCGACCGCACGCGGTGCCGTGACCGCGCTCAATGCGCACGGCGTCCACGATGTGCGCGTGCTCACGAATCGCGACATCGCCGCCGTCAGCTCACCGATCCCGTCGGTCGACATCGTGCAGTTCGAGCATGACGACGCCTCCCCCTCCGCGAGCACCGTGAACACCGATGAGGGGCCGGTCGCCCTGCCCGAGTACCTGGCGAAGAACGACATCGTCGTCAACTGCACGCTGCAGGACCCGAATGCACCGCTGACGTACCTGCGCCTCGACGATCTCGGCGCCTTTCGCCCCGGGAGCCTCATCGTCGACGTCTCGATCGACGAGGGCATGGGATTCAGCTGGGCGAGGCCGACGTCCTTCGCCGACCCGATGTTCACGGTCGGCGACTCGACGAACTACTACGCGGTGGACCACACCCCCACGCTGCTCTGGAACTCGGCGACCTGGGAGATCAGCGAGGCGCTCATGCCGTTCCTCCGAACCGTGATGGAGGGGCCGGCGTCGTGGGCCGAGTCCGACACCATCCGACGCGCGATCGAGATCGAGGATGGCCGCGTGCGCAACGAGGCGATCCTGACGTTCCAGGGGCGGTCGACGGAATACCCGTACCCGACAGCCTGAGGGCGTCCCCACCCACGTCAGGGCGATGCAGAGTCGAGTAGTCGCGTGACGATCTCGGGGATGCGAACAGTGACTGCCGCCCAGAAGAGGTCGTCGTTCATGCCGACATAGCCTGCGTGCGCGGCAATGATCCGCGTCGCCTTGATCGCAGTGACTTCGTCCGGAGTCAGCCGCTCGGCGAGTGCCGCGAACTCGGACCGCTCGAGCAGCGCCGCGAGACGGATGACGACCATGCTCGCCACGTCGTAGTGGGGCGCTCCCTCCGCGAACGACTCGCGACCCGCCTTGATGACGGACTCGCATCGTTGCTGGATGCGCTGCAGCTCGTCGCGAACATTCTGCGCGTCCGTGCGCGAGCGTCGATCAGTGTCGCTTCGTGGCCGCGGCTCGAAGCGGCGCGAGTCGCCCGCGTCGCTCATAGTGCAACGGCCTCGAGCGTCGCCTCGGCGGCCTGAGGAGAGCCCGCAGTGTCCGTGACCACGTCGACCGGGAACCCGGTCAAGGCGCGCACCTCCTCGCCGAACAGCGCCAGGTCGAAGAGGTCGACGCGCGGGCCAGGCGACACGAGGAGGTCGATGTCGCTGTCGAAGTGGTCTTCTCCGCGGACAGTCGAGCCGAACACCCGAACCCTCTCGATCCCCCGCCGTGCCGCGATCGCGGTGATCTGATCGGCGAAGTCGGCAAGGGGCAGTGACGGGCGATAGTCGGCCGCACGCAGCACTCTCTCGAGCATCTCGTCTGACGCCGCACGCGTGCCCTTCTCCATCTGCGCGAGACTCGGCTGGCTGATACCGGCGCGGCGCGCCAGCTCGCTCTGGGTGAGCCCAGCGTCGAGTCGAGCCCGACGAATGAGCTCGCCCGGCTGAGTCGTGAAGAAGCGAGCCATACGGTGAATATATCACCGCGCTATATCTCCGAAAAGAGGATGCCCTGCTCAGCGGGTGGCGGTCGTGGCGCGGTCGCGGCCGAGGAGGTCGCGGTGGTGGGCGATCGCGCTCCAGCCGTCGGCGCGCAGGAGCGCGGCGATGTCGGCGGCCTGCAGCTCGCCGTGCTCGAGCACGAGCGTGCCGCCGGGGTGCAGCAGGCGACGGGCCGTCGTCGAGACCGCGCGCACAGCATCCAGCCCGTCCTCTCCCCCGTACAGCGCGTGCGCGGGGTCGAACAGGCGCACCTCGGGGTCGCGCGGCACCGCGTCGCGGGGAATGTACGGGGGGTTGGAGGCGACGACGTCGACGGTGCCGTCGAGCTCCGGCAGAGCATCCGCGAGGTCGGCGAAGACCGTGCGCACGCGGTCGTCTCCCCAGCGGCGCACATTGCGGTTCGTCCAGACGAAGGCGGCGGGCGAGTTCTCGACGGCGACGACGCGCGCGTGCGGCACCTCGACCGCGAGGGCGAGGGCGATCGCTCCGCTGCCCGAGCCGAGGTCGACGGCGAGCGGCAGCGGGGAGGCAACTGTCACGAGGGCGTCGATCGCGTGCTGCACGACCTGCTCGGTCTCGGGCCGCGGCACGAAGACACCGGGGCCAACCTCGAGCTCGAGGGTGCGGAAGCCCGCGCGACCCGTGATGTGCTGCACGGGCTCGCGGCTCGCACGGCGCTCGATCGACTCGGCGATGATCATGCGCTGCTCGGCGTCGAGGGGCGCGGCGATGAGCGCCTTCGCCTGCACCTGGCCGCGACTGAACCCGAGCACATGGCCGATGAGCAGGTCGGCGTCAGCCTCCGGAGTCGGGATGCCCGCCTCGCGCAAGCGGTCGATCGCGTCGGCACGCACAGCGGCGAGATCGGGGGCCAGCGCCGGCCCGGCGGTCGTGCTCACGTCGCGATCGCTCACGCCGTCTCGTCGCCGAGAGCGGCCAGGCGGGCCTCCTCATCAGCGGCGATGCACGACTCGATGACGGGGCCGAGGGCACCGTTCATGACGGCGTCGAGATTGTAGGCCTTGAACCCCGTGCGGTGGTCGGCGATGCGGTTCTCGGGGAAGTTGTAGGTGCGGATGCGCTCCGAGCGGTCCATGCCGCGAATCTGGCTCTTGCGGGCGTCGCTCGCGAGAGCATCCCGCTCCTCCTGCTGCTTCGCGAGGATGCGCGCGCGCAGGACGCGCATGGCGGCCTCGCGGTTCTGGATCTGGCTCTTCTCGTTCTGCATCGACACGACGATGCCCGTCGGCAGGTGCGTGATGCGCACGGCCGAGTCGGTCGTGTTGACCGACTGGCCGCCGGGGCCGGAGGAGCGGAAGACGTCGATCTTCAGGTCGTTCTGGTTGATGTCGACCTCTTCGGGCTCATCCACCTCGGGGAAGACGAGCACGCCCGTCGTCGACGTGTGGATGCGGCCCTGCGACTCCGTCGCGGGCACGCGCTGAACCCGGTGCACGCCGCCCTCGTACTTCATGCTCGCCCACACGCCCTGGGCCGGATCGGTCGAGGTCGACTTGATCGCCGCCTGCACGTTCTTGTACCCGCCCATGTCGCTCGACGTCGAGTCGAGCAGCTCGACCTTCCAGCCGCGCGACTCCGCGTAGTACGTGTACATGCGCAGGAGGTCGGCCGCGAAGAGCGCCGACTCCTCGCCGCCCTCGCCGCCCTTGATCTCCATGATCACGTCGCGCCCGTCGTCGGGGTCGCGGGGGATGAGCAGGCGGCGCAGGTTCTCGGTGCGGTCGACGAGCTCCGTCTCGAGCGCGGGAACCTCGGCAGCGAAGGCCTCGTCGTCCTTCGCGAGCTCGCGGGCCGCGGCGAGGTCCTCCCCCGCCTGCTGCCAGTGCTCGTGCGCCGACACGATGCGGCTGAGCTCGGCGTACCGGCGGTTGAGCTTCTTCGAGCGCGACGGGTCGGCGTGCACCGCCGGGTCCGCGAGCTGGTTCTGTAGCTCGCGGTGCTCGGCGATGAGCGCGTCGACGGATTCGAACACGGCTTAGTCGACCTTGTGCGCGCCCGCCGCCGGCAGAGACTTCTGCACGGCGACGAGGAACTCGACGTTCGAGCCCGTCTCGCGCAGCTTGCCGAGCACCATGTCGAGCGACTGCTGGGTGTCGAGGCTCGCGAGCGCGCGGCGCAACTGCCACGTGACCTTGACCTCGTCGGCGCCGAGGAGCATCTCCTCGCGGCGCGTCCCCGAGGCCGAGATGTCGACGGCCGGGAAGATGCGCTTGTCGGCGAGCTGACGCGAGAGGCGCAGCTCCATGTTGCCGGTGCCCTTGAACTCCTCGAAGATCACTTCGTCCATCTTCGAGCCGGTCTCGACGAGTGCGGTCGCGAGGATCGTGAGCGAACCGCCGTCCTCGATGTTGCGCGCGGCGCCGAAGAAGCGCTTCGGCGGGTACAGCGCGGCCGAGTCGACGCCGCCCGAGAGGATGCGCCCGCTCGTCGGCGCCGTCACGTTGTACGCGCGGCCCAGGCGGGTGATCGAGTCGAGCAGCACGACGACGTCGTGGCCCAGCTCGACGAGGCGCTTGGCGCGCTCGATCGCGAGCTCGGCGACCGTCGTGTGATCCTCGGCGGGCCGATCGAAGGTCGAGGCGATGACCTCGCCCTTGACCGAGCGCTGCATGTCGGTGACCTCTTCGGGCCGCTCGTCGACGAGCACGACCATGAGGTGCGCCTCGGGGTTGTTCTTCGCGATCGCGTTGGCGATGGCCTGCAGCACGAGCGTCTTACCCGCCTTGGGGGGCGAGACGATGAGGCCGCGCTGGCCCTTGCCGATGGGTGCGACGAGGTCGATGATGCGCGTGGAGAGCATCGTCGGGTCGGTCTCGAGACGCAGTCGCTCGGTCGGGTACAGCGGAGTGAGCTTGCTGAACTCGACGCGCGCACCGGCCTCCTCGATCGTCTGGCCGTTGATCGAATCGACGCGCACGAGCGCGTTGTACTTCTGACGCCCCTGGTTCTCACCCTCGCGCGGCTGGCGGATGGCGCCGACGACGGCGTCGCCCTTGCGCAGCTGGTACTTCTTGACCTGGCCGAGCGAGACGTAGACGTCGCTCGGGCCCGGCAGGTAGCCGGTCGTGCGCACGAACGCGTAGTTGTCGAGAACGTCGAGGATGCCCGCCACGGGGATGAGCACGTCGTCGTCACTCACCTCGGGCTCGGCGTCGTCGCCACCCGGGCCGCGACCGCGCTTGCGGTCACGCCCGCGACCGCGACCGCGGCCCTCGGAGTCCTGGTCGGCACGCTCAGAGCGCTCGGGGCCCTTGGTGCCGCCCTGGTTCTGGTTGCCCTGGTTGTTCTGGTTGCCCTGGTTGCCGCGGCCCTGGTTGCCGTCGTCCTGGCCGCCGTCGCCCTGGCCGCCCTTGGCAGCCTGGTTCTGGTTGCCCTGGTTGCCGCCGCGACCACGGCCGCCGCGCGCGCCGCCATCGGCGCCGTCGCCCTCGGAGCGCTCGCCACCGCGATTGCGGCTGCGGCCACGGCCGCGACCGCGACCGCCCTGCGAGGAGTCCTCGCCGTCGGCATCGTCGCCCTGGGTCTTGTCGGACTGCTCGGCCTTCGCGGACTGCTGGGTCTTGTCGGACTGCTCGGCCTTGTCGGACTGCTCGGCCTTCGCGGACTGCTGGCTCTTGTCAGACTGCTCGGCCTTCGCGGGCTGCTCGGCGGCCGCCTGCGGCGTGACCGTGTCGGTCGTCGCGCGGCGCGAGGAGCGACGCCGCGGTGCGGCCTCCTCGGCTGCCGGCGCGCTCGTTGCCGCCTGCTCGGACGTCTCCGCCGCTGGTGCGGTCTGCTCCGGCTGGTTGGCCGCGGGCGCGGCCTGCGTCGACTGGTCGGCCGCCTGAGCGGCCTCGGTTGACGCGCCGCTAGCGGAGTCGTTCGGCGAGCTGTTCTGGATGGCGGCCACGAGGTCTCCCTTGCGCAGTTTGGACACACCGGGGATGCCTCGCTCGGTCGCCAGACGCTGAAGGTCGGCGAGCTTGAGCGTGGTCAGATCGGTGGGGGTGCCCGTCGCAGACGACGGTGCTGTGGAATCGGTCACGGGGTTCAGGTTCCTTTCGTCTCCACTGGCGAGGAAGCGCTCAGGGAGGATGCTCTGCATTGAGCCCCCTCGATCGAGACGCGACGCGAGGAAGAAACCGGTGACGGTGTCGTTCACGCGTGGCGCGTACGAGACGGGGAAACTCAGAGCTGAGGGTGAATTCCGGTCGGATCGTGGGCTAGGCCGCAGCGTCCGCCGGACGTTCGATAACTGTAGCACCCTTGAAATCGACGGCCAGCATGTGCGACTCCCACGGCGTGGTGGCGTGGCTCCGTACGAGCTCGGCGGCCTTCAGCCGCTGCGCCGGATCGCTGCACAGGACGAGGATCGAGGGTCCAGCACCCGAGACGACGGCCGCGAAGCCCGCGGTGCGCAGGAGCTGGATGAGAGCATCCGTCTCGGGCATGGCGCTCGCCCGATAGCTCTGGTGCAGGCGGTCCTCCGTGGCGGCGTGGAGCAGTTCGGGGCTCTGGATGAGGGCCGCGATGAGGAGGGCGGAGCGCGAGACGTTGAAGATGGCGTCCTGGTGCGGCACCGACTCGGGCTGGAGCGAGCGGGCGAGCGCCGTGGACATCGTGCTCGACTCGGGCACGCATACGAGGAGGGAGACCCCGCGGTGGACGGTGAGGCGCTTGTGCTGCGGCCCCTCGGGAGTCACCCACGCGATCGTGAGGCCGCCGAAGAGCGCGGGGGCCACGTTGTCGGGGTGGCCCTCGAGCTCGGTCGCGCGCGCGAGCAGCGCGTCGGAGTCGAGGTCGACGATGCCGGCGAGGAGCCCCTTGGCGGCCATGACGCCCGCGACGATCGCGGCGCCGGAGGAGCCCATGCCGCGCCCGTGCGGAATCACGTTGTTCGCCACGAGGTCGAGCCCGGGCATGGGCAACTCGTAGTGGTCGAAGGTGTGGCGGATCGCGCGCACGACGAGGTTCGTGTCATCGGTGGACACCTCTCCCGCACCGACGCCGCGCACGTCGACGGTCGCGCCGGGCGCCTGACGCACCGTCACCTCGAGCTCGTCGTAGACGGAGAGCGCGAGACCGAGCGTGTCGAAGCCTGGGCCGAGGTTCGCGGTCGTCGCCGGCACCTTGACGTGCACGCTGCGCCCCGCGAGCCGGGGGTCGACCGCGGTCACGCGCTCACCCGCTGCAGGCCGAGCACCGAGGCGACCTCGGCGGTGTCGACACCGACGACCGTGGGCTGCACGTCGACGCCGTCGGGGCCCTTGAGCGCCCACTGCGGGTCTTTGAGCCCGTGGCCCGTGACCGTGAGCACGACCGTCGAGCCGGCCGGGATCGCTCCCGCCTCGGCGCGCTCGAGCAACCCGGCCACCGAGATGGCGCTCGCGGGTTCGACGAAGATGCCGACCTCGCGCGAGAGCAGACGGTGCGCCTCGAGGATGCCGGCGTCGTCGATCGCGCCGAAGTAGCCCCGGCTGTCATCCCGCGCCGTGAGAGCGAGCTCCCACGATGCCGGGTTGCCGATGCGGATCGCGCTCGCGATCGTCTCGGGGTGCTTGACGGGCTCGCCGAGCACGATGGGCGCGCTGCCCGCGGCCTGGAAGCCGAGCATGCGCGGCATCTTGGTCGTCGTGCCGCGCTCGAGCTCCTCGCGGTAGCCGCGGTGGTAGGCCGTGTAGTTGCCCGCGTTGCCGACGGGCACGATGTGGAAGTCGGGGGCGTCCTCGAGCACCTCGACGACCTCGAACGCCGCCGTCTTCTGGCCCTCGATGCGATCGGGGTTGACCGAGTTGACGAGGTGCACGGGGTAGTTCGCGGCAAGGTCGCGCGCAATGTCGAGGCAGTCGTCGAAGTTGCCCTGAATCTGGATGAGTTCGGCCTTGTGGGCGACGGCCTGGCTGAGCTTGCCCATCGCGATCTTGCCGTCGGGCACGAGCACGGCGGCGGTGATACCCGCGTGCGTCGCGTACGCGGCGGCGGAGGCGGAGGTGTTGCCGGTCGACGCGCAGATGACGGCCTTGGCACCGTGCTCGACGGCCTTCGAGATCGCCATCGTCATGCCGCGATCCTTGAACGACCCGGTGGGGTTCATGCCCTCGTATTTGACGAAGACCTTCGCGCCCGTGCGCTCCGAGAGGTACCGCGCCGGAATGAGGGGCGTGCCGCCCTCCCCGAGCGTGATGATGGGGGTCGCCTCGCTGATGTCGAGACGATCGGCGTACTCGCGCAGCACGCCCTTCCACTGCCTGCTCATGAGAGCCCTTCTACTCGCAGCACGCTCGCGATGCGGTGCACCACGCTGCTGCTGGTCAGTGCCGCGACCGTTGCGGCGAGATCGGCCTCTGCGGCCCGGTGAGTACCGATCACCAGGGTAGCGGCGGCGGCTGACGGCTCCGAACCAGGCTCGGTCTCGGGCACCGTCTGCTCGAGCGTCTCGACCGAGACGCCGTGCTCGAGGAACACCGCGGCGATCGCGGCGAGCACGCCCGGCTCGTCGAGCACCTCGACGGTGATCTGATAGCGGGTCGTGATGGAGGAGATCGGCAGCACGGGGAGGTCGGCGTGCGTGCTCTCGGCAACGCCGGGGCCTCCGACGACGTGCCGGCGCGCAGCCGAGACGACGTCGCCCAGGACGGCCGAAGCCGTCTGGATGCCGCCCGCTCCGGCCCCGTAGAACATGAGGGGCCCGGCCGCCTCCGCCTCGACGAAGACGGCATTGTTCGCGCCGTGCACGGCCGCAAGCGGGTGGGTGTCTGGTACGAGCGCGGGGTAGACGCGGGCCGAGACGCCGTCGACCCCGTCGGCATCGCTCAGGCGCTCGCAGATCGCGAGCAGCTTGACGACGTAGCCGGCCTTGCGCGCGGCGACCACCTGGTCGAGGGTGACGCCCGTGATGCCCTCGCGGTGCACCGACTCGATCGGCACGAGCGTGTGGAAGGCGAGGCTCGCGAGGATGCCGGCCTTCTGCGCGGCGTCGTAGCCCTCGATGTCGGCCGTCGGGTCGGCCTCGGCGTAGCCGAGCTCGCCCGCGATCGCGAGCGCCTGCTCGAGCGACTCGCCCCGCGTGTCCATGCGGTCGAGGATGAAGTTCGTCGTGCCGTTGACGATGCCGAGGATGCGCTCGACGCGGTCGCCCGCGAGCGAGTCGCGCAGCGGCCGGATGATCGGGATCGCCCCGCCGACGGCGGCCTCGTAGTAGAGCTGCGCGCCGACCTGGCCGGCCGCCTCGAACAGCTCGGGGCCGTGCGTGGCCATGAGCGCCTTGTTCGCCGTCACGACGTCCGCGCCCGAGGCTAGCGCCTGGAGGATGAGCGTGCGGGCCGGCTCGAGGCCGCCCATGAGCTCGACGACGATGTCGGAGCCGAGGATGAGCGACTCGGCGTCGGTCGTGAGCAGCTCGCGCGGCAGCTCGACGTCGCGCGGAGCATCCACATCGCGCACCGCGATGCCCGTGAGCTCGACGCCGGCGCCGATGCGGGCGGCGAGCTCGTCGGCGTGGGTCAGAAGCTGGTCGGCGACCTGGGCGCCGACGCTGCCGGCCCCCAGGAGGGCGATGCGGAGGTTGCGGTACTCGATCACTCGGTCTCTCCTTGATCGTGGGTTAGACGACCGGGACGGTCGTCTGCGCTGGCGTCGCGGTGACGCCCAGAAATGGGCGTCACTCTGAGCTCCAGCGCGCGGGGTCGACGGAGTCGTTCAGTTCGTAGCCGGTGTCCCGGCGCAGCAGATCGTGCTCGGTCTCGCGGCGCACGAGAGTGCGGGCCGTGCCGTCGCGCACGGCGACAACCGCGGGGCGGGTGAGGTAGTTGTAGTTGCTGGCGAGCGAGAAGCAGTAGGCGCCCGTCGCGGGTACCGCGACGAGGTCGCCCGCCCCGACGTCGCCCGGCAGCCAGTCGGCGTGCACGACGATGTCGCCACTCTCGCAGTGCTTGCCGGCGAGGCGCACGAGCACGGGGTCGACGGCCGAGCTGCGGCTCGCGAGCCGCACCGAGTAGTCGGCGCCGTACAGTGCGGGCCGCGCGTTGTCGCTCATGCCGCCGTCGACGCTCACGTAGCGGCGCACGGCGCTGCCGCCGTCGTCGAGCGCGACGGTGACATCCTTCGTCGTGCCGACCTCGTAGAGGGTGACGCCCGCGGGCCCGACGATCGTGCGCCCCGGCTCGACCGCGACGGCCGGCATCGGGATGCTCAGCTCGCGGCACACGCCCGCCACCGCCTCGGCGAGCCCCGTCGCGATGTCCTCGATCGCGGGCGGTGCGTCGCCGACGACGTAGGCGATGCCGAAGCCGCCGCCGAGGTTGAGCTCGGGAACGTCGCCCCCGGCGAGCAGCTCGGCGTGCACGGCGAGCAAGCGCCGGGCAGCTTCGAGAAAGCCGTCGACGACGAAGATCTGCGAGCCGATGTGGGAGTGCAGGCCGAGGAAGCGCAGCGACGGCCGCGCGCGGATCGCGGTGACCGCCGCGACCGCGTCGACGAGCGGGATGCCGAACTTCTGGTCCTCCCGCGCCGTCGCGAGGTACTCGTGGGTGTGCGCGTGCACACCAGAGTTGATGCGCAACCGCACCGACTGGGTGCGGTCGTGGCGCTGCGCGGCGTCGGCGACGCGCTCGACCTCCTCGAGGCTGTCGAGCACGATCGTGCCCACGCCCGCGGCGACCGCACGGTCGATCTCGGCGAGCGACTTGTTGTTGCCGTGCAGGCCGAGCAGCGCGGGGTCCACCCCCGCTGCGAGCGCGACCGCGAGCTCGCCGCCGCTCGCGACATCGAGGCGGAGGCCCGCCTCGACCATCCACCGGGCGACCTCGGTCGTCAGGAGAGCCTTGGAGGCGTAGTAGACGGTCGCGCGCGAGCCGTGCGCCGCGAAGGCCGAGACGAATGCCTCGCGCGTGCGCGCGGCGCGGGCACGGGCATCCGTCTCATCGACGATGTAGAGGGGCGTGCCGTGGTCGGCGGCGAGGCGGCTCGCCGCGACTCCCCCGATCTCGAGCTCGCCGGAGGACGTGCGCCGCGCGGTAGCCGGCCAGAGCGGCGAGTCGAGCGCGTTCGCGTCACCGGGGCGGATCAGCCACGGCGGAGCGAGCGCGTTGTCGAGCACGGTAAACACCTCACGGGGGAAATCTGCATGTGTTGTGAGGCGAGCGAACCCGGCTTGGTCCCTGAAGCCGCCGCCAGTCTAGCCGCGTCGCACCGGGCGCGGCCCGCACGTCAGCCGCAGGAGCCGAGCTCGGCGAACCCCGGGCCGCCCAGAGCGGTCTCCTCGGCCGCGAGCACGATGACGAGCTGCTCGTCGCCCACCTGCACCGACGTGAGGGTCAGTGCGGCGGGCAGAAGCTCGGCGACGCAGAAGTCACGGGAGTCGAGGAGCGGGTCCACGATGGCTCCGAACTGCGAGCGCAGCGCCTCGACGTCGATGCTCTGGCCGTTGAAGTCGATGCTGCGCGGCGTGAACGCGAGGCGGCCCTCGTCGACGGAGGGCTCGACGCCGATCGCGAGGTCGAAGCTCGCACCGAAGATCTCGAACCCGGTGCCGAATCTGATCAGGCGGTCGTCGAGCGCGATGTCGTTGACGACAGTGCCGGCGAGGAAGCCGGAGAGCCCCGCGAGGTCGCCCTCCGCGACGCGGTAGACGGCCTGGAGCTTCTCGGTGGGCTGCTCGAGGTCGAGCGGCACCCCCGATGCGATGATCTCGAGATCGCCGCGCAGCTCCCCCACCGGGAGGCCGGGCACGTCGACCGTGACGCCGTCGAGCTCACCGCCGGCCAGTTGCGCGAGCACCGAGAACCCGACGAACCCCACCTCGACCGGGTGGTCCTCCTCGAGATCGAAGGCCTCCCGCACCTCCGTCGCGATGAGCAGCGTGCCCTGCTGGCGCGCGATGGACTCGCCCACGACGGCCGCGACGACGAGGGCGCCGAGGAGCGCGAGGACGACCGCGACTGCGATGAGGATGCGCCGCCGTCGGCGGCGATCGTGCGGCGAGGTCTCGCCCGCGGACTGCTCCTGCGCCGCGGGCTCCTGCTCCACGAGCTCCTGCTGCCCGTGCTGCTGCTCCCTCGCCGGGTCGCTCACGGTTACATCCTCTCCGGGGCGGAGACGCCCAGCAGGGTCAGGCCGTTGCGCAGCACCTGGCCGGTCGCATCGCTCAGGACGAGCCGCGTGCCGTGCACGGCCTCGACGGGGTGATCGCCCTGCGGCGTCACGCGGCACGAGTCGTACCAGCGGTGGAAGGCCGCGGCGAGCTCCTCGAGGTACCGCGCGACGCGGTGCGGTTCGCGTAGCGACGCGGCCTGCGCGACGATGCGCGGAAACTCGGCGAGCGCTCCGAGCAGAATGCTCTCCGTCTCGTGGGTGAGCAGGCTCGCATCGAAGCTCGCGGCGTCGACCCCCGCTGCCGCCGCGTTGCGGGCGACCTGGTGGGTGCGGGCGTGCGCGTACTGCACGTAGAACACGGGGTTGTCGTTCGTGCGCTTGCGCAGCAGCTCGGGGTCCAGCGTGAGCGGGGAGTCGGCCGGGTAGCGCCCGAGCGAGTAGCGCAGAGCATCCGTACCCAGCCACTCCCGCAGGTCGTCGAGCTCGATGATGTTGCCCGCACGCTTCGACAGCCGTGCGCCGTTGATGCTCACGAGCTGCCCGATGAGCACCTCGATGTCGCGCTCGGGGTCGTCACCCGCCGCGCCCGCGAGCGCCTTGAGGCGGTGCACGTAGCCGTGGTGGTCGGCGCCCAGCAGGTAGATCGTGAGGCCGAAGCCGCGATCGCGCTTCGACAGGTAGTAGGCGGCGTCGGCGGCGAAGTAGGTGTAGACGCCGTTGCCCCGCCGGATCACGCGATCCTTGTCGTCGCCGAAGTCGGTCGTGCGCACCCAGATCGCGTCGTCCTCGTCGAAGACGTGCCCCTGCACCCGCAGGCGGTCGACGGCCTCGTCGATGGGGCTCGCACCGGATGCCGGGTCGGGAGCGTGCAGAGTCCGCTCGCTGAACCACACGTCGAAGTGCACGTTGAAGAGCTCGAGCGACGACTGGATCTCGGCCAGCTGCCACGCGTAGGCGAGCTCGCGCGCGACGAGGATCGCCTCCGCGCGCGGCAGGTCGCCCAGATCGGGGCGCTCCACGAGAGCACGGGCTCCGAGCTCGGCGATGTAGGTGCCGGGGTATGCGCCCTCCGGCGCCGGCTCGCCGAGCGCCGCGGCGAGCACCGACTCGCCGAAGGTGTCGATCTGCGCTCCCGCGTCGTTGATGTAGAACTCGCTCGTCACGGCGGCGCCCGCCGCGGCGAGCACGCGACGGAGCGAGTCGCCGAGGGCCGCCCAGCGGGTGTGGCCGATGTGGAGCGGCCCCGTCGGGTTCGCCGATACGAACTCGAGGTTGATGACCTCGCCCGCGAGCGCGTCGTTGCGGCCGTAGGCCTCTCCCTGCTCGACGATGGCCCGCGCGAGCTCACCGGCGGCACCCGCCTCCAGGCGGATGTTGAGGAACCCGGGGCCGGCGATCTCGACAGCGGCGACGCCCTCGATCGCGAGGATGCCCGGCTCGAGCTCCTCGGCGAACGCGCGCGGGGGCATCCCGAGTCGTTTCGCCCACTTGAGAGCGATCGAGGTCGCCCAGTCGCCGTGATCGCGATTGCGCGGGCGCTCCAGAGCGATGTCGTCGACCGTGAGCGAGGTCGCCTGACCGGCGTCTCGTCGCTCGACCGCGCCCTGGACGACGGCGAGCAGAGCGGAGGCGAGGTCGGCGGGATTCACGACTGCCGATCCTATCGGGCGGGCGACGCGCCCATCGCGCTGCTCAGGGCACCATCCAGCCGAGCACGGGCGTCGACTGCAGCACGATGAGCACCGTGATGAGCGCGAGCAGCCCCAGGCTCCACGGCAGGAGCTTGCGCAGCAGGGCACCCTCCGAGCCGGGCTGACCGACGGCCGCCGCACCGACCGCCAGATTCTGCACCGAGAGCATCTTGCCCAGAACACCCGCCGAGGAGTTCGCGGCCGCCATGAGCACCGGCGGCAGCCCCACCTGCTCGGCCGCGGCGACCTGCACCGGGCCGAACAGCACGTTCGACGACGTGTCCGAGCCCGTCAGAGCCACACCGATCCAGCCGATGATCGGCGACAGCACCACGAAGAAGCCGCCGGCAGACGCCAGCGCCACCCCGATCGACGTCGCCTGGCCGGAGAGATTCATGACGAAGGACAGCCCGAGCACCGCCGTGACCGTCACGATCGTCCACCGCAGCTGATGCAGCGTCGCACCGTACGCGCGCAGCGCCGTGCGAGGCGCCAGGCGGTAGAGCCCCACCGTGATCAGGCCCGAGAGCAGCAGCAGCGTGCCAGTGGCGCGCAGCGTGTCGAGGTGCATCGTCTGCGCGCTCGCCGGCTCGCCGGCTGCTGTCACGACGTCGAGCCCGGGCCAGGCGAAGGCGACGGTGCCGATCTCCGCGAGCCACTGCGCGATGACCGGAACCTGAACCAGCGAGAACACGCCGATCACGACCGCGTACGGCGCGACCGCCATGAGCACCTCGCGCGCCGGGGGCCGCTCGATCGCGACCGCGCCGACCTCCACCGCCCCGTTCATGCCGACGAGTTCGACGGGCTGCCACACGCGCAGCATCAGGAGCACGGCAATGATCGTGAGCACCGCCGCGACGACGTCGGTCAACTCGACCGCGAAGAAGTTCGCGGTCACGAACTGCGCGGCCCCGAACACGAGGCCCGCCACGAGAGCGACCGGCCAGGTCTGACGAATCCCGCGTCGGCCATCCACGAGGAACACGAGGATGAGCGGTACGAGAACCGCGATGAACGGCGTCTGACGGCCCGTCATCGCTGCGATGTCGGCGAGCGGCAGGCCCGTGACGCCCGCGAGAGCGATGACGGGCGCCGCGAGCGCCCCGAAGGCGACCGGCGCCGTGTTCGCGAGCAGGGATACGAGTGCCGCCTTGAGCGGTGCCATGCCCGCCGCGAGCAGCATCGCCGCCGAGATGGCCACCGGTGCGCCGAAGCCCGCCAAAGATTCCAGGAGCGCACCGAAGCAGAACGCGATGAGGATCGAGAGGATGCGCAGGTCGTCGCTCACCGAGCGGATCGTGCGGCTGAACACCTCGAACCAGGGCGTCACCACGGTCAGCCGGTAGATCCAGAGCGCATTCACCAGGATCCACAGGATCGGGAAGAGCCCGTAGAACACGCCCTCGGCCGCCGCGCTCAGCGCCTGCACGGGCGGCATGCGCCACGCCACGACAGCCAGCACGATCGACAGGGCGAGCGCCGCGAGAGCCGCGAAGGGCGCGCGCACCTTGAGGGCGCCGAGGAGCACGAACAGCAAAAGTAGCGGCAGAGCCGCCGCGATCGCCGACAGCGCGAGCGAACCGAACAACGGGGCGATCTCCTGCTCGAACACGAATGCTTACGCTGTCACCGGGAAGAGCCCGCCGCAAGAGCCCGACCCAGAATGAGGACCAAGGTCCCGACGACCCTCCTCCCCGCTCGACCTCAGCGGGGCGACAGCTCAGCCGAGCGCGACCAGCGCGTGCGGGTCGTCGACCGTCGGCTGCACGGCGTCACCCCACGCCCCGGCGGCTCGCACACTTAATCCCCGCAGCATGAGCGCCGAGCCGTCGTTCGCCAGAAACGCCGTGTCCGCCGCATCGCGACCCGTCGCGATGCGCAGCATGCCCTCGCGGGGCGCGAGCCCCGTCGCATCGACAACCCACCACCGACCCTCGATCGCGACCTCGACGACCGCATGAAAATCCATAGGAGACAGCTCCGGCGCATAGACCGAGACGAGCCGCGCCGGCAGATCCGTCGCCCGCAGCAGACCGGCCATCAGGTGCGCGAAATCACGACACACGCCCTTGCCCGTCGCGAGAACCTCCGGCAGACCATCCGTCGCCGCGGACGACCCCAGCGAATAGTCGAGCAGCTCGCCCACCATCGCGCGCGCCGCAGCGATGCGCGCAGCCGGGTCCAGCGCTCCCAACGCCGCCACCTCCTCCGCGTCCATCAGAGCACCGGGCAGCAGATCGGATTGCACGTAGCGGCTCGGCCGAACGTCCTCCACCAGATCCCGCTCCACGACCACCGCCGGAGTCGCACGACCCTCCACCTCCGCCCCGTACCGCACCTCCAGCTCGCCGGCCGGCACCGTCGCCCGATGCCAGCGCGTGCCCGCGCGACCCTCCAGCTCACGCAGCTCCACGGGGCGGCCATCGACCTCGACCGAGAGCGACTCGACCACCCGCAGACCCGGCGATCGGGCCACCGCGACCGCCAGAACGATGCTCGTCGGCTCCCCCACCGACGCGCGCAACGAGCAGCCCACCGCGCGGTGGTCAGAGCCGCTCACCGGGATCGTCATGCGCACATGCTGGCACGGAAGCCGGTAGGATCGACGCATCCCGCCTCCGTAGCTCAGGGGATAGAGCGCCAGTTTCCGGTACTGAAGGTCGCAGGTTCGATTCCTGTCGGGGGCGCTGTGCCGATTCCTTCTTGGCTGTCCGTATTGCTACGCGGCCGCTGGCGCTGCGAGCGCGGTCAGCGGTCGCGGTTGCGGCGGCGGATCTCGCGCGGGGCACGGCCGCCGAGGAACGACTTGGCGGGGTCCACGAGGAAGCCCTGACGCAGTGCCTGCCGCCCGATGAGCATCCGGAACCCCATCTCATCGCGGTTCGACAGCGTCATCTCGGTCTCGATCTCGCGGCCCAGCAGGGCGATCCGCATGATGACGACGATGCGCTCCTCGACATGCCCCGACGACGAGCGCACGTGGCGACGATCATGGATCGGGCACTCGACGACGACCGCATCCTCGCGCGACTCCTGCCACGGCTGCAGCCGGAACCTCACCCGCTCGGAAGCGCCCTCCCCGGTGAGCGTGACATCGTAGGCGTGCACAGAGGAACTGCGGGCGCCCGTATCGAGCTTCGCCTTGATCCACGGCACCCCGGCACCCGGCAGGCTGACCCACTCGCGCCACCCCGCGACGATGCTTGACTGGGCCTTGTCCGTCACTCGACCATCATCCCAGGGAAGTTCATGAAACTCGGCATCCTGTCGCGCGCACCGAAGTCATACTCCACGCAGCGGCTGCGCGCCGCGGCCGTCGAGCGCGGGCACGACGTCAAGGTGCTCAACACGCTGCGGTTCGCCATCGACCTCTCCCAGGACGAGCCGGACCTGCAGTTCCGCGGCCGTCCCCTCTCGACCTACGACGCCGTGCTGCCGCGCATCGGCAACTCGATCACCTACTTCGGCACCGCGGTCGTGCGCCAGTTCGAGCAGATGGACGTCTTCACGCCCAACACCGCGAACGGCATCAGCACCGCGCGCGACAAGCTGCGTGCCACGCAGGTGCTCTCCCGCCACGGCATCGGGATGCCCGCGACGGCCTTCGTGCGGAACCGCGCCGACGTGCGCCCCGCCATCGAGCACGTCGGAGGAGCCCCCGTCGTCATCAAGCTCCTCGAAGGCACCCAGGGCATCGGCGTGATCCTCGCCCCCCAGGTGAAGGTCGCCGAGGCGATCATCGAGACGCTGCACTCGACCAACCAGAACGTGCTCATCCAGCAGTTCATCGCCGAGAGCCGCGGTCGCGACATCCGCGCCCTCGTCGTCGGCGACCGGGTCGTCGCGGCGATGCGCCGCACCGCGGAGGGCGACGAGTTCCGCTCCAACGTCCACCGCGGCGGCAGCGTCGAGGCCGTCGACCTGAGCCCCGAGTACGTGCGCACCGCGGTGCGCTCCGCCCAGATCATGGGCCTGCGGGTCGCGGGCGTCGACATGCTCGAGGGCAACGACGGGCCGCTCGTCATGGAGGTCAACTCCTCCCCAGGGCTGCAGGGCATCGAGTCGGCGACGAAGCTCGACATCGCGGGCGCCATCATCGACTACATCTCGCACGAGGTCGCCTTCCCCGACATCGACGTGCGGCAGCGACTCGCGGTGTCGACGGGTTACGGCGTGGCCGAGCTTCTCGTGCACGCTGGAGCCGACGTCGTGGGTCGCACGCTGGGTGAGTCGGGCATCCTCGACAAGGACATCACGGTGCTGACCCTCAATCGCGGCGCGACGGTCATTCCGAACCCCCGCATGAAGCAGGTTCTGGAAGCCGGAGACCGACTGCTGTGCTTCGGCAAGATGGAGGAGATGCGGTCGATGACGCCGTCGCGCCGGCGACGCCGGGCCTCGGTGCGCAAGCTCCCCAAGCAGCCCCCGATCTCCTCCTGAGCTCGCCCCCGGGGCGTCGTCAGCTCTCGCCGTCGCCCGCGTGCTCGTCGAGGAACGCGTAAAGCTCCTGATCGTCCACGCCGGGGAAGGTTCCGCTCGGCAGCGGCGACAGGATGTGCGCGTGCAGCTTCGCGCTCGTCCACGCCTTGCCCCGCCAGCGCTGCGCGAGATCGCTCGGCGGGTGCTTGCAGCACACCGGGTCGGGGCACGTAGAGTGCTCGCGGTTGCTCGTCTCGCGACCGCGGAACCACTTCGCATCGGCGAACGGCACCCCCACCGTGATCGAGAACTCGTCGTTCGCGCTCGTCGTACCGGTCTGCGTCGACTCCCAGAACGTGCCCTCGGGAGTGTCGGTGTACTGGTAGTACTCGGTCGTGCGGTTCGTGCGCGTCATGGCCACGCGCGCACTCCACTTGCGGCACACGAGCTGCCCTTCCGTCGAACCGGTGACGTCGACAGGCAGCCTCAGCCCGTCATTCTCGTAGGCCTTGTACACCGCGCCGTCATCGCCGACGCGGAGGAAGTGCAAGGACAGGTCGAGGTAGGTCGTCGCGAGGTTCGTGAAGCGCAGTGCCGCCGCCTCGTGCGTGACGCCGAAGGCGTCGCGGAAGTCCTCGACCGCGATGTTGCGGTCGGCCTTCGCCTGCGTGAGGAAGGCGACAGACTGCTCACGCGGCATGAGGCAGGCGGCGGCGAAGTAGTTGATCTCGAGCCGCTGGCGCAGGAACTCGGCGTAGGTCGCCGGCACGCGGTGCTCGAGCAGCCGGTGCGCGATCGCCTGCAGAGCCATCGACCGCAGCCCGTGCCCGCCGGGAATCGACGCCGGCGGCAGGTAGATGCGCCCGTTCTCGAGGTCGGTGACGGAGCGCGCCGAGTGCGGCAGATCGTTCACGTAGACGAGCTCGAAGCCGAGGCGCGTCGCCATGAGGCCCACCTCGCGGTGCGTGAGGGCGCCGCTCAGGTGGCCGGTCTCGGCGACCATCCGCTCGGCGAGCTCCTCGATCTCCGGCAGATGGTTGTCGAGCGTGCGCATGTGCAGCCGCTGAGCCGTGTTCGCGCGCCGTGCCTCTTCTGGCGTGGCGATCGCTTGGCGCTGGCGTTCGATGAGCGCCCGATGCAGGCCCACGAGCGACTCGAGCACGTCGTCCGGCATCGAGCGGGATGCGCGGACCATGGGCAGACCCAGAGCCGCATAGTGCGCGCTGCGCTGGGCGCGGTCCAGTTCGATCTCGAGCGCTGCGCGCGGGGTCGGAGGGGTGTCGTCGAGCAGGTCGGCGACGGTCACATCGAGAGTCTCGGCGAGCGCGCTCAGGAGTGTCACCCGCGGCTCTCGACGACCGTTCTCCATGAGGGAGAGCTGGCTGCCCGCAACGCCCACGCGCTCGCCGAGCGCATCGAGGGTCAGACCGGCCGCGTTGCGGAAGTGCCGCAGGCGCTGGCCGAGGGTCATGAGATCGTTCATGGATTCACCATATCGAAAGAATGGCCATTCTTTCCACCATTTTCCCGGCAAGATACCCCTCCCTCGCGCTCAAGATGGTGACAGCGGCCGATCCTCACACGCCGACACCGCCGCACACGGGAGAAGACCATGACGCTCATCGACCAGCGCACGCGAACGATCTCCGACGACGACTCGACCCCGCGCACCCCCGATCCCTCCTCGCCCGAATCGGGCGCCATCGGCATCGGCATGGACCGGCCGCAGGACGTGGATGCGTGGGTCGACGAGCTCGCGGCACTCATGGAGCCCGACGCCATCCACTGGGTCGACGGCTCGGCCCGCGAGCGTCACGCCCTGCTGCAGGGGCTTGTCGCGAGCGGAACCATCCAGCAGCTGAACCCCGATCTGCGACCGTACAGCTTCCTCGCCCGCTCGGACGCGAGCGATGTCGCCCGCATCGAGTCGCGCACCTTCATCTGCTCCGTCGAGAAGGACGACGCCGGCCCCACCAACAACTGGCGCGACCCCGCAGAGATGCGTGCCGAACTGGGCGAGCTCTTCGCCGGCAGCATGCGCGGCCGCACGCTCTACGTCGTGCCCTTCGCCATGGGCCCCCTCGGGTCGCCCATGACGAAGTACGGAGTGCAGATCACCGACTCCCCGTACGTCGTCGTGAGCATGGGCACGATGACCCGCATGGGCGATGCGGCGCTCGCGATGATCGCCCGCGGCGCCGACTGGGTTCCCGCCGTGCACAGCGTCGGCGCTCCGCTCGCGCCGGGCGAGACGGACGTGCCCTGGCCGTGCAACGACACGAAGTACATCGTGCACTACCCCGAGACGCGGGAGATCTGGTCGTACGGCTCGGCCTACGGCGGCAACGCCATCCTGCCGAAGAAGGCCTTCGCCTTGCGCATCGCCTCGGTCATCGCGCGGGATGAGGGCTGGCTCGCCGAGCACATGCTGCTCATCAAGGTGACAGCGCCCTCGGGCAAGTCGTACCACCTGGCGGCGGCCTTCCCCAGCGCGTGCGGCAAGACGAACCTCGCCATGCTCGCCCCCACGATCCCCGGCTGGAAGGTCGAGACCGTCGGAGACGACATCGCCTGGCTGCGCATCGGCCGGGATGGGCGCCTGCGCGCCATCAACCCCGAGGCCGGCTTCTTCGGCGTGGCTCCCGGCACCGGCCCCGAGACCAATCGCACGGCCATCGACACCCTGTGGGGCAACACGATCTTCACGAACGTCGCCCTGCGCGAGGACGGCGACGTGTGGTGGGAGGGGCTCACCCCGACGCCGCCCGCGAATCTCACCGACTGGCAGGGCGAGTCGTGGACCCCGCAGTCGGGGCGTCCCGCCGCGCACCCCAATTCACGCTTCACCGTGTCCGCCCGACAGTGTCCGAGCATCTCGGACGATTGGGAGGACCCGGAGGGCGTCGTCATCGACGCCATCATCTTCGGCGGCCGCCGAGCCAGCAACGTGCCCTTGGTGGTAGAGGCGCGCGACTGGGATCACGGCGTCTTCATGGGCGCCACGATCGCTTCCGAGCAGACGGCGGCCGCCGAGGGCACTGTGGGAGAGCTTCGCCGCGACCCCTTCGCGATGCTGCCCTTCACGGGCTACAACATGGCGGACTACTTCGCCCACTGGCTCGACTTCGGCGCCCGACTGCGCACCTCCGCCCGTGTGCCGCGCGTGTTCCAGGTGAACTGGTTCCGCAAGGGCGACGACGGCTCGTTCCTGTGGCCCGGCTTCGGCGAGAACGCCCGAGTGCTGCAGTGGATGATCGAGCGGCTCGAGGGCACTCAGCGCGCCGTCGAGACCCCTCTCGGGCTCGTCCCGACGACGACGGGCCTCAACCTGGAGGGGCTCGACATCGCCGAGGAGCAGCTCAGCGAGCTGTTCCGCATCGACCCTCGCGCCCTCGATCTCGAGACGCACGACATCGAGGAGTTCTTCGACACCTTCGGCCACCGGCTGCCGACAGAGCTGTACCGTCAGCTCGAGCTGCTGCGGGCCCGCCTCGGCGCCGCGTAGACGACTCGGCGCCGAGGGAGCCTCGCACGGCCGCGGTCAGCGGCGGTTGAGGAGGAACAGGAGCCCTGCGATCGCGTAGGCGATTGCGACGAGCGTCACGAGGATGTTGCCGCCGATCGCGATCCATCCCAGCGTCGTGGCGACCCACACGAGCGCGAGCACCGCGGGCACGAAGAAGAACCAGCGGGCGACCCCGCGCGCCACGCCCTTCTGGTAGATCACGATCGCACCCACGATGCCGCCGATGGCGAGCAGTACGGCGCCGACGGTCAGAAGCTCCCCGGGCAGCGATACGCCGAACACCCCGAGCAGCGGGACGAGTCCGAGCAGCAGGAAGCCGATGCCGAAGGCGACGAAGCCGATCTTGCCGAGCACCGAGCCGCCCACGACGCCGTTCGATCCGGTCTGGCCGAAGGCGAGGAAGAAGCCGCCGGCTCCGAGCAGCAGGAAGCCGATGATCGTGAGCCAGCTCGTGAGCTCGCCGCCGGACCCCGCTCCCTCCACGAGCAGCGCGATGAGCCAGAGCAGCGCCCCGAGGAGCATTCCTCCACCGCCGAAGAGCCTCCAGTTGGCAGAATTCTTGGTGACGCGTGCCATATCGATATCTCCTTCGATCACGATGGCGCCGACGCGGGGGTGGATCGGCGTCCGGGCACAGCGTGCCAGGGATTCGCTCGCGCGGATAGAGCCGGGGCGCAGACTGCTCGCGCCTCACCCCAACGCTCACCGCGCGATGAGCGTCTGAGAGGGTAGGGGCGCACGACGGCGCCGCGCGCCAGGATCGTGCGGGATCGGGAGGCACACGTGCAGGAGACGGCTCGGGCCGGCTGGGAGGGCGTGCTCGAAGCGCTCGTCGCCGAGCGCGGCGACGCCCTCGTGCGCTACGCCTACCTGCTGTGCGGCGACCCTGACGACGCGGCCGACCTCGTGCAATCGGGCCTCGTGGCGACCTTCGGCCGCCTGCGCAACGGCTTCGCGCTCGAGCGTGCCGAGTCGTACGTGCGCCGGGCGATCGCCTCGGCCTACCTCGATCGGGGTCGGCGCGCGACGCGCTGGCGGCGGATCGCCCACCTCCAGGCGCGCCCCGAGAGCGTCGACTCGTCAGACCGCACTGTCGACCTGCACCTCGACGTGCGGGCCCAGCTCGACGCGCTGAGCCCCCGCGAGCGCGCCTGCATCGTGCTGCGCTACTACGAGGACCTCAAGGTCGACGACATCGCCGATCGCCTCGGCATCAGCGCTGGCGCGGTGAAGCGGTACCTCAGCGACGCGCACGCGAAGCTCGCCGACGCGCTCGCACGCCACGAAGGAGACGTGTATGACCCCGCATGATGACCTCGCGGCACGCCTCGCCGAGGAGGCGGAGCGCTCGGCCCCGCACCCCCGCTTCGACGTCGACTCCCTCGTGCGCCGCAGCCGGGCGCGACGCCGCCCCGCCCTTCTCGGTGCCGGAGTGCTCGCCACCGTCGTGATCGTCGGCATCGGTGGGCTCGGGATCGGCGCGCTCAGCGGACTGGTGCCGAACGATTTCACTGCGGCAGACAGCGCCTCGACCGCGGAGGAGTCTGCGATCGAGCAGGGTGGCGCCGATGACACGGGCGGGGGCACGATGGCCGAGGGGGAGTCCGCACTCGAACCCGACTGGCTGCAGAACCGCTGCGGTGCGGCGCCCATCACGCCCGCCGATGTTCCCGACATCGACGTGCGGCTGGAGGTCGACTTCCCCACCGCCGCCCCCACCGGCACCGGGGCGATCGCTGGCACCGTGCGCATCACCAACACCGGGGAGGACCCGGTGAGCGGACTCCTCTCGGCAACGCCCGCGATCACCCTCGCCTCGCAGGGCGTGACGGTCTGGCACACCTCGGTGCGGTCCGACCGCGGCCCCCAGGCGATCGCGCTCGACCCCGGTGAGTCTCGAACTGTCGATGCCGAGCTGCGCGCGCTCGACTGCACGACCGGTGACGAGGGCCGAGGAGGTGACGAGGATCTCGATCCACTGCGACCCGGCGAGTACGCCGTGTCGGCCGTCCTCGACATCACTCTTGATGACGACTCCGCGGCACGCGTGCCCCTGGTCTCCGAGCCCGAACCCCTCCGGCTCATCGAGCCGACGGGCTAACGGAGGCGCCGGCCACGCACGATGTCTCGACACCGCGCCACACTCGATGGCTAGAATCACGGCACCAGCCGAGAGAGACGGTGCGATGCACGCGCAATCGATCAGGACACGCCCGACCATGCCGACGATGACGCGGCGACGCACCCCCGCCTCCCTTCTGCTCGCCGCGCTCCTCGGGGGCTCGCTCCTCGTCGGCGCCGGCCCCGCTCACGCCGCCGAGCCCCTCGACATCGGCGGCGCCTACGTGCTCGACGAGGCCGGCGTGCTCGGCGACGACGCACCGCGCGTCGAGGCGGCCCTCGAGAGCCTCGTCGACGAGATCGGCGCGCCCCTCGTCGTCGTCATCGTCGACACGTTCGAGGCGCCGCAGAACGGCGCCGAGTGGGCCGACGCCGCAGCGATCGCCTCGGGCCTCGGCGAGCGGGATGCCCTGCTCGCGATCGCCGTGCAGGATCGCTCATTCGGTATCTCGCCAGGGCTCGACTTCCCGGTGAGCGACGACGCCCTCGCGAGTGCGGAGGCCGAGGCGCTCATCCCCGCGCTCCGCGACGACCGCTGGGCGGACGCGATCGTCGACTACGCCGAACGGCTCGCCTCGCCGGGCGGCTCACTGCTCCCCCTCCTCATCGGCGCCCTCGTCGTCGCCGTCGTCATCGTCATCGCCGTCCTGGTCGTGCGCTCGCGTCGGCGCGGCGCGAGCGCGACGCGCGCGCCCGAGAAGCAGTCCCTCGAGCAGCTCGACCAGTCGGCGTCGCGTCGGCTCGTGGAGCTCGATGACGCGCTCGCGACGAGCGAGCAGGAGCTCGGATTCGCCGAGGCGCAGTTCGGCGCCGAGCCCACGGCGGGCTTCCGCGACGCCCTCACCCGCGCACGCGCGCTCGTCACCGAGGCGTTCCGAGCGCGCGGCGCGCTCGAGGACGCGACCGTCGAGGCGGGCCCGCGACGCGAGGCTCTGCTGAGCATCATCGCCCAGTGCGACGAGGCGGACGCTCTGCTCGCGGCCCAGGAGGACGCCTTCGAGGCGCTGCGCGAGGTCGAGCAAGACCTCTCGGGCTCGATCACGACGGCCCGCGGTGCCCTCGACGCGGCCGCCTCGGCCGTCGAGGCGGCGACGGCGACCCTCGATCGGCTCCGCGAGGAGTACGCGGCGAGCGCCATGAGCGATATCGCGGATGCTCCCGAGCAGCTGCCGCGGCTGCTGCAGCTCGCCGAGGCCGAGCTGCAGGCGGCCCTCGCCGCCCACGAGCGCCAGGAGCCCTCCGCGGCGGCGGTCGAGGTGCGCTCTGCCCAGCTCGTCCTCGCCCAGCTGCACAGCACGGCAGCGGCGGTGGACCGCCGAGCGGCCGAGCTCGGCGAAGCACGGTCGGCGGTCGCCGATCAGCGCTCCGACCTCGCCTCGGGTATCGAGGCCGCCCGTGCGATCCCGTCGACCTCCGCGGGCTCCCCCGAGCTCACGGCGGCGGTCGCCGTCGCGCAGTCCGCCCTCGACGCGGTCGACGACCGTGACCCGGTCGCGACTCTCACGCGCCTCGTGGCCGCGGATCGGGCACTCGATGCCGAGCTCGCCGACGCGCGCGAGGAGTCAGAGCGCCGAGCTGCCGCTGAGGCCGCCCTCGAGCGCACGCTCGCCTCCACGCGCAGTGCGATCCTCAGCGCGGCAGAGTACATCGCCTCCCACCGCGGCGCCGTCGACGCGAGTGCTCGCGCCCGCCTCGCCGAGGCGCAAGCGCAGCTCGACGTGGCTCTCGACGCGCGCGCGAGCGACCCGGTCTCCGCTCTCGAGACCGCGCAGGGCGCCCATGATCTCGCCCGACGCGCCCTCGAGGCAGCGGAACGCGACGTGCGCGGGGCCCTCGAACCGCGAGGAGCCATCGGTGGCCTGAACGGATCAGGCTCGTCCGGCGGAGGCGGCGCGCTCGTCGGAGGGCTGCTCGGCGGTCTCCTCGGCTCGGGCGGCGCACCCTCCCGCCCGCGCTTCGGCTCCTCGGGCTCGCGACGCTCGTCCAGCTCCCGCTCCTCGGGGTCGGCCGCCCGTTCGACGTCGCGATCCTCCACGCGCTCCGCACGCCCGACCCGCTCCTCCCGTTCCCGCTCCGGCCGCAGCCGCGGCGGCCGCTTCTGACCCCGCACCACCGACGCTCTCCTTGGAACATCCCCACAGAAAGGCACCACTCGTCATGACCAAGCAGTCCATCTTCGGCCGCATCGCGCAGCTCGCGAAGGCCAACATCAACGCCCTGCTCGATTCCGCGGAGGACCCGCAGAAGATGCTCGACCAGATGGTGCGCGACTACACCGCGAGCATCCAGGAGGCCGAGGCGGCGATCGCGCAGACCATCGGCAACCTGCGCCTGCTCGAGCAGGACTACGCCGAGGACGTCGCCTCGGCGCAGGACTGGGGCCGCAAAGCCGTCGCCGCGAGCGCCAAGGCCGACGAGCTGCGCGAGGGCGGCAACACCGCTGACGCCGACAAGTTCGACAACCTCGCGAAGGTCGCGCTCGGCAAGCAGCTTGCGGCCGAGTCGCAGGCGAAGGCCGCCGAGCCCACGATCGCCTCGCAGACCGAGGTCGTCGAGAAGCTCAAGAGCGGGCTCGAGGGCATGAAGGGCAAGCTCGGCGAGCTGCGCGCCAAGCGCGACCAGCTCGTCGCGCGCTCGAAGATCGCCGACGCGCAGTCGCAAGTCCTCGACGCCGTGAAGAGCATCGACATCCTCGACCCGACGAGCGAGCTCGGCCGCTTCGAGGAGAAGATCCGCCGCGAGGAGGCGAAGGTGCTCGGCCAGCAGGAGCTCGCCTCATCGAGCCTCGACGCGCAGTTCGAGGCGCTCGAGGACGTCGGCGTGCAGGCCGAGGTCGACGCGCGGCTCGCCGCGCTCAAGCAGGGCAACGCCCCGCAGGCGATCGATCAGTAGAGCATCCGACGTCGCCGTCCCCGATCGCACCCGCGGCGGGGACGGCGCTCGATGGCACGGCGTCGATGCGGCGCGCGGGCTGGCGATCATCGGCATGATCGCCGCGCACGCGTGGCCGCGGCAGGATGACGGCGAGCTGCTCGTCGACGGGCGCCCCTCGGTGCTGTTCGTCGTCGTCGCGGGTGTCGCCCTGGGTCTCGTGACCGCGCGCGCCGCCCAGCCGAGCGCGCCCGCGGATGGGCGGAGGGAGCAGCGCATCCGCCTGCTCGTGCGCGCGGCGATCCTGCTCGTGATCGGCCTGCTGCTCTGGATGCTCCCCAGCGGTATCGCGATCATCCTCGACTACTACGGGGTGCTGTTCGTGCTCGCCCTGCCGCTGCTGTTCGCGGCGCGGTGGCTGCTCGCCATCATGAGCCTCGCACTGCTCGTCGCCGCGCCACTCGCCCGTGACGCGCTCGTGACGGCGGGGGTGCCCGGCGAGAGCCCGCTCGAACCCGTCGTCGACTACCTGTTCACGGGCTACTATCCCGCCGTGCTGTGGCTGCCGCTCGTGGGTCTCGGTCTGCTCGCGACGCGCTCGGGGCTCGATCGCGCTCGCACGCGCGCCGTTCTCATCGGCGGAGGCGCCACCGCCGTGCTCGGCGGCTACGGTGCCGCTGCCCTCCTGCCGGGCATCTCGGCCGAGGCGCACAGCGGCACGACCGCCGAGCTCATCGGCTCGGGCGGTCTCGCGTTCGCGATCATCGGGCTGCTGCTCGTCGTGCTCGACCCCGGCACGCCGTCGCGGTCGCGACGCGTCGCGCTCGCCCCGCTCACCGCACTCGGTCGCGTCGCCCTCACGGTCTACGTCGGCCAGGTCATCGTCATCGCGGCCCTCGCCGGGCTCGGGCCCGCGGGGCGCTTCACGAGCCCGGTCGGGGAGACCCTCGTGGTCGTGCTCGTCGTGGCGGGCATCCTGTTCGGTCTTGCGTGCTCGGCGCTCGGGCGCCGTGGACCGCTCGAAGCACTCCTCGGCTCCGCAGCCACCGCTGTCGGCCGCGCGGCGCTACCGCCCGCGCCGCCCACGGTGCGAGACTGACGGCATGGCCGCTCGCTTCCTCGTCGTCCCGCAGTGGCAGGGCTCCGGCTCCGACCGCGCCATGCGCCTCGTGGAAGGGGCCGAGGCGATCCTCGCCGACCTGCCCGCCGGCGCGACCGAGCGCGTGGAGGTGCCGCTCGAGGCCGGCGACCACGAGGGCACGGGCATCCACCGCTGGAGCTCGATCCGCCTCGTGCGCGAGCGCCTCGGCCGCGCCCTCGCCGAGCACGAGCCGCCCGTCATCGTCGTCGGCGGCGACTGCGGCGTCGAGTACGCGAGCATCGACGCGGTCGCCGCTCGTGCACGACCCGTGCTGCTGTGGGCCGACGCGCACGCCGACCTCAACTCGCCCGAGACCTCCCCGAGCGGCGCGTTCCACGGCATGGTGCTGCGCGCGCTCCTCGACGACGGCGTCGTGGCGCCCGAGGACGTTCTGCTGCTGGGCGTGCGCGACCTCGACGACGCGGAGGCGGACGCGATCGAGCGGGTCGGCCTGCGCCGAGTAACCGCTGACGAGGTGGCCGATGCGGTCGCGGAGCGCGCGAGCGACGGAGCGGATGCCCTGCTCTACCTGCACGTCGACCTCGACGTTCTCGACCCCGGCGTCTTCGCGGGCGTCGGCTTCCCCGCCCCGTTCGGGCTCGGGCTCGGGGAGTTGTGCGACGCCCTGCGGGCGGCGCGCGGCGCGCTGCCGCTCGGCGGTGCAGGGTTGTGCGAGTACGCCCCGCCCGAGGGAGCGCGCGATGACGAGGCGGGCGACGACAGCGCCGCCATCCTGCGGATCATCGGCGCTTTCACCCGCTGAGCGCCCTGCCTCAGTACCCTGGCGTGCATGACTGAGAAGCGCGTCACCGTCGACCGCGACGGCCCCCTCCTGCTCATCGGCCTCAACCGCCCCGAGAAGCGCAACGCCGCCGATGTCGCGATGCTCGAGCAGCTCGCGCTCGCCTACGGCGAGCTCGACCGCGACGACGAGGCCCGCGTCGGGGTCGTCTACGCGCACGGCGACCACTTCACGGGAGGTCTCGACCTCGCCGACGTGGCCCCCCGCATCGGGCCCGAGGGCCTCTCGATGGTGCCCGAGGGCGGCATTCATCCCTGGGGCATGGACGGCTCACGCGTGAGCAAGCCCGTCGTTCTCGCCGTGCAGGGCACGTGCCTCACCCTCGGCGTCGAGCTCGCTCTCGCCTCCGACATCACGATCGCGGCCTCCGACACCGTGTTCGCTCAGCTCGAGGTGGCGCGGGCGATCCTGCCCTTCGGCGGGGCGACGACCCGGTTCGCCGCGACGGCCGGCTGGGGCGACGCGATGCGTTGGATGCTCACGGGCGACCGCTTCGACGCCGCCGAGGCGCACCGCATGGGTCTCGTGCAGGAGGTCGTCGAGCCGGGCCAGCAGCTCGAGCGAGCGCGCGAACTCGCCGAGCGCATTGCCGCCCAGGCGCCGCTCGCCGTGCAGGCGACTCTCGCCAACGCCCGCCTCGCCGTGCGCGAAGGAGCCGCGGCAGCGGAGGCGCGTCTGCCGCACGAGCTCGTGCGGCTCGCGCAGACGGAGGATGCACGTATCGGCATGCAGGCCTTCCTCACCCGCACCGACCCCGCGTTCGTGGGGCGGTAGAGGCGTGGTGTCGACAGCGGCCGTGGACGGCAACCAGAACGAGCCAGAGTCGTACGACGTGGTCGTGATCGGCGCCGGAGCCGTGGGCGAGAACGTCGCCGACCGCGCCGTGCAGGGCGGCCTGAGCGTGCTCATCGTCGAGAGCGAGCTCGTCGGCGGCGAGTGCTCGTACTGGGCGTGCATGCCCTCCAAGGCACTCTTGCGCTCCGGCAGCGTGCTGCGCGCGGCGCACGCCGTGGGCGGTGCGCGCGAAGCCGTCACGGGCAGGCTCGACACCGCCGCCGTGCTCGCGCGGCGCGACACGTTCACGAGCCACTGGGACGACAGCGGCCAGGTGCGGTGGCTCGAGAAGGCGGGCATCGAGCTCGCCCGTGGCCGGGCTCGGCTCGACGGCGACCGCCGCGTCATCATCACGGGGGACGACGGCGATCAGCGCACCGTGCTCGCCCGCCACGCGGTCGCGATCTGCACGGGCAGCGAGGCCGCGGTGCCGCCCATCGACGGCCTCGCGGAGGCGAGCCCGTGGACCTCCCGCGAGATCACGAGCACCGAGACCGTGCCAGACCGGCTCGCGATCATCGGCGGCGGGGTCGTCGGCTGCGAGATGGCGACCGCGTTCACCTCGCTCGGCAGTCGCGTGACGCTCCTCAGCCGCGGGCGGCTGCTCTCCGGCGTCGAGGAGTTCGCAGGTGATGCCGTCGCCGAGCGTCTGCGCGCGGACGGCGCCGAGGTGCTCATCGGCACGACGCCCGAGCGCGTCGACCGGCTCGCCGACGGCACCGTGCGCCTCGCGCTACCCGAGGGCCGCGAGCTCGTCGTCGACGAGGTCGTCGTCGCCACCGGCCGCCGGGCCGCCACGCACGACCTCGGGCTCGAGACGGTCGGGCTCGCCCCCGGCGAGTGGATCGACGTCGACGACACCCTGCGCGCCCTCGACGCCGACGGGCGCGCGAGCGAGTGGCTCTACGCCGTGGGAGACGTCAACCACCGTGCGCTCCTCACGCACCAGGGCAAGTATCAGGCGCGCGCCGCGGGCGACGGGATGGCGGCGCGCGCGAGCGGAGCATCCCGCCAGGAGGCCGCGTGGGGCGCGCACGTCGCGACCGCCGACCACGCCGCCGTACCCCAGGTGACGTTCACGGCGCCCGAGGTCGCGAGCGTCGGCCTCACTCTCGCCGAGGCGACCGAGCGCGGACTGCACGTGCGCGCCGTCGACTACGAGCTCGGGTACGTCGCCGGCGCGAGCGTGCACGCCGACGACTACCGCGGCACCGCCCGCATGGTCGTCGACGAGGACCGCCGCGTGATCGTGGGGTTCACGATCGTGGGCGACGACGTCGCCGAGCTGCTGCACGCCGCGACGATCGCCGTCGTCGGCGAGGTCACCCTCGACCGACTGTGGCACGCCGTGCCCTCCTACCCGACCATGAGCGAGATCTGGCTGCGGCTGCTCGAGCAGTACGGCCGCGCGAGCGCGACGGGCTAGCCCGTGCGGTTCGTGCGTGCCGTGTTCGCGCTGCCCGGGTACTGGCTCGCGACCGCGCTCGCCCTCGTCTGGGGCGCACCGCTCGCGCGATTCCACGTCGCGCGCCACGGCGACCTGCTCGTGTGCGCGGGACTGCCGCGGTGGGCCTTCGGTCGGGGCGGCACGACCATCGGCGCCGTGTACCTCACGCACGGCAGCGTGGGCGAGGCCGTGCTGCGGCACGAGGCCGTGCACCGGCAGCAGTGGCGGCGGTACGGCCTCGCGTTCATCGTGCTGTACGTCGCGGCGGGCCGCGACCCGCTGCGCAACCGCTTCGAGATCGAGGCAGGGCTCGAGGATGGCGGCTACCGCCGCCGCGCTGCCACCGCGGCGCCTTCCGGTGCGGCGCCCACCGCAGCGCCGCCTACCACTGCGGCGGGTGCAGACGCTCCGGATGCGCCCGCTCCCACTGCGCCCCCAGCGCGAGAAGATCGGCCTCCCCGCCCGGGCGCCCGATGAGCTGCACGCCCATGGGCACGCCCGGCACCTCGGAGTCGGCACCCGTGAGGCCGATCGGCAGAGTGAGCGCGGGCAGCCCGGCGACGTTGACGAAGCTCGTCCACGGCGTGTACTGCACCTGCTGCGCGAAGTTGCGCTCCGGGTCCTGCGCGTCGAACCAGCCGAGGGGGCGGGGCGTCATCGCGAGCGCGGGCGTGACCACGATGTCGACCGTGCCGAGATGGCGGATAACGCGGCGCTCGAACCCCGTGAGCCAGGCGAGCGCCTCCGCGAGCGCCGTAGCGGGCAGCGCCCGGCCCTGGCCGACGAGCCACGCTGTGAGCGGCTCGAGCAGGGCGAGCTCCTCGTCCGTCCGGGCGGGGATGCCCGCGGCCCCCGCCATCCACACCGTGCGGAAGTGCCGGGCGTAGTCGGGCTCGGCGGGCAGCGTGAGATCGTCCACGCCGTGGCCGAGGCGCTCGAAGCCCGCGATGGCCGTCGTGAGGGCATCCCGAGCCTCGGGAGCGATCGTGATGTCGGTGAAGCCCTCCCAGGGCGTGCTCGTCATGACGCCGAGCTGGAACCGCCCCTCGCCGCGCACGGCGGCGCCGAGGAAGGGGCCGTCGTGCGGGGACGGCGCGCGCGTCGCGAACTCCCACGGTGCCGCGGAGACGAGCGCGTCCAGCATGAGCGCGGCGTCCGCGACCGTGCGGGCGAGGGGACCGGGCACGACGAGGCCGGCGGGCCGGTCGAGACCGCTGCCGGCGGGGATGCGCCCGCGAGACGGCTTGAGGCCGACGAGGCCGCACGCGGCGGCGGGAATGCGGATGCTCCCTCCCCCGTCGGAGCCCGGGGCGAAGGGCAACAGTCCGGCCGCGACCGCGACCGCCGCCCCGCCGCTCGATCCACCGGCGCCACGATCGAGCGCGAAGGGGGTGCGCGCGGGAGGTGCCACGAGGCTCTCGGTGTAGGAGGGCAGACCGAACTCGGGCGCCGCCGTGGCGCCCAGGCTGATCGCACCGGCATCGTCGAGGTGGCGCACGAGCTCGTCGGACTGCTCGGGAACGTGCTCGGCGAACAGGCGCGAACCGAAGGTCGTGCGCTGGCCCGCGCGCGGCACGAGCTCCTTGTCGGCGATCGGCAGACCCCAGAGCGGCGCCGTGCGGGGAACCTCCCGCACCACGCGCTGCGCGGCCTCCCGAGCGCGCTGCGCCTCCACGACGGTGAACGCCCCGACATCGTCGTTGATCCGCTCGATGCGCGCGAGGTAGTGCTCGACGAGGTCGCGGGGCTCGAGACGGCCCTCGTGCAGCCACTGCCACTGCTCGAGCGCGGTCAGATGGTGGAGTTCGAACACGCCGTCGAGCCTACGCGGGGCGGCTTCGTATCGATTGCGCAACGAACGCGGGATGCCCCGCCCTGCACCCCCGATCGGAGCACTCATGGCACAGCTCGGCTGATAGATTCTCGCCCATCAGCCCGGCACCACCGAGGCCCCGGCACCACCGAGAACCGCAAGGAGATCCATGCTCGAGCGACGCCCCCTCTTGCGCCACCGCGTGCTGAGCGGCGCCGCCGCCCTCGTGCTGGTTGCGGGCCTCAGCGCGTGCGCCGCCGAGGAGGAGCCGGTCGACGAGCCCGAGGTCGTGCCCACCGAGACGTCGGAGCCCGAGCCGGAGCCGACGACCGAGCCCGAGCCGGAGGCCTTCGCCCTGCCCGCGGACTGCACGGAGATCTTCCCGCAGGAGCGACTCGACAACCTCGAGGGCCAGAACCTCGTGCTGCGCGGTGGCCCCGGCAGCACGGAGGGCAACGACGTCTTCGTCGACCCCACCCCCGAGCAGCGGGTGGGCGGCATCAGCTGCATCTGGGCGAACCCCGATGGTGAGATCGCCGACCTGCTCATCAGCGTCGCACCGCTGACCCCGTCGACGCGCGCCGGCGTGGTCGACGACCTCACAGCGCAGGGTCTCAACGAGAGCACCCTCGAGGACGGCACGATCACCTACGGCCTGCTCGGCGACGAGCAGGGTGCCCCCGCCATCTACAACGAGGTGCGCATCGACAGCTGGATCTCGGTCATCAGCGCCTTCGGCGGTCAGGTCTTCTACGACGAGGCCGTGGTGTTCGTCGAGGAGATTCGCGGCGAGGTCTACCAGTAGCGCGGTCGGCGGGCGCTCAACGGCGTGCGTCCGCCGGCTGGCTCTTCGACGGCCCGAGCGACTTCTGCAGCAGCACGATGCCCAGCCAACGGTCGAACTTGTAGCCCACGCGCCCCATGGCGCCGGTCTGGCGGAAGCCGAACTTCTCGTGCAGTCGAATCGACGCGTCCGCGCCTCGGTCGGCGATCACCGCGATGATCTCCTTGACTCCCGCCTCGCGGGAGCGCTCCATCAGCTCCTCGAGAAGTGCCGTGCCGAGCCCCTTGCCGGTCGAGGCCGGCCCGAGGTAGATGGAGTTCTCGACGGTGTAGCGGTACGCCGCCTTCTCCTTCCACGGGTAGACGTAGGCGAAGCCGAGCACCTGGTCGGTCGGTGACACCGCCACGATGAAGGGGTACCCGAGCTTCTGCACGTGCGCGAACTTCGCGCGCAGGCCGCGCAGAGTCCAGCTCTTCTCATCGAAGGTCACGGTGCTGTTGGCGACGTAGTGGTTGTAGATCTCGCGGATGTACGGAAGGTCTGCCTCCGTCGCGGGTCGCACGCTGAAGCTGAAGGTCGGCTCGGGCGGCGGTGAGGGGCGCAAGTGGCGCGGCAATCGCCGACGCGGTTGGTACTCCTCCTCCAGCACGCTCCCAGCCTACGACGGCAGGTGCCAGTCGATGCCCGGGGAACCCTGGGAGTCGAGAAGCTCGTTGACGCGACTGAAGGGGCGCGACCCGAAGAACCCGGCGTGCGCCGAGAGGGGGCTCGGGTGCGCGGTCGCGACGATCGGGATGCCGTCGAGCGCCGGCGCGAGCGACTGGGCCTGCCGCCCCCAGAGCACCGCGACGAGGGGGCCGCCGCGCTCGACGAGCGACCGCACCGCGTGCTCGGTGACCTCCTCCCACCCACGACCGCGATGCGAGCCGCTCGCACCCGCGCGCACGGTGAGCACGCGGTTGAGCAGCAGCACGCCCTGGCTCTGCCACGCCGAGAGGTCGCCATGCTCGGCGGGCGTCACCCCGAGGTCGTCGTGCAGCTCGCGGTAGATGTTCGCGAGGCTGCGCGGCAGAGGCCGCACCGAGCGCTCGACGGCGAAGCTCAGGCCGATCGGGTGGCCGGGCGTCGGGTACGGGTCCTGGCCGACGACGAGCACGCGCACCTCGGCGCGCGGCGCGGTGAACGCCCGCAGCACGGCGGGCCCCGCCGGCAGGTACGGACGACCCGCGGCGACCTCGGCCCGCAGCCATTGCCCGAGCTCCTCGATGCGACCGGCGACAGGGGCGAGAGCATCCGCCCAGTCGGCCGCCACGAGGTCGCTCAGCGGTCGGGGCGTGCTCATCCGATCACGCTAGCGGGCCGGGCGCCGACCTGAGGATGCCGCACGCTAGCATCGCGGAATGGCACAGCTGCTGCGCGGACGGTCTGGGGCGATCACTCTCGGGCTCGTGGGATACCTGTTCTTCGTCGAGTTCGTGAGTGGAGTGCTGCAGGGGTACTACATTCCGCTCATCCCCGACATCGTCGAGTATCTGGGCATCCGCGACCCCGACTTCAACTGGTTCGAGGCCGCGCAGCTGCTGCTGAGCGCCCTCGTCGTGCCGATCCTCGCCAAGCTCGGCGACATGATCGGGCACAAGAAGGTGCTGCTGCTCTCGACCGTGCTCACGGCGGGAGCCAGCTGGTGGCTCGTGTTCGCGGCCGACTTCTGGAGCTTCCTCTTCGCGTGGGCGCTGCAGGGCTTCTATGTCGTGTGGCTACCGCTCGAGGTCGCCCTCATCTTCGACCGTGGCCGCAGCGAGAAGCGTGGCGCCTCGCAGACCCGTCGCGCTGCCGGGTTCCTCGTCGTCGCCCTCGAGGCGGGCGCCATCGCGGGAGCCCTCGGCGGCGGTCGCTTCTTCGAAGCGGTCGGCGGCAACGTCCCGCTCGCGCTGTCGGTGCCCGCCGCGGCGACGACGGTCGCGTTCTTCGCGATCCTCTTCGGCGTGCCCGAGTCGACGCCCATCCCCGGTCGACGCCTCGACACCGTCGGCTTCGTGCTGCTCACGATCGCGCTGCTGACCATCACGAGCGGCCTGACCTTCCTGCGCATCAACGGGCCGGAGGCCTGGTGGGTCTACCTCCTCATGGCCGTCGGGGTCCTGCTGCTCCTCCCCTTCGGCCGCTGGGTGCTGCGCCACCCCGACCCGGCGATCGACCTGCGCGTGCTGCGCCAGCCGTCGATGTGGCCCATCCAGCTCGTCGCGGGGCTGCTCGGCATCAGCATCCTCGGCGCCCAGGCCCCTCTGAGCCTGTACGCGGGCACTGACCCCGTCGTCGGATACGGCCTGGGGCTGTCTTCCTCGGCGATCTCGAACATCATCGGCGCGTATCTCATCGCCATGATCGTCGGGGCGCTGCTCTTCCCCGTGCTGTCGAACCGCACGACCCCGCGCATCGCGCTCATCGTGGGCACGACCTTCATCGCCGTCGGCTACCTCATGTTCCTGCCCTTCAACGCGACGCCCCTGCAGGTGACCCTCAACATGGTCGTCGCCGGCATCGGGTCGGGTGCGCTCGTCGCCGCTCTCCCCGCAGCCGCCTCCGCCGCCGCGCCGCTCGGCCAGACCGGCATCGCCGCGGGCCTCACCAACACGACGAAGACGATCGGCGGTTCCTTCGCCTCCGCGATCTTCGCCGTCGTGCTCATCTACGCGGGCGGCCAGGCTGCTCTCGAGACCGTGGGAACCTACGCGGGCTACCTCACGGTGTTCGCCATCTGCGGCGGCACGGCGCTCGTGAGCGCGATCCTGCTTCTCGCCGTGCCGAAGCTCGCCTTCAGCGACGAGGTCGTCGCGGGCGAGGCAGCGCCGGTCACTCCCGCGGCGCCTCGCGCGGCCGCAGCGGACCCCGAATGAGCTTGTGCTGCGCGGCCTGCGCGACCGGGCGCATCGTGATCTCGTCGAGATTGATGTGGCCGGGCAGGGCGAGGGACTGCGCGATGACGAGGGCGACATCGTCGGCCGTCAGGGGATGCTCGACCCCCTCGTAGAGCGCCGCAGCACGCTCGGCGTCGCCGCCGAGTCGGTGCAGAGTGAACTCGTCGGTGCGCACCATGCCCGGGGCCACCTGCATGACCCGGATCGGCTCGCCCGCGAGCTCGAGACGCAGGGTGTCCATGAGCGCCCGCAGGCCGAACTTCGAGGCCGCGTAGCCTCCGCCGCCCTCGTAGGCGCGCCGACCGGCCGTGGAGGTCACGGCGATCACATCGGCGAACCCTCGCTCGAGGGCTCCCTCGCGCAGCAGCGGCAGCAGGGCGGCGGCGACGCGCTGGGCTCCGAGCACGTTGACCTCGAACATGCGCGCCCAGTCCGCGGGGTCCGCCTCCTCGACGGGGTCGACGCCGATCGCGAGGCCGGCGTTGAGCACGAGCGCGTCGAGCGGCTGACCCGTCGCCGCGATGTCGTCCGCGAGCGCGGCCCGCAGTGCGACCACGTCGTCCTCGCGCGTGACGTCGACGACCCGCACCGAGCATCCGGTCTCCTCCGCGAGCGCCGCGAGGCGGTCCTCTCGGCGGGCCACGGCGAGCACCGACCAGCCCGCGTCGCGCAGGCGGCGCACCGTCGCGGCGCCGATGCCCGAGCTCGCCCCCGTGATGACTGCGCGTCTGCTGTGCATGCGCCTACGGTACTCCGAGCGGGGCGGCGTACCCTTCCTGCCCATGGGGGCTTCATCGACCGCGACCTCGCGCGTGCCCGTCTGGGACAACGCGCGGTTCGTCGCCATCACGTTCGTCGTCGTCGGGCACGGCATTCAGAGGTTCACCTACGACTCCGATGCCGGGCTCGTCGCGTACCTGTTCATCTACGCGTTCCACATGCCGCTCTTCGCGATCATCAGCGGCTACTTCTCGAAGTCGGGGCCGCCGACGGCTCGCCAGATGCGGCGCGTCATCACGGACATCATCGTGCCGTACGTCATCTTCGAGTCGATCTGGACTCTCCTGCACTACGTCGTCGAGGGGCGCGTCGCGGTCAACCCGACGACGCCGTCGTGGACGCTGTGGTTCCTGCTCGCGCTCGGCATCTTCCGGTTGATCCTGCCCTACCTCGCGCTGCTGCGCTGGCCCCTCCTGTGGGCCGTGATCGCCTCGATCGGGGTCGGCTACTTCTCGAACGTCGACTCGACGTTCTCGCTCTCCCGCGCCATCGGCATCCTTCCCTTCTTCGTGCTCGGCTGGAAGCTGCGTGAGTGGGACGTCGTCGAGAGATGGCGGTTCGCCGAGGCTCCTGCCGCGCTCGTGCGCATGGGCGCCCTCGCCGTGCTCGCCATCTGGGCGGCCGTCCTGTGGGCCTTCATCGACGTGTGGCGCGCGACCGACCTGCGCTTCTGGTTCTTCTACGACGACTCCTACGACGGGCTCGGCGAGAACCAGTGGTGGGCGGGTGCTGTGCGCCTGAGCCTGCTCGCGCTCGCGGTGCTGCTCTCGGCGTGCGTCTTCGTTCTCGTGCCGCGCCGTCGCCTCGTCATCACGCCGCTCGGACAGGCGACCATGTACGTCTACCTGCTGCACTCCTTCGCGCTCTACCCGATCCGGGAGTCGGGCATCATCGGCGACGAGATCACCGGCTGGCCGTGGCTGCTCGTCATGACCGTGATCTCCGTCGGCATCTCCTTCGCCCTCGCGAGCCCTTGGGTGCGGTGGGCGACACGCCCCCTCGTCGAGCCGCGCCCGCGCTGGCTGCTCCACCGGGAGATCGACACGACGACGGGCCCCATGCGGCTCGGTCCTTCGCGCACCGACCCCACCGGGTCGCGACGGGGCCGAGCGCACCGCAGGTTACGGCGTGTGTCGGGGCCCGTTGACCGCGGGCGCGCGTGGCCGTACCGTCACTGACACGTAGCGCTGACACGTCGCGTCGGCACGTACCGCAGACCCGAGGGAGCTCCACCATGTCCGACACCTGGAAGTTCGAAACGCAGCAGATTCACGCGGGGGCGCAGCCCGACCCGGTGACGAACGCGCGAGCGACCCCGGTCTACCGCACGACGGCGTACGTCTTCAACGACGCCGAGCACGCCAAGAACCTCTTCGCACTCGCCGAGTTCGGCAACATCTACACGCGCATCCAGAACCCCACGCAGGATGTCGCCGAGCAGCGCATCGCCGCCCTCGAGGGCGGCACCGCGGCGCTCCTGCTGTCCTCCGGCCAGTCCGCGACCACCTACGCGGTGCTCAACATCGCGAACGCCGGCGACCACATCGTCTCCTCCTCGAGCGTCTACGGCGGCACCTACAACCTCTTCACGTACACGCTCGCGAAGCTCGGCATCGAGGTCACCTTCGTGGAGGACCAGGACGACGCGGAGGCATGGCGCGCGGCGATCCGCCCGAACACGAAGCTTCTCTTCGGCGAGACGGTCGGCAACCCCAAGGTCAACATCCTCGACATCGAGAAGGTCGCCGGCGTCGCCCACGAGGCCGGCTTGCCGCTCATCGTCGACAACACCATCGCGACCCCGTACCTCATTCGCCCCCTCGAGCACGGCGCCGACATCGTCGTGCACTCGGCGACGAAGTTCCTCGGCGGTCACGGCACCGTCATCGGCGGGTTCATCGTCGACGGCGGCAAGTTCGCGTGGTCGAAAAACGTCGAGAGGTTCCCCGGTCTGACCGAGCCCGACCCCTCGTACCACGGTGCGAGCTACACGGGCGTGCTCGGAGACGGCATCGCGTACATCATCAAGGCGCGCGTGCAGCTGCTGCGCGACATCGGGTCGGCCATCTCCCCCGACAACGCCTGGCAGCTCATTCAGGGCATCGAGACGCTCAGCCTGCGCATCGAGCGCCACGTGCAGAACGCTCAGGCGGTGGCCGAATGGCTCGAGAAGCACGACGATGTTGCGACGGTCGACTACTCGGGCCTCGCGTCGAGCCCCTGGTACGAGGCCGGCCAGAAGTACGCCCCGAAGGGCGTCGGCGCGGTGCTCTCCTTCGAGCTCAAGGGCGGCGTTGACGCGGGCCGCGCGCTCGTCGACAGCGTGAGCCTGTTCAGCCACGTCGCCAACATCGGCGACGTGCGCAGCCTCATCATTCACCCGGCCTCGACGACGCACTCGCAGCTCACGCCCGAGCAGCAGCTCTCCGCGGGCGTCACTCCGGGCCTCGTACGCCTCTCCGTGGGGCTCGAGAACCTGGACGACATCATCGCCGACCTCGAGTCGGGATTCGCGGCCGCCCGCGCCGTCTCGGCGGCGAGCGCCCGCTAGCAGCACCCCGTTTCGCACCGCGCCCGGTCTCACGTCGTCATACGACGGGTGGCCGGGCGCGACTGCGACAGAATGGTCTGAGCATGGACTGGCAGACGAGCGAAGACACGGTGCCCTCGGCGTTCATCACCGAGGCGAGCCGCCGCGCGCTGCGCGGCACACCTCCCACGACGGGCGCGTGGCGCGAGGGGGACGACCCCGGCGAGCGCCGCTTCGTCGACCTCGGGCCGCTCGAACTCGAGTCGGGTCGCTCGCTGCCGCACGTGCGCCTCGCCTACGAGAGCTGGGGCGAGCTCGCCCCCGACCACTCCAACGTCGTGCTCGTGCCGCACGCGCTCACGGGCGACAGTCACCTCATGGGGCCTCCCGGCCCCGGCCACGCGACGGCGGGCTGGTGGGGCGGCATCGTCGGCCCCGGGCTCGCGATCGACACCGACCGCTGGTTCGTGCTCGCCCCGAACGTGCTCGGTGGCTGCCAGGGCTCGACCGGCCCGGCGTCGTTCAGCCCCGACGGCTCCGAGTGGGGCTCGCGCTTCCCGTACCTCACCATCCGTGACCAGGTGGCCGCGCAGCGCATGCTCGCCGATGCCCTCGGCATCGAGCGGTTCGCGGCGGTCATCGGCGGGTCGATGGGGGGCATGCACGCGCTCGAGTGGGCGGTGGAGCATCCTGATCGCGTCGCTCGCGTCGGTGTGCTCGCGGCGCCCGCGTTCTCGAATGCCGACCAGCTGGCCTTGAACTCGGTGCAGATCGAGGCGATTCGCATGGATCCGCTCTTTCGCGAGGGCGACTATTACGACGAGCCGGAGGGGCCATACCGCGGCCTGGCTCTCGCGCGGCGCATGGCGCTGCTCAACTACCGCTCGCCCGACGAGCTCAACGCGCGCTTCGAGCGCAGCTGGCAGGGCACGCTCGACCCGCTCGGCCACGGCGGGCGCTTCGCCGTGGAGAGCTACCTCGACTTCCACGGCAACAAGTTCACGCGCCGGTTCGACGCCAACAGCTACATCGCGCTCGTGGAGGCCATGAACTCGCACGACGTGACACGCGGGCGCGGGCCGCTCGCCGAGACGCTCGCGCGCGTGACCGCGACCTGCCTCGTGCTCGGTATCGACAGCGACCGACTGTTCCCGGTCGAGACGCAGCACCTGCTCTCGGCGCACCTGCCGCGCACGATCCACGGCTCCGAGGCGGTCGTCATCAGCTCGCCGTTCGGGCACGACTCCTTCCTCATCGAAGACGACCTCGTGAGCCCCCACCTCGCCGAGCTGCTCGCGAGCTGACGTGCGCGGCCGGGCGGGCTTCCTGCGCGTCTCCGCGCTCGTGCTGCTCGTCGCCCTTCTCACCTCGTGCGCTACCTCCCGGGGTGCCGACCCGCCCGAATCGCCGCCTCCCCCTGTCGGGCCTGCGTCGAGTGACGAGGTCGATCTCGTGGTGGAGGTCTACCGCACGCGCTTCGACCCCGAGCGCGGCACGATGCAGATCGCGGTGCGCAACGCCGGTGCGACGCCCGTCACGGTCGTGAGTGCGAGCCTCGACTCCCCCGCGCTCACTGGCCCGCTCACGCGCGACGACGAGACGACGATCCCCGCCGGAGCGACACGCGATCTGCCGTTGCTGCTCGCGGGCGCCCGCTGCCCCGCCCCGACAACCGCGGCGCCGGATGCCCGGCTCGAAGTTCTGCTCACCGATGGCTCCACCGCTGTCGTCGACGAGCCGACCATCGACCGCCTCGGGCAGTGGGCCGCGTGGCTCGCAGCGGCGTGCGAGGCAGCGGCCGTCGACGCCGTCGTGGAGCTCACCCTGCGTCGTGCCCCCGAGCGCGACGTGCTCGACGCAGGGGCGAGCAGCGTGATCGGGCTCGATCTCATCGTCGTCGGTACGGAGACCGCCGACGATGCCGTGATCATCGAGTCGATCGGCGGCACCGTGCTGCTGAGCGTCGTCGACGGCAACGGGCTGCGGGGGTCGAGCATCCCGATCGATGCGCGCGTCTCGCCCGGCGAGCGCACCGTGGTGCCCGTGAACCTGACGCCCGCACGATGCGACCCGCACGCGATCGCGGAGGACAAGCAGGGCACGCGGTTCCCCGCCACCGTGCGGCTCGACAGTGGCGCCGGGCCCGCGATCACCGTGATCGTCGCCGCGGATGACGATGTGCGCTCGGGGCTGTACGACGCAGTCCGTCGTGCATGCGGCCTCCCGGGCTGACGAGGCCTTGGGAGTGGTCTACCCTCCTGGATCGGAGGACGGCACCAGACCCAGGCCAAGTGCGTCAGAGGTTACTGGAGTGGAGACGGCCCTCCCGTCAACGCCTCCAGTAGTCGCACGGCGCAACGTTGATCGACTGATCCGAACCTAGCCACATTCCGGGCGGAAGGCCGCCACTGGGCACGTAGAAAGTTGCGGTGACTCCGTTGCCGTCGGACCCCAAGGAATCGACAAAGTATGTTGCGTCGGGCTCCATCGAACCCACCCCGCCGAAGCCACTGCCGGGAGAGACAGCGTTGTACGCGAGAGGGTCTCCGGTGCTTAGCTTCTGCGAAGGGTCCCACTCGGCGATCGTTTCTGGGTACTTCCTGTCGCCCTCGACGACCACCGCCTGCGAGATCAGCATCTCGGACAACTCGAGATCCTCGCAAGCAACGACCACCAGACCCTCGTCTCCCTCGCCAAGAGCGAACGGGCCTCGATCTGCGGGCACTCCGCCGCACGAGGTGAAGAGTGAAGCCGCGCCCAACACGAGCCCGAGCGCGGCGAGAGGCCGAAGCATCAGCACTCCCGTCCACCTGTCGCCACCTACGACCGGATGGCAGCCAGGTTATCGCGACCTATCTGACCCGAGCATTCCGCGGACACTGCCCTGCCCGGTGCGGCCTCCCGGTTCGCAGGCCACGCTGGTGCCAGACTGAGCGCGATGAGGTATGTCACCAGGGCGACGCCGCGATGATCGAGCGCGAGCGCAAGCTGCTGCTGCAGCGCGCGGCACGCGCCTTCGGGCTGTGCGGCGTGCTGCTCGCAGGGTTGAGCCTCTCGTTGCCGGGGGTCGTCGACGCCGACGTGCTGCCGAGCGTGCTCATTCTGCTCATCGCTCAGGCGGGCGCCCTCGTCATGGTGGGGCGCAGCTCTCACCTCGGCTGGGTCGTACTCACGATCCTGCTCGGCTTCGGCGCGCTCGCCCTCGCGCAGCTGCCCTGGGGGCAGGGCTCCTCCCTCGCCCTCCCGCTCTCCCTCGCGCCGCTCGGCGCCGCGGGGCTCGCGGGCGTCGGCATGGTGCTCAGCGAGGGCACGGTGCGCTGGCTCGTGTGGGCCGCGGGAACCCTCGGCAGCAGCCTGCTCGTCGCAACCGCGGGCCCAACGGGCGGACTCATCTCGACCCCGGCCATCGCGACGCTCGCCTCGTGGGTCATCATGCTCATCATCGGCACCTGGGTCACCGTGGGAGTGGAGCGAGCACTGCGCCGCATCGACGGCATCGGCCGCGCGCACACCGTCGAACGGCAGGCGAGCGAGACGGAAGCGCAGCGGCGGCAGAGCGCGCGACTGCTGCACGACACCGTGCTCGCCACCCTCACCCTGCTCGCCCACTCGGGCGTCGGCGTCACCGAGGAGGCCATGCGCGAGCAGGCAGCGGAAGACGCACGGCTGCTGCGCCAGCTGCGGCTCGGCTCGACCCCCATGCCGCGATTCTCGGGCTCCTACAGCCTCGAACCTGTCGCCGAGACGCCGCTCGGCACGACCCTCGAGTCTGTCAAGAACCGCTTCGGTCGCATGGGGCTCGATGTGCGCTGGCACGGCACCGGCCAAGTGCTGCTGCCGAGCGACGTGCTCGACGCCTTCCTGCTCGCCCTCTCCGAGTCGCTCGAGAACGTGCGCCGTCACGCCGGCGTCGAGCACGCCGACGTCACCATTACGCAGACCGACGACTCCCTGCGCGCCGTCATCACCGACGCCGGGGTCGGCTTCTCGCCCGAAGAGATCGCCGCCTCCAGCCTCGGCTTCACCGAGTCGATCGTCGCCCGCCTGCGCGACGTCGGCGGCTCCGCACGCGTGTTCTCCACCCCGGGCGCCGGCACGACCGTGATTCTGGAGGTGCCGCGATGAGCACTCACCAGCTGCCCGAAGAATCCACTCTCGGCGGGTCGGTGCGCCCCGCTGGCGCGCGCTCCTCCAACCGCCGCGGCTCCCCCACCTCGACGCACGCCTCCGCGCTCGGCTCCGGCTTCCTCGGCATCGGCGTCGCCATCATTGCCGCCCTGCAGTCGATGCTCGGCATCGCCCTGTTCATGTCGCGTGCCGGCGACTACCCGACCCTGCTGCCGGTCGTCGGAGCCTGGCTGCTGCTCATGGTCACGTTCCTCGGCCTCACCATCACGATCTCCGCGACCGGTGAGCGGCTGCCCGATTGGCTCTACTTCTTCTTCCTCGCCGCACTCGGCGCCGTCGTCTGGCTCGACTTCGTCGCGATTGCGCCGCTCCAGAACGTGGGCACCTATGCGACAGCCTCCATCTCGGCGGGCTTCGTGCTGCTCATCATCGTCACGCTGCGCGCCCAGTGGGAGGTGCTGCTCGCCACCGGCGCACTCGCGGTCGCCTTCATCGTCGCGATCCTCACCACGACGCCCCTCACCCCCACGACGCTCCCCGCCCAGATGGTCGTCGTCGCGCTCGCGGTCGGCCCCGGCCTCACGGGCGTCCTGCTCGTGAGCGGATTCGAGAGGATGCTCAAGCGCGAGCTCGACCGCGTGCTCGTCCAGTCGACGGTCACCGCACCGCGCCTCGCCGTGGGCATGCTCGCCTCCGAAGAGCTCGCCCGACTCGACCAGGATGCCGAGGAGCTGCTCGAGTCGGTCGCGACGGGCACCGCCCCCCTGCCGCTGCCGCCGGCTCTCGCCGCACGCGCCTCCGGGCTCGCCACCGAGCTGCGGCTGCACCTCATCGAAGGGCGACGCGAGACGTGGCTCTTCCACGCTGTCACCGAGTCTGAGCACCTCGGCCCCCGCGTCACCGTGAGCGACCCCGCCGCGCTCGCCGGACTGCTCGACAGCACCCAGCGGGATGCCCTGCTCGCCGCGATCTGGCTGCTCGCCTCCGACCCCGCCTCAGGTGCGCCTCCGAGACTCATCGATGTGGCCCTCGGCCCGCTCTCCTCTCCCGACCCGGATAGCGCCTCCGAGCAGCAGGAGACGATCATCCCGCTCGTGCTGTCGGTGGCGGGCGTGAAGCGAAATCGTGTCGACCCCGGTGTGTGGGAGGCCCTCGACCGGGTCGGGCGATACAGTGACAGCACAGCGAACGGCAGGTTTCGCATCGAGCTGGACTGCTCGGTCGAGAACCCGGTCGACGCAGCGCGACCCAGCTGAGCTATGCAGGAGGAACCGATGGCAGCGACGGACACCCCCATTCGACTGGCTCTGGTCGACGACCACCGCATGCTGCTCGGGGCACTCACCGAGTGGATTCGCCAGGCAGCCGACGACATCGACATGGTCGCCGCGGTCGCCACATGGCCTGACCTGCTCTCGCACCCGGCCTTCCCCGTCGACGTCGTGCTGCTCGACCTCGACCTCAAAGACAATATCCCCGTCTCGCTGAAGATTCAGACCCTCAAGTCGACGGGCGTGCGCGTCGTGCTCATGAGCACCTACAGCGAGCCCAACGTCGTGCGCGAGGCCCTCAATGCCGGTGCGCTCGGCTACCTCGTCAAGAGCGAGGACGCGGGCATGATCGTCGAGGCGATCCGCGCCGCGCATGCGGGCGAGTCGTTCATCTCCGCCGAGCTCGACCTCGCGCTCAACGCCGCCGACGTCGGCGGGTCTCCGCGCCTGAGCGCGCAGGAACGCCGTGTGATGGCCCTGTACGGCGCCGGGGAACCGGTCAAGTCGGTCGCGTACCAGCTCGGCATCTCGGAAGAGACGGCGAAGAGCTACCTCAAGCGCATCCGCGAGAAGTACCGCATCGCGGGCATCGACGTCGGCACCAAGGTGGGCTTGCGCAAGCAGGCGATCAACGACGGCATTCTCGTCGACGCCCCGGGCGGAGGCGGCGGGCTCTAGCCGTCACCCCAGCTGCGAACGGCATGCACCAGGCCAGGGCGCAGCACCGCGCACTCAACTGGTGTCGGTGCTTTCTCGCGCTCTCGGCGGTGCCGGGCCGCCCTCGGGATGGGTCACGTAGGTGGACCCGCTCGGTGATCGCCAGCGCAGGACGCCGCCGCCCTGCTGCGACACCTGCCACGCACTGCGATGCTTCAACTGATGGTGCGCCGGGCACAGGTGCGCCAGATTGTCGATCGACGTGGTGCCGCCGAACTGCCAGTCGATCGTGTGATCGATGTCGCTGCGACGTGCTGATCGACCGCACCCCGGAAACCTGCACGTGCGATCGCGAATGCGCAGGGCCGCCGTCAGGTCAGCGGGCACCGCATAGCGATCACGCCCGACCGAGAGCACCGCGCCCGACTCTGGATGCCTGAGCAGTCGAGTGAAGGAGGGCGCACGCGCAGCCAGTTCTCGAGCCGTGTCGTCGTCGAGCGGGCCGTAACCCTCGAGCTCCGCTTGCGGGATGAACGCGGCGGTGATGGGCACTGAGGTTGTGGGCGCTGAGGTTGTGGGCGCTGAGGTTGTGGGCGCGGGCGACGTGTTCGTCGCCGCCGCGCCGAGCAGGCGTTCGACCGGCACGGTGACGTGCACCGTCGCGCGAACCCCCGTGCCGCATCCCGTCGCATCGACAACCCCGTCGACGAGGAGGTCGGTGAACACGTCGGCGCGCAGCTGCGAGAGAGTGCGCGAATCGTCGTCGCTGCCCGACGCCGTGCGCTTGACGTCGAGCGCCACCGTCGTGAGTCGCTCGTAGATGGCGCTAGCTCGTGCTGCCGGCAAGAAGGCGCTCAACCAGGCCATGCCGTCGTGCGCGGGCTCGAGACTCACGTTCCGCTCCGCCTCACCCGCCTTCACACGCTGCTCGATGCTCTCGGGGTGGCAGCGCTCGCGTTCGATGCGCGCACGGGGGCGAAGACGGGCGGCGGTGAGTCGCGCGGCCACCGGCAGCACGGCGGACTCGAAGCCGGGGAGAGCCGCCTCAGGCAAGGACCGAGCCTCGTCAATGATCACCTGGGCGTGCCGATAGCTGATCGAGCCCTCGGCCAGAGCACGGTGGGTCGCGCTCAGGTGACGAACGAGCTTGTCGCTCTCGTCGATCAACCGCTCGGCCGAGCGCTCAGGCACGCGCAGCGCGCACGCCACCTCACTCGCGAGGACTCGGTGCGCGAGCTGCCGACGCGCCGACGGCGAGTCGTCACGCTGCAGCTCAGCAGACTCTGCGGCGGCAGTCAGCTCGGCGAGTTGACGCGCGCGGTCGATCACCTCGGCGCGCATCGCCTGCGCCCTCGCCATGACACTCTCCAGAGTGGCGGCCGCCTGCAGAAGGTCGGCGAGCGAATCGTCGAGCACCGTCGACGGGCGCGGGCGCTCAGTAAGCGAGAGCCCGAGTGCGTTCATGAGGCAATCACACCATCGACCACCGACATTCTTCAGTCGACAAAGTGACCGGCGTAGGCAGCGTGCTCTCGCCGTTCCGCTGCGAATCGAGTGCGGCCTCGAGGCAGCGGGCTCTAGCCCTTCCCCTGCGAATCGAGCGCAGCCTCGAGCCGCTTCACCTTGCCGTCGAGCTCGCCGGTGTGCCCGGGCCGGTAGTCGGCCTTGAGCACGAGCGAGACCCGCGTGCCGTGCTCCGCGACGGCGAGGGTCGCGCGCTTGACGACCTCCATGACCTCGTCCCACTCCCCCTCGATCTCGGTGAACATCGAGGAGGTGCGGTTGGGCAGGCCCGACTCGCGCACGATGCGCACGGCCGCCGCGACGGCGTCGTGCACGGAATCCGACGGCGTGCCGCCCGAGGGGGCGACCGAGAACGCCACGATCATGAGGATGCTCCTTCCGTGAGCTTGCGGGAATCGTACGCGCCCGACCGGCGCGGGTCGCGCAGCAGGCCCGCCAGACGCGAGACGGCCCACGCCCACAAGGCCACATAGAGCAGGTTGCGCACGGTGAGGACGAGCACGAGCGCCGGGTCGAGCGCGAGCAGGCGCTCGTAGAGCACCGGGTAGACGACCTGGGTCGAGGCGGCGATCGCGAGCGCGAGGATCGAGGGCACCACGAACGGCTCGCCCCCACGACGCTGCAGCAGGAGACCGAGAACGACGGGCACCACGACCCACGAGGCGAGCTGCGGCGACCCGACCTTGTTGACGAGCACGAGCGACATCACGAGGGCGAGGGCGAGCACGGGCAGCAGCCGCGCCTCGGCGACGCCGCGACGCACCGCGAGCACTCCGAGACCGGCGACGGCGATGACGACGAGTGCGAGGGCGGGCGTCGTGAGCGCCGCGGCGAGATCGGTGCCCGCACCCAGGACCTGGAAGGTCAGCAGCGCCGAATCGTACGACACCTGCGCCGCGCCCCGATCAGCGAGGGCTGCCCACAGCCACGGCGTCGCGACCGGAGACTCGACCTGCAGACCGCGTGCGCTCTGCTCGGTGACCGCGCTGAACAGCGCGGCACCCGCGCCCAGCGCGAGCCCGACCCCGACGACGGCGAGACTCACGACGAGCGCCCCCACGAGCACCGCTGCCCGGCGCTTCACGGCGATGAGCGCAGCGACGATCACCGCCGCCGGCCACACCTTGACCCAGGCACCGACCGCGAGCAGGGCGCCCGCCCACCGGGGGTGGTCGGGCAGCAGCGCGATGGCCACGATCGCGAGCGCGACCGTCACGGCGTCGATGCGCCCGAGTGCGACGGGACCGAGGAGCAGGAGGAAGAGCATCCAGCCCGCGGCGATCGCGGCACGCGACGCCGGCACACGCGCCCGAGCGCCCAGAAGGGCGAGGTAGGCGGCGGCGTGGAGGGCCGTCACCATGCCGAGCCACACCGCGCCGTACCACTCGGGCCCCGCAGCGTACGCGGCGAGCATCGGCACGAGGGCGAGCAGCGGGTACACCCACGAGGTGGTGATGCCGACCCACTGGCCGTCGAGAAGTCCCCGCTCCACCCAGAACGGGTAGACGTACAGGACGTCGCCGAACGGCTGGCCAGGCCCGATCAGATTCAGGATGCCCAGCCAGGCATGCACGAGGGCGAACAGCACCCACAGCACGAGAGCGCGCCGCCCGAGCGTGAGGAATCGTGCGACGGCCGGCATGCTCGTCAGCGTAGTGCCGCTCCCGGAGCGACCGTGCTCAGCTGCTGAGGCCCGCAGGGTTCAGGCGCTCAGCCCTTCAGCCCCTCAGCTCCTCGCCCCCGGATGCTCACGCTCGCAGCACGAGAAGCTCGGCGATCACCGGGCCCACCCGGCCGCACAGATCGAGCACCGTGAAGGGGCCACCGCCCGAGGCGGCTCGCGCAGCGCGACCGTGCACGACCGCGGCCGTCGCCGCGAGCGGACCCAGCAAGCCCGGCTCGTCGAGCACCGCCTGGGAGTGGGTCGCGACGAGCGCCCCGAGGATGCCCGCGAGAGCGTCCCCCGCCCCCGCGGTCGCGAGCCACGCGGGGGCTTGCTCCACGTGCAGCGGCGCGCCCGTCGGCCCCACGACCGTCGTGCGGTGGCCCTTGAGCAGCACCGTCGCGCCGTAGCGCTGCGCGGCCGTGCGCGCACTCGTGACCGGGTCGGCCTCGACGCTCGCCCGCTCCACCCCGAGCAGCCGTGCGAGCTCGCCCGCGTGCGGCGTGAGCACCATGGGGCCGACGCGGCCCTCCGCGCGTGCGAGCGCTCCCGCGTCGAGAACGATCGGCAGTCCACTGCTGAGAGCCCGATCCACGTGCTCGGTCACCTCGGAGTCAGCCCCGCCCTCCTCGTCGGGCCTCGGCATGCCCGACCCGAGCAGCCACGCCTGCACGCGACCGGGAGCGGTGACGACCTCGGGCCGGCGATGCAGCACGAACTCGGCCGCCCGGGACGGGCCCAGGTAGCGCAGCATGCCGACTCCCGTGCGCAACGCAGCCTCGACGGTGAGCACAGCGGCACCGGGGTACACGGCGCTGCCGCTCACGACGCCGAGCACGCCGCGGGAGTACTTGTCGTCGGTCGGCCCCGGCTCGGCGAGGTGATCGGCCGCCTCGCGCAACCCGAACTCGACGCTGTCGTCGCTCGTCGCGCTCTGCTCCTCCGGCTCCATCGGGCCACCCTATCGAGCAGGTGCGCGTCGCCGATCGGGAATGCACCCCGTCTCCGTGCGCTTGGATGAGAGTGTGACCTCCGCTCTCTTCAGCCCCATGACCCTCCGCTCGCTCACGATCCGCAACCGGCTCTGGGTCGCCCCGCTGTGCCAGTACTCCGTCACCGAGGCCGATGGCGTGCCGACCGACTGGCACCTCGCCCACCTGGGCTCCTTCGCGCGCGGCGGCGCGGGCCTCGTCATGGCGGAGGCCACGGCCGTGACGCCCGAGGGCCGCATCAGCCCACACGACACGGGCATCTGGACCGACGACCAGCGCGACGCCTGGCGCCGCATCGTGCAGTTCGTGCACTCGCAGGGCGCCGCCGCGGGCCTGCAGCTCGCGCACGCGGGGCGCAAGGCCTCCGTCTACCCCGAGTGGGGTCAGACCGCCGCGGGGCACTCCGGCAGCGGCACGATGCCGATCGAGCAGGGCGGGTGGCAGACCGTCTCGGCCTCGCCGATCGCCTTCGAAGGATACGCGCCACCCGTCGCCCTCGACGTGCAGGGCATCGAGGATGTTCGGCTCGCCTTCATCGCGGCCGCCCGCCGCGCCGCCGACGCGGGCTTCGACCTCGTCGAGGTGCACGCCGCCCACGGGTACCTCCTGCACCAGTTCCTCTCCCCCCTCTCCAACGAGCGCACCGACGAGTGGGGCGGCAGCCTCGAGAACCGTGCACGGCTGCTGCTCGACATCGTGCGCGGCGTGCGCGCCGAGGTCGGCCCCGACCTGCCCGTGCTCGTGCGCTTCTCCGGCACCGACTGGACGGAGGGCGGCTGGGACGAGCAGCAGACAGCAACGGTCGCGGCGTGGGCCCTCGAGGCGGGCGCCGACCTGTTCGACATCTCGAGCGGCGGCCTCGTGCGGGCCCGCATTCCCGTCGGCCCCGGATACCAGGTTCCCCTCGCCGAGCACGTGCGCACCGCGGGCGGAGTACTCGTGAACGCCGTGGGGCTCATCACCGGCGCCGAGCAGGCCGAGCACATCGTCGCAAGCGGCCAGGCGGACGCGGTCATGATGGGGCGCGAATGGATGCGCGACCCGCACGCGGGCATGCGCTTCGCGCAGCAGCTCGGCGTCGAGGATGCCCTGGCGCCCTGGCCGCCGCAGTACGAGCGCGCGCGGCCCTACCCGGCCTAGCTGCGCCGCGACCTCACGACGACGCGGAGCGAGCAGTGCCCTAACGACGCCTCGTGGCGTCCTGCACCTCGCCGACGAGCTCCTCGATGATGTCCTCGAGGAAGAGGACGCCGCTCGTGCGGCCTTCCGCGTCGACGGCGCGCGCGAGGTGGGCACCCGAGCGCCGCATGATCGCGAGGGCATCCTCGAGGTCTGCCGTCGCGAGGATCGAGACGAGGCGACGGATGCGCTTGGGCGGCACCGGGTCGTCCTGCTCGTCCTCGGGCAGATCGATGACGTCCTTGAGGTGCAGGTAGCCGGTCGGCTCGCCGCGCTCGTCCACGAGCGGGTACCGGCTGAAGCCGCGCTGGGCGACCGCGCGCTCCAGATCGATCGCCGAGGCGTCCTCCGGCAGGGCCACGAGCGTGTCGAGCGGCAGAGCGACATCGTCGACGATCTTCGTCGTGAACTCGAACGCCGCCGTGAGCGCCCCCGAGGTGTCCATGAGCAGTCCCTCCCGCGTGGACTGCTGCACGATCGTCTCGACCTCCTCGAGCGTGAATGCGCTCGTGGCCTCGTCCTTCGGCTCGACCCCGAACAGCCGCAGCACGCCGTTGGCGATGCCGTTGAGGCTCCAGATGATGGGGGCGAAGATGCGCGCGACGGTCACGAGCGGCGGCGCGAGGATGAGCACTGCGCGCGTCGGCAGCGAGAAGGAGAGGTTCTTGGGCACCATCTCGCCGAGCACGACGTGCAGGTAGGAGACGAAGAGCAGCGCGATCGTGAAGGCGATGCCCGCGATCCACTCCGGGCCCAGCCCTGTGAGCTCGAGCGGCACCTCGAGGAGGTGCTTGATGGCGGGCTCGGAGACGTTGAGGATGAGGAGCGAGCACACCGTGATGCCCAACTGGCTCGTCGCGAGCATGAGCGTCGCGTGCTCCATGGCCCAGAGCGCCGTCTTCGCCGCCCGGGAGCCCTTCTCGGCGCGCGGCTCGATCTGGGAGCGCTTCGCGGAGATGACGGCGAACTCGGCGCCGACGAAGAAGGCGTTGCCCGCGAGCAGGATCACGAGCCACGCGATGCCCCACCAGTCTGATTCGCTCATCGCACCTCACCTGCCTCGACGGTCTCGGCCTCGTCACGGGCTCGCGGTGTGAAGCGCACGCGGTCGATGCGCCGCCCGTCGAGCCGCTCGATGCGGAAGGTCCCCTCCGGGATCTCGATCGTGTCGGCCACGCGCGGGAGACGCCCGAGCTCGGCCATGAGGTAGCCGCCCACGGTCTCCCATGGCCCGTCGTCGGGCACCGTCACCCCGGCGCGGTCGCGCAGCTCGTCGGGCCGCAGGATGCCGGGGAAGGTCAGCCAGTCGCGCGAGCGCACGACGTCGACGATCGCGCGATCGTGCTCGTCGCTCACTTCGCCCACGAGCTCCTCCACGAGATCTTCGAGCGTCGCGACGCCCGCCGTGCCGCCGTACTCGTCGACGACGATCGCCATCTGGTAGCCCTGGGCGCGCAGCTCACCGAGCAGGGTGTCGAGCTTCATGGTCTCGGGCACGCGCAGAGCATCCGATTGCAGCGCGCTCGCGGGAACATCCGCGCGCCGCTCTCGCGGCACAGCGACAGCCTGCTTGACGTGCACGATGCCGACGATGTCGTCGATGGAGTCGTCGACGACGGGGAACCGCGAGTGCCCCGTGCGCCGCGCGAGATCGATGACGTCCTGCGCGGAGTCGCCGCGTTCGACGGCCGCGACGCGGGGGCGGGGCGTCATGACGTCTTGCGCCGAGTGCTGCGAGAACGCGAGAGTGCGGGAGAGCAGAGTCGCCGTGCCCGCCTCGAGGCTGCCCTCGCTCGCTGAGCGGCGCACGAGCGAGGCGAGCTCCTCGGCCGTGCGCGCCCCGCTCAGCTCCTCCTTCGGGTCGACGCCCATCGCCCGCAGGAGCGTGTTCGCCGAGTTGTTGAGGAAGACGATCGCGGGCCGGAACACGGTCGTGAAGGCCCACTGGAACGGGATGACGAGCTTGGCGGTCTGCCGGGGCAGTGAGAGCGCGAAGTTCTTCGGCACGAGCTCGCCGACGATCATCGACAGAAGCGTCGCGGCGACGATCGCCGTCACCGAGCCGACCGGACGCACGGCGGCCTCGGGCAGGCCGATCGCCGTGAGGGGCCCGGCGAGCAGGCTCGAGATCGCGGGCTCCATCGTGTAGCCCGTGAGGAGCGTCGTGAGCGTGATGCCCAACTGCGCGCTCGAGAGGTGCGTCGACGTGATCTTGAGCGCCGAGATGGTCGGCCCGAGCCGCTTCTCCCCCCGCGCCTGGCGGGCTTCGAGCTCGGAGCGGTCGAGGTTGACGAGCGCGAACTCGCTCGCGACGAACAGGCCGGTGCCGATCGTCAGCAGCACGCCGATGCCGAGCAGTAGCCACTCGCCCCCCGGGAGCGCACCGCCAGCGAGGGCGGCGCCGAAGACCTCAGCGCCCACGGGCGGGGCCCATCGCGCATCGGGCAGAGATCAGGGAGTGCGGACTATGAGGAGGCTCCGCAGGGGCTGACGGGGGTTCCATTATCGCGCCAGTATAGGGCCACGCACGGGCTCGCCCCCTGCGAGTCTGCCTCCCTGCACGTTCGCCTACCAGGAGACCGGCAGGGCCTTGCCCTCGTCGTACCCTGCCGCCGACTGCGTGCCGACGACAGCGCGGTCGCGGAACTGCTCGAGGGTCGACGCCCCCGCATACGTCATCGAGCTGCGCAGGCCCGACGTGATCATGTCGAGCAGGTCGTCGAGCGAGGGGCGCTCGGGGTCGAGGTAGATGCGCGAGCTCGAGATGCCCTCCGCGAAGAGGGTCTTGCGGGCGCGCTCGAAGGCGTCCAGTCGCCGGAACCTCTGCTCGACCGCCTTCGTCGACGCCATGCCCCAGCTGCTCTTGAAAGCCCGCCCCGAGTCGTCGAGCTCGATGTCGCCGGGCGACTCGAGAGTGCCGGCGAACCACGAGCCGATCATGACGGCCGAGGCGCCGGCCGCGAGCGCCAGGGCTACGTCGCGCGGGTACCGCACTCCCCCGTCAGCCCACACCCGGGCGCCGTGCTCACGGGCCGCCTCCGCCGTCTCGAGCACCGCCGAGAACTGCGGGCGCCCGACCGCCGTCATCATGCGCGTCGTGCACATCGCCCCCGGCCCCACGCCGACCTTCAGGACGTCTGCCCCCGCTTGCGCGAGCTCGACGGCCGCCTCGGCGGTGACGACGTTGCCCGCGACGATCGGCACGCCGAGCGAGCGCGCACTCACCTCGCGAATGGCCTGCACCATCTGCTCCTGGTGGCCGTGCGCCGTATCGAGCACGAGCACGTCGACACCCGCCTCGACGAGGGCCGCGGCCCGCTCGGCGGGGTCACGCGCGATGCCGACCGCTGCGGCGACGCGCAGCCTGCCGTGAGCATCCAGCGCAGGAGGGTAGATCGTCGACCGCACGGCGCTGCGGGCGCTCAGCGTCGCCACGATCTCGCCGTGGTGCCGCACCGCGACCGCCTCGACGCCCGCGGCCTCGATGAGGGCGAACGCCGCGCGGGAGTCGGTGACATCCTCATCGTCGATCGCCGGGATCGCGTCGGCCACCACGTCGCTGATCGGCGCATCGGGCAGCCAGTGGCGCAGGGCCGACACCGGGAGGCACCGCGAGGGGCGCCCCTCGGCGTCGAGAATCGTCACGACCGCCCCCGGGGAGTCGTAGGCGCGCGCGAGGGCCTGCCCGACCGTCGCCTCGGCGGAGACCGGCACGAGCGGGTCGTACACGGTGGGGGCGCTCTTCACGTGCTGGACCGCCGCATCGAGATCCTGCAGAGCGAGATCCTGCGGCAGCACGCCGAGCCCGCCGCGACGCGCCATCGCGGCCGCGAGCCGCGGCCCCGTGACCGAGGTCATGTTGGCGGCGACGAGCGGCATGCGCAGGCCGCACGCATCCTCGCCCGTGAGATCGACGGAGAGCCTGCTGCCGACGCTCGAGCGCTGAGGCACGAGGAAGACGTCGGAGTAGGTCAGGTCGTGGGAAGGACGCTCGGTAAGGAATCGCACATATTAACGCTAGCGGCACGGCCTGCGCGGCTCTGACGCCGCCTGTGAGCGGTTAAGCTAGTCACCACGGCGGTTCAGCGGGTGAACCGCGCAGCGACAACAACTAGCGAAGCGAAAGTGGGCGGTCGGCCGTGTCAAGCCAAGTGACCGGATCGAGCTCCGACGGCACAGCCTCGGGCGAGTTCGGTGCCAACGAATGGCTCGTGGACGAGCTGTACGAGCAGTACAAGGACGACAAGAACGCAGTAGACCCCTCCTGGTGGCCCATTCTGGAGCGCTACCACCAGTCGGCGACCTCTGACTCCCCGCCGACGCCGACCACGACGGTCACGATCCCCGACGTGCCGGTGCCCGCCTCGACGCCCACCGCCGCACCCGCCTCTGTGCCCGCGGCCTCTGTGCCCGTCACGGGCAGCCAGCCGGTCGCGCGCACCACCTCGATCGCTCCGCAGCCGCAGCCGATTCCCGCCCAGGCGCCCTCGACGGCGTCGGTCCCCGTCGCCTCGGACGACCAGGAGGCGCCCACCGAAGACACCGTGACGCCGCTCAAGGGCATGGCGAAGGCCCTCGCGACGAACATGGATGCGAGCCTCACCGTCCCCACGGCGACGAGCGTGCGCACCATCCCCGCGAAGCTCCTCATCGACAACCGCATCGTCATCAACAACCACCTCAAACGCGCGCGCGGCGGCAAGGTGTCGTTCACGCACCTCATCGCGTGGGCCATGATCCAGGCGCTCAAGGAGTTCCCGAGCCAGAACGTCTACTACGACGAGGTCGACGGCAAGCCCGTCGTCGTGACTCCCGGGCACCTCAACCTCGGCATCGCGATCGACCTGCCCAAGCCCGACGGCACGCGCGCCCTCATGGTGCCCGGCATCAAGAAGTGCGAGTCGCTCTCCTTCCACGAGTTCCTCACCGCCTATGAAGACGTCGTCAAGCGGGCCCGCGACAACAAGCTCGCCGCCGACGACTTCCAGGGCAACACGATCTCCCTCACCAACCCGGGCGGCATCGGAACGGTGCACTCTGTGCCGCGACTCATGCGCGGTCAGGGCGCCATCATCGGCGCGGGAGCGCTCGAGTACCCGGCCGAGTTCCAAGGCATGTCGGCCGCGACCCTCGCCGAGCTCGGCGTCGGCAAGACCATCACGCTCACGAGCACGTACGACCACCGCGTCATCCAGGGCGCGGGCAGCGGCGAGTTCCTCAAGAAGGTGCACGAGCTGCTCATCGGCGACCGCCACTTCTACGAGGGCATCTTCGCCGACCTGAGAATCCCCTACGACCCGATCCACTGGGCCCAGGACATCCATGTCGACCTCGCCGACGACGTCAACAAGACGGCTCGCGTGCAGGAGCTCATCAACTCGTACCGCGTGCGCGGCCACATGATGGCCGACGTCGACCCGCTCGAGTACCGCCAGCGCTCGCACCCCGACCTCGACATCGCGAGCCACGGGCTCACCTTCTGGGATCTCGACCGCGAATTCGTCGCGGGCGGCTTCGGCGGCCGCCGCAACGCGCTCCTTCGCGAGATTCTCGGCGTGCTGCGCGACACCTACTGCCGCACCGTGGGCGTCGAGTACATGCACATCCAGGAGCCGCAGCAGCGCCGCTGGTTCCAGTCTCACCTCGAGAAGCCCTACGAGAAGCCGACGCACGACGAGCAGATGCGCATCCTCGGCAAGCTCAACCAGGCCGAGGCCTTCGAGACGTTCCTGCAGACGAAGTTCGTCGGCCAGAAGCGGTTCAGCCTCGAGGGTGGCGAGAGCGTCATCCCGCTCCTCGACGAAATCCTCCAGGGGGCAGCCGAGCAGGGCCTCGACGAGGTCGCGATCGGCATGGCCCACCGCGGCCGTCTCAACGTTCTCGCCAACATCGCGGGCAAGACCTACGGTCAGATCTTCCGCGAGTTCGAGGGCACGCAGGACCCGAAGTCGGTGCAGGGCTCCGGCGACGTCAAGTACCACCTCGGCACCGAGGGCGTCTTCACCTCGGCGAGCGGCCAGCAGATCGAGGTCTCCCTCGCCGCGAACCCCTCCCACCTCGAAGCCGTCGACGGCGTGCTCGAGGGCATCGTGCGGGCCAAGCAGGACCGCAAGGGCGACGGCGCCTTCAGCACCCTCCCCGTGCTCATCCACGGCGACGCGGCCATGGCCGGCCAGGGCGTCGTGCTCGAGACCCTGCAGCTCAGCCAGCTGCGCGGCTACCGCACGGGCGGCACGATCCACGTCGTCGTCAACAACCAGGTGGGCTTCACGACGCCCCCCGGCGAAGGCCGCTCCTCGATCTACTCGACCGACGTCGCGAAGACCATCCAGGCCCCGATCCTGCACGTCAACGGCGACGACCCGGAGGCCGTCGTGCGTGTCGCGGCTCTCGCCTTCGCCTACCGGCAGGAGTTCAAGCGCGACATCGTCATCGACCTCGTGTGCTACCGCCGTCGCGGCCACAACGAGGGCGACGACCCGTCGATGACGCAGCCGCTCATGTACAACCTCATCGAGGCCAAGCGCAGCGTGCGCACCCTCTACACGGAGGCCCTCGTCGGTCGCGGCGACATCACCGAGGAAGAGTTCGAGAACGCGCACAAAGACTTCCAGGAGCGCCTCGAGGTCGCCTTCGCCGAGACGCACGCCGCGCAGACGGGCACCATTCCCGTCGTGGGCGGCACCGCGGGGCGTGAGGATGCGGGCTCGCCCGCCGGCGAGCCCGAGTCCACCGGGGTCGATGCCGCGGTCATCGCCCACATCGGCGACGCGCACGACAACCCGCCCGCGGGCTTCACCGTGCACTCCAAGCTGCAGGCCATGCTCAAGAAGCGCGTCGACATGAGCCGCAACGGCGGCATCGACTGGGGCTTCGGCGAGCTGCTCGCCCTCGGGTCGGTGCTCATGGAGGGCACGCCCGTGCGGCTCTCGGGCCAGGACGCCCGACGCGGCACTTTCGTGCAGCGCCACGCCGTCCTGCACGACCGGGCCAACGGGCAGGAGTGGCTGCCGCTCGCCAACCTCAGCGAGAACCAGGCGAAGTTCTGGATCTACGACTCGCTCCTGAGCGAATACGCCGCGATGGGCTTCGAGTACGGCTACTCCGTCGAGCGCCCCGACGCGCTCGTGCTGTGGGAGGCGCAGTTCGGCGACTTCGCCAACGGTGCGCAGACCATCATCGACGAGTTCATCTCCTCCGCCGAGCAGAAGTGGGCACAGCGCTCGAGCGTCGTGCTCCTCCTGCCGCACGGCTACGAGGGCCAGGGGCCCGACCACTCCTCGGCACGCATCGAGCGGTTCCTGCAGCTCGCCGCCGAGAACAACATGGTCATCGCCCGGCCGTCCACGCCGGCCTCGTACTTCCACCTGCTGCGCCGCCAGGCCTACGCGCGCCCGCGCCGCCCGCTCATCGTGTTCACGCCGAAGGCGATGCTGCGCCTGCGTGGCGCGACGAGCGAGGTCTCCGACTTCACCTCCGGTCGCTTCGAGCCCGTGATCGACGATGCGACGATCAGCGACCCCGGCTCGGTGCGGCGCGTGCTGCTGCACGCGGGCAAGATCCACTACGACCTCAAGGGCGAGATCGAGAAGCGCGGCACGAAGGGCGTCGCCCTCGTGCGGCTCGAGCAGTTCTACCCGCTGCCCGAAGATGCCCTGCGCGCGGTCATCGAGCGCTACTCGAACGCCGAGCTCGTGTGGGTGCAGGACGAGCCCGAGAACCAGGGCGCCTGGCCGTTCTTCACGATCGAGCTCGCCAAGCGCGGCATGAAGTCGGTGCGCGTCGTCTCGCGGCACGCTTCCGCGTCACCCGCGACGGGCTCGAGCAAGCGCAGCGCGCAGGAGCACGCCGACATCATGGACGCGGCGCTGAGTTGATCGACTGATCATTGCCCGCGACTGACTGGGGTCTCCCCGCGAGCGTCATAGTTGCCGCGGACAAGCTCGCTGATCTGGGAATCGGCGTTGTCGCGACACTGCTGGGCATTCTCGTCGTCTACATCATCGCTCGACCGAACATTGAGTTCGCCGACCACGTCTTCGCTTCCGAGAATTCTAGCGGCAGCATGCGATACGGCATCCACGTTCGCCCCCGCAACAGGTATCTGAGGCTAACGGAGATGCGGGTGAGCGCGCATCTCCTTATGGGCCCCGAGGGTCGCCAGACGAGCGTCCCGGTTCCGCTCTCGCGCGACACATGGTTGGATGTCAAGCGCTCGAAAGACGCCACTCGCTGGGCAGCGGCGCCTCAACTTTTCTTGGGTGAGGTGCAGTGGAAGCGACACCTCACTCGAAACGTTCCACCCTTGCGTCCGCACCGGCTCGAGTCAGTCATATCAGAGAAGAACGCGCGGCTCATCGTGGTCGTAGTCTCCGCCTCTGCGGTTTTTGGGGTGACAACGGTGTCTCAGCACACGTACTCGGTCGACTCAGTGGAATTCCTCACACCAGCTGCGGGAGAGTCGGCCAAAGGCTTCTCGCTCCTGATCCGCCGCGCCCTCGGACGCGTGCGGATCTGTCAGAGTGCAACACGCTCGCGACTACAACGCTGAAGAACCGGCACATAAAGCCACAACCGGCAATCGCTCATGCACGGCCTCCGGGACCCGGCGTTACTCAGGCGTCGAGGCGTTCGATCGAGCCCATAATCATCGCCTTGAGGTCGTCGGGGGCGGTCTCCTGACACGCCTCCTTGACCTTGCTGCTGAGGGTGAGCCCCACGAGGTGCTCGGCCGAGCAGTCGTCGCAGTTCGCGAGGTGCTCGCGAATGTCGGCGCACTCGGCGGCACTCAACTCGTTGTGCAGAAACTCCTCGAGCTCTGCCTTGGCCTTGTCGCAACCGCAGTCCGTCATGTCGTGCCCTTTCTCGCGGTGCTCGCCGGAATCGTCGACGCGGTCATGCCGCGCTCGCGGGCATAGTCGGCCAGCAGCTCCCGCAGCAGCCGTCGGCCGCGGTGGAGGCGGCTCATGACGGTTCCGACGGGCGTTTTCATGATGTCGGCGATCTCCTGGTACGCGAACCCCTCCACGTCGGCGAGGTACACCGCGAGGCGGAAATCTTCGGGGATCGATTGCAGAGCATCCTTGACGGCGCTCGACGGCATGCGGTCGATCGCCTCGGCCTCCGCTGATCGCGTGACCGTCGTGGTCGCCGACTCGGCGCCACCGAGCTGCCAGTCCTCAAGCTCGTCGATCGTGCCCTGATAGGGGTCGCGCTGCTTCTTGCGATAGATGTTGATGTAGGTGTTGGTGAGGATCCGGTAGAGCCACGCCTTGATGTTCGTGCCCTGCTCGAACTGCCCGAAGGCGGCGAACGCCTTCACGAAGGTCTCCTGCACCAGGTCGGCGGCGTCTGCCGGGTTGCGCGTCATGCGCATCGCGGCACCGTAGAGCTGATCCATGAGAGGCAGAGCCTGGTCGTGAAACAGCCGTCGTCTCTCGCTCAACTCGTCGCTCATCGGTGCCCACTCTACTGTCGAGCGCCGTGCGGGTGCCTCGAGAAGGCTCGTGGCCATCACGTGCTCCCTTCGGTGAGTGATCGTGCGTGCCGTTACTGTAGACAACCGATGCAGGTCTTCACCTATTCCAGCCCGCGATTCTCTCCCTACGGCGACGAGGATCGATCCGAGGCATCCGACTCCCCCGTCGAGCCCGGTGGCTGGCGCGCGCCCCGCGCGACGAGCCCTCTCGACGCGCGCGTGAACCTGCCCGGCTCGAAGAGCCTGACGAATCGCGAGCTCGTCCTCGCCGCACTCGCCGACGGCACCTCCGTGCTCAGGCGACCGCTGTTCTCGCGCGACTCGATGCTCATGATCGACGCGCTCGCCTCGCTCGGCGTCTCGATCGAGCGAGTGGATGGAGATGGCGCGTTCGGACCCGACCTGCGCATCACGCCGCCGGCGGATCTGACGGGCAGCACGACGATCGACTGCGGTCTCGCGGGCACGGTCATGCGCTTCCTCCCGCCCCTCGCGGCGCTCGCGCTGGGCCCCGTCGCCTTCGACGGCGACGAGTCGGCACGGCGGCGGCCCATGCGCACGACGATCGAGGCGCTCCGCTCCCTCGGCGTCGACGTCAACGACGACGGCCGAGGCGCGCTGCCCTTCAGCCTGTGGGGCGCGGGCGCGGGCTCGGTGCGGGGCGGCGAGCTCTCCATCGACGCTTCGGCGTCGAGCCAGTTCGTCTCGGGCCTGCTGCTCGCGGCACCGCGTTTCGAGCAGGGCCTGCAGCTGCGGCACACGGGCGAGCGCTTGCCGTCGATGCCGCACATCGCGATGACGATCGAATCGCTGCGGCGCCGGGGCGTCGAGGTCACGAGCCCCGAACCCGGCGTGTGGATCGTCGAGCCCGGCCCGATCGCCGCGACCGAGACAGTGATCGAGCCCGACCTGTCGAACGCCGCGCCCTTCCTGGTCGCCGCGCTCGTCGCCGGCGGGACCGTCGCGATCGAGGACTGGCCCGAGACCACCACACAGGTCGGCGCCGACCTCGAGCACCTGCTGCCGCGCTTCGGCGCTCGCGTGCATCGCGAGGCGGGGGCGCTCGTCGTCGACGGCGGCCTCGGCCTGTGCGGAGGGCGCGCAGTCCCGGGCGTCGACCTCGACCTCACGACGGGAGGCGAGCTCGCGCCCGCACTCGTGGCACTTGCGGCCCTCGCCGACGCCCCGAGCACGATCGACGGCATCGGCCACTTGCGCGGCCACGAGACGGATCGGCTCGCCGCTCTCGTCGCGGAGATCACCGCGCTCGGCGGCGGCGCCCACGAGCTCGACGACGGGCTCGCGCTCACTCCTGGAGCGCTGCACGGCGGGCTGTGGTCGACGTACGAGGACCACCGCATGGCGATGGCAGGCGCCATCATTGGCCTCGCCGTCGACGGCGTCGAGATCGACGACATCGGCACGACCGCCAAGACCCTCCCCCAGTTCCCCGAGCTGTGGCTCGGCATGCTCGGCGCTGGCTCCGAGGTCGCCGCGCCGTGAGCTGGCTGCCGCCCGACTCGGTCGAGCCGTACGACGAATACGACGAGGCCGACTACCGCGCACGGCCGAACCCGAAGGCGAACCGTCCGCGCTCGAAGCAGCGGCCCGCCCACGACGACGCGGTCGTCGCACGCGTCACGACGGTCGACCGCGGCCGCTACACCGTGCTCGTCGACGAGGGCGCTCCCGAGGAGCGCACGGTCACGGCGACGCGTGCCCGCGAGCTGCGGAAGCAGTCGATCGTCACGGGAGATCGCGTCGATCTCGTCGGCGATGTGAGCGGTGACGAGGGCTCGCTCTCGCGCATCGTGCGCGTGCACGAGCGCCGAACCCTCCTGCGCCGCAGCGCGGACGACACCGACGCCGTCGAGCGCATCATCGTCGCCAACGCCGACCAGCTGCTCATCGTCGTCGCCGCGGCCGACCCCGAACCGCGGCCCCGGCTCGTCGACCGCTACCTCGTCGCGGCGTTCGACGCGGGCATCACTCCCCTGCTCGTCATGACCAAGACCGACCTCGCCGACCCGAGCGCCTTCCTCGCCCACTTCACGGGCCTCGACCTGCAGGTCGTCACGAGCTCGCCCGAGCATCCCCCCGTCGATGCCCTGCTCGAGCGACTGCGCGGGCGCACGACCGTCGCCGTCGGACATTCGGGCGTCGGCAAATCGACGCTCGTCAACGCCCTCGTGCCGGGCGCCGACCGGGCCGTCGGAGTCGTCAACGCCGTCACGGGTCGCGGGCGGCACACCTCGTCCTCCACCGTCTCGCTGCGTCTTCCCGAGGGAGGTTGGATCATCGACACCCCCGGCGTGCGTTCCTTCGGCCTCGGGCACGTCGACCCGGAGAACATCCTGCGGGCATTCGGCGACCTCGCCGACGTCGCCGCTCAGTGCCCCCGGGGGTGCACTCACCTGACGGATGCCCCGGACTGCGAACTGGTCGAACGGGCGCAGCGGAGCGAGCTCGGCCCGCTGGGCCCGCAGCGACTGGACTCGCTGCAACGACTCCTGACCACCCTGCGCTCTCCCCGCGGGCGCAGCACCGCCGATAGCCTGGACGAGTGACCGACAGCACCGCTCCCGCCTCCTTCTCCGACGATCTCGCCCTCGCCCTGAGGCTCGCCGATGCCGCCGACGTGATCGCCCTCCCGCGGTTCCGCTCGCTCGACCTCATCGTGACCACCAAACCCGATCGCACGCCCGTCACCGACGCTGACCAGGCTGTCGAGCGCGCCATTCGCGAGGGGCTCGCCTCCGAGCGCCCCGACGATGGGATCCTGGGCGAGGAGTACGGAACGCACACCGGATCCGGCGACGGAGCCCAGCGGCAGTGGATCATCGACCCCATCGACGGCACCGCGAACTTCCTGCGCGGCGTGCCCATCTGGGGTACCCTGATCGGTCTCGCTGTTGACGGCGTTCCCGTCGTCGGCGTCGTGAGCGCGCCCGCGCTCGACCGACGCTGGTGGGCCGCGCGCGGCGAGGGCGCGTGGGCTCGCGACGCCCGGGACGACGAGTCCCGTCGCTTGCGCGTGAGCGGAGTGAGCGAGCTCGCCGATGCGCGCTTCAGCTACAACAGCCTGCTCGGCTGGGACGACGCGGGGCGCCTCGAGCAGCTGCTCGACCTCACGCGCACCGTGTGGCGGGCGAGCGCGATCGGCGACATGTGGTCGTACATGCTCGTCGCCGAGGGCGCGATCGACATCGCAGGCGAGTTCGACCTGCAGCCCTACGACATGGCCGCGCTGCAGCCCATCGTCGAGGAGGCGGGCGGGCGCTTCAGCTCGCTGGACGGTGAGGCAGGGCCGTGGCACGGCAGCGCCCTCGCGACGAACGGCGTGCTGCACGACGCGGTGCTGCGGCGCGCGAGCGCCCGGCAGGATCCTCGCGCTAGTGCTCGGTAGGATCCTGGCATGACCGCCTCCCGCCTCCCGCGCTCCCGCCACCGCGTCGCGGTCGTCGCCGCCGCGCTGGTCGCCGGTCTCGCCCTGAGCGGATGCAGCGCGCTCGACTCGCTGACCGGCGCCGACCAGGCCGTGCGTGACGAGGAAGGCCAGGTCGTCAGAGGCAACGACGAGACCGACGTCTTTACCCTCCAAGTGGGCGACTGCCTCAACGACGGCGAGATCGGCGAGACCGTCACTGCCGTGCCCACCGTGCCGTGCGACGAGCCCCACGACAGCGAGATCTACGCGTCCTTCATCCTCGGCGACACCGACTTTCCCGGCATCGACACGATCCTCGAGGAGGCCGACGCCGCGTGCCTCGCCGACTACGCCGAGTTCGTCGGCGTCGACTACCTCGAGTCTCGCTTCGACTTCAGCTACTACCACCCGACCGAGAGCAGCTGGCAGGGCGGCGACCGCGAGATCCTGTGCTTGATCTACGACCCGGCGGGCGAGCTGATCACCGACACGCTCGAGGGCATCCAGGAATAGTGCCAGCGCCCGCTTCAGGGTGAGCACGAGCTTGCCCGCGACCGCGCGCTCAGCCATGCGGCGCAAGGCCTCGGGCGCATCCTCGAGAGGCAGGACGGCGTCTACGGGCGCGCGCAGGCGACCGCTCGCGAGGTCGTCGAGCAGCACGCCGATGTCTGCCCCGTTCTCGCGCTGCATCGCGCTCGTGAGCCGGTGCGGCACCCAGGGGCTCTGCAGCGACGCGAGCATCTCCCGCTCGAGGCCGCCGAGAAACGGCCCCCCCGACCCCGTCGGCCCCCACGATCACGAGCGTGCCCCGCGGCGTCAGGGCCCGGCGCAGCACCGCGAGGGGCCGCCCGTCTGCCGTGTCGATGACGACGTCGTGCGGCCCCCACTGCGCCGGATCGGGCGTCACGCGGTAGTCGATGGTGCGCTCGGCCCCCAGGTCACGCACGAAGGCGGACTTCGCGGCGCTCACGACGCCCGTCACGTGAGCCCCAGTCGCCACGGCGAGCTAGGTGAGGAACGAACCCACTCCCCCGCCAGCACCGATCACGAGCACGCGCTGACCGGCCACGACCCGCGCGGCGTCCCGCACCGTCTGCAGCGCGGTACTCGCCGAGATCGGCAGAGTCACGGCATCGACGCTCGAGACGGCGTCGGGGATGCGGGCCACGCGGTCGGCCCGCGCGACGACGAGGTCGGCGAAGGCCGCCGGAGCCGAACCCGCCACGCGGTCGCCGACAGCGAGCCCTCCGACGCCGTCACCGAGCTGCTCGACCACTCACGCGAAGGCGAGCCCGATGACCGCCTGCCGCAGAGTGCGACAGCCCAAGAAGAGACGCAGCACCCGCGGCTCTCCCGTCAGGAGGTGCAGGGTGCCCGAGTCGGGGCTCACCGCATCGACGCGCACCCGCACCTGACCGCGGCCGGGCGTCGGCTCGGGGCGCTGCTCGATGCTCAGGCACTCGGGGCCGCCGTAGCCGTGCTGCACGACCGCCCTCATCGTGCACCCGCCCGCTTGGAGTCGGGGCCGGGGTACTGGAAGACCTCGTCGAGGGGCACGTCGAACACGCGCGCGATCTGGAAGGCGAGCTCGAGCGAGGGCGAGTGTTTGCCCTGCTCGATCGCGATGATCGTCTGCCGCGTGACGCCGACGGCTTCGGCGAGCTGCGCCTGCGTGAGCTCGCCGTGCGCGAAGCGCAGCGTGCGGATCGCGTTGGTGACCTTCGTGGGCTTCACCATGCGGGCACACCTCCGCGGTAGAGAGCGATCTTTGTGACGCCTTCGAGGATGCCGACGAGGATGAAGCCCAGGACGATCGCGTGGGCGATCCAGAAGTGGTCGGCCTCGAGCATCGCGAGCACGAGCGCCGTGAGCGCGCCCAGGATGAGGAGGCCGCGCGAGGTGAACTCTGCTCGGGCGCTGATCTGTTTGTCGCGCACGTCGGTTGCTCCTCCGCTGTGAGATATGTCTGATTTTCTTTACACGATGACAGTAAAGGGTTCTCGACACAGTGTCAAACTTTCTTTGCATAGATCGACGTGGCGACGATCAAAATATGTCGACGATGCAGTTGCCGGGCGACCGGCGCAACACCGGCGCCATCCGATGGTGTTGACAGCTGTCGTCGCCGAACGGTGCAGGATCGCACCGGCCCGGTGCGGCGAGTTCAAGGTGTCCGGCTCCGATTCCAAGAACGAACTCGGCGACGGCGTCGATGAGATCCTGAAGGAGCCACACTCTATGCGGGCGACCAGGCGCATCCTCTCCCATAAGCAGGAAGCGCTGATCCCTGAATGCACGGCGTTGCCATAGCTGATCCCTTGCGCTTCTTCGACTAGTATACTCTTTATGGAGAGTGAACGACCCAAATAACACTTTCCAAGGAGGAAGACTTCGTGCGCATCCTTGTTCTCATTAAGCAGGTTCCTGACACCTGGGGGGATCGACGCCTCGATCCGGCCAGCGGACGCATCGATCGCCACGAGCCTGAGCCAGTGATTGACGAGATCGGGGAGCGCGCCGTCGAGGTCGCACTGAGATATCGCGATGGTTCGGAGGCCGAGGTCGTCGTACTCACAATGGGTCCCGAATCCGCAACTGACATGCTACGCCGAGTGCTCGCGATGGGCGTCGATCGCGCCATCCACGTCGTCGATCCTGCACTCGAGGGCGCTGACATGATGACGACAGCCACAGTACTCGCGGCCGCCATCAGGCACGCTGGATTCGATGTCGTCGTCGCAGGAAATGAATCCAGCGACGGGCGCGGCGGAGTCCTCCCCGCTATGGTCGCCGAACACCTCGGCGTCCACCACCTCACAGGTCTCGATGAAGTCGTTATCGACGAGGAGAGCGTTCGCGGCGTTCGGGTTGTCGGATCGGAGCGCGTAACCGTTCGGGCCGCGCTGCCTGCGATCATCTCGGTTACCGAACGCTCGCCGGAGGCCCGCATAGCCGGTTTCCGAGGGATCATGCAAGCGAAGAAGAAGCCGCTCGAACGCTTCAGTCTTGCCGATATTTCTGCGGAACTTCCTGCCAGACGCTCCATCGTGACCACTGTAGAGCAGGCACCGATTCGTACCGCGGGCACCACCATCGTCGATTCGGGCGACGCGGCCGTGCAACTCGCGGACTTCCTTACCTCGCAACGATTGGTTTGAAGGAGAACACCATGGGTACAGTACTCGTGCTGGCGAGCACGGACCGGAAGGGTCGGATCCGCGAGTCAGTGGGCACGCTGCTGAGTATGGCGCGCCGCCTTGGCGACCCGGTCACCGTGGTGGCAGCCCGTGCGGACGAGGTCGACGACGCCGTCGAAACAGTGACTGCGGCTGGGGCCAGCAAAGTTCTCATCGCCGAGATCACTGGCACGGGCGAATGGCGAGAAAACGCGGAGCTTGAGGCGGCTACCGCGGCGTACGCGGCGGTCAATCCGATCGCAGTACTCGCAATCAATGCCGTCGGTGCACGCGAGGTCGCTGCCCGATTGGCTGTCCGCATTGGTGCCGCGCTCGCCACCGATGCCGTCGCCGTGCGAACAGTCGATGGCGCTCCGCTCGCCGAGCACTCGGTGTTGGGCGGGTCATTCACCGTGGAGTCGCGCGCCGACGCGGGACCCCTGGTCGTGACCATCCGGGAGGGGGCGGCGGCGGCGGCGGGCGATGCGACGACGCCTGAAGTGAGTCGGCTCGACAATCTCGCCGATGCCGAGGCAGTCACAGTGGAGAGTGTCGAGGAGATCGAGGCGAACGAGGAGCGTCCCGACCTCCGCACTGCGCAGCGCGTCGTCTCCGGAGGACGCGGGCTCGGCTCGGCAGAGGGCTTCGAACTTGCTGGCCGCTTGGCCGACGCCCTCGGTGCCGCCGTGGGCGCTTCGCGCGCCGCGGTCGACGCCGGATACGCCTCGCAATCACTCCAAGTGGGCCAGACGGGAGTGACGGTTGCACCCCAGCTCTACGTGGCGCTCGGGATCTCCGGTGCCATCCAGCACCGCGCGGGCATGCAGACGTCGAAAGTCATCGTCGCGATCAACAAGGATTCGAAGGCACCGATCCTGGAGATCGCCGACTTCGGCATTGTGGGCGACGTCTTCACGATCGTGCCGCAACTGATCGACGAACTCGACCGCCGCCGATGATTCGCTCAGACATTCTGGCTTCTCGCCGGGCGCGCTGGATCGCGACAACGATTGTTGCGGTCATCGTGGTCGTCGTCGGGATATTCGTTGCCCGCGGGATGCGCACACTCGAGCCGGTCTCGTCCTTCATCGCGGACTATCCTGGCGTGCTCGAGCCGCTCCCCGGGACGCCGGAGGGGGTGCCGGTGTGGCTCGCCTGGCAGCACTACCTCAACGCGTTCTTCCTCCTTCTCATCGTCAAGACTGGCTGGGAGGTCCGCACAACGCAGCGGCCACGCGCTTACTGGGCGCCGCGCACCAGCCGCTTCACCGGCACAAAGATCAGCGTCACATTGTGGTTGCATCTTGCGTTGGACGTGCTCTGGGTCCTCAATGGCGTCGTGTTCGTGATACTCATCTTCGCCACCGGCCACTGGGCCCGGATCGTCCCGACCACGTGGGAAGTCGTACCCAACGCACTCTCGGTCTTCCTGCAGTATGCGTCTCTTGACTGGCCGACCGAGAACGGTTGGATCGCGTACAACGCACTCCAGGTTCTCAGCTACTTCGGCGTCGTATTCATTCTCGCTCCGCTCGCGATCGTGACCGGACTTCGAATGTCGCCACTGTGGCCCTCGTCGGCCGTGCGTCTCAGCCGCGTCTATCCGATCGAGATCGCACGAGCGGTGCACTATCCGACGATGCTCGCGTTCGTCGCGTTCGTCATTGTGCACGTCACGCTGGTTGCTACGACGGGGCTGCTGCGCAACCTCAACCACATGTACGCTTCACGCGACGACGTGTCCTGGTGGGGAGCGCTCGTGTTCGCGATCGGCACCGCCGCGATGATTGCCGCATGGTTCCTGACTGGGCCGACCATCACCAGAACTCTCGCCGCACGTACCGGCTCGGTGACGCGCGGCTGAATCTCGTCCTTCGGTCGATGACGTCGCACGCAGCCTCGACGGCTAGGCTCCTCGACGACGAGCTCTCGAGCAGCTCGACAGTTGCAGTCTCGGCGTAGTCGCTCGTCATAGGGCGAGGTAACAAGATGACTCCCATCGCTGATGGACCGAAGTTCCCGGGTCAGGCGACCCCGTGCGGGCCGCGATCTCGACGCGCTCCCGACTACCTACACTCTCGTTTGCGATGAGCCGCTTTTGTCCATCACCATGGCCGCCCGCCATTGACGATGAGAAGTTCGCCCGTTACATAACTCGCCGCGCTACTGGCGAGATAGACCGCGGCGCCCGCGATCTCTTCAGGCCGACCTACCCGACCCATCGGAACGGTTCCGATGATCGCGCGGTGGGATTCGTTGCGCGGTGTACCGTCCTCGCTTACGAGGCCCGGGCACAACGCGTTGACTCGGACGGTGGGAGCAGCCTCAACAGCGAGATAGCGGGTGAGCATCCACAAGGCGGCCTTACTCACCCCGTAGGGGGCCAATTCCGGCGTCGGTTGCAGGCCAGAGCCAGACATGAGATTGATGATGCAGCCCGAACCGGCTGCCGTCATCTGCGGGAGTAGCCGCCGCGCGAGCCGAAGGGGCGCCCAGAGATTTGTCGAGAACACCGTGTTCCAGAGTTCGTCGTCTGCCGACACGATCGATGTCGTGCCGCCGGTGATGTGCGCGTTGTTCACCAGAATGTCGACCGGACCGGCGTCGAGCTCCCGCATCACCGAGTCGAGTCCCTCGGTCGAGGCGATGTCAGTAGCGACCTCGCGGACCACGACTCCGGTCTCTCCCCGAATCGACTCCGCGACGAGTCCGAGCCTCACGGGGTCCCGTGCGACTATCACCAAGTCCGATCCAGCGTGAGCGAACGCCGACGCGATTGCGCGGCCTATATTGCGGCTAGCGCCGGTGATGAGCGCCGTGCTGCCGTCGAGGCGGAACGACGGTGCGGCTGGAAGCTGCTCCACAATGACTGTCCTTTCGAGCGACGACGAAACGAGTCCTAGTGCATTGATTCCAGATCGACGTGACCGTGGGACTGCACCCTTCGGTCGCCAACAAAGGATTCAAAGCGGATGATGTCTCCCGATCGGGCCGCGCGCACGATGATCTCCTCGCCGGGCACGATTGGCGCAGTGAAGCGAACCCCTGTGGCGCGAACGCCCTGCCAGCCCTGATCCGCGAGATCTCGGACGACCCGGTGCACGACCATTCCGAACGCACACAGCCCGTGCAGGATCGGACGCTCGAATCCTGCGCGCCGCGCAGCCTCCGGATCGACATGGAGTGGATTATGGTCGCCGGTCTCGGCGTAGAAAAGCGCTTGCCGGTCGAGGGTTGGCACGACGAGCGTAGCGATGTCGCCAGAGAGCTGCTCCGGCACTGCGACGCCGACATCTGCAGTCCGGCCCACCGAAGCGCGGCGAATCACGCTCGTCACTACATTCCGCGCGATGACCCGATCGTCACCGTCGCGGCTCACCGTCTCCCGCCGAACGAGCACGCCGCTTCGGACGTCTCCGACGTCCAAGATCCGGGATGTGCTCGTCCCCGCGGTCGTCGGACGCAACGGACCGGTCAGCTCGACTTCGTGACCAGCGTAGATCACGTCGAGCGGATCGAAGGTTAAGCCGCGAAGCGGAACGTTCCGCAGACTGTGGCCGTCCGCGAGCAAGCTCGCGAAGGTCGGCAGAACGTCCGGCTCGTTGGTGGTGACCAACCGGAGATCGCGCCTATCAATCACCGAATACGGCGCTCCGACCGCGAGGGCGTATCGTCTGACCTCTGCCGGAGACCATTGCCACGCGAGCGGCGCATAGACGGGCGCCACCCAGCCCGGCACTAGAGCGCCTCGCGAGGCAGATGGGACCCCGGCGGCGTATGCATGGCTAGAGAACGACCGAAGAAGTAGGCGACGCCGATCGCAAGAAGGAGAACGACGAACTGAAAGAGCCAGCCCACTGAGTAGCCGCCGAACTCGACGAGCGCACCGAATGTGAGCGGTCCGATCGCAAGGCCGACAAAGAACCCGCGCAGCATGCGAGAGGCCGAGACACCCACCGCATCTCGTTTGACATTCTGCATGATCGTGACCATTCCGAGGGCGTTCCATCCGACGATCGACAGGCCGCCCATTCCTGCGGCGAACCACACGGCCCAGTCCCCGACGGCCGGCGCGACCAGGCACAAGAGCGCCGAGATTGCTCCAATGACCGCGACCGCACCCAACAGCTGAGCGGGCGACCATGTGGTTTCGCTCAATCTCGCCCAGACGATCCGGGCGATGACGGACAAGACGGCAAAGACGGCGAAGACCAGGCCCGCCTCGACAACACCAAATCCCAGGCTGTGGGCGTACAGCACGTAGAAGCCATTGCAGATCCCAGTGGCCACGCCGAGCAGGAGGGCATAGCCTGCAAGCCAGGAAAGCCACGTCAGTCTTCGCGGTTCGTGCGGGTCCGTGGTCACCTCGGGTTCCATAGCGGCCTGAGAAGATCGCCGACCGATCAGCACTGTAATCACCGCGAGGATGGGAATGATCACCGCGGCGAGCGACGCCCACCGCCAGCCGACGGCCACGGCGAGACCGGGAAGCACCACGGCCAGGTAGAGACCGGCGCCGGTGGCTCCCGACTGCTTGATTCCAGTCGCGAATGCGCGCGATCCGGGCGGGATCCGGTGAGCGATCATGCCATTGCTTCCTGGGTTCGACGCCGCCATGGCAAGCCCGGCGAAAAGGGCCGAGGCGGCCAGTCCTATGATCGAGAAGCTAGCCGCGAGCAATAAGGTTCCGACCAGGGAGCACGCCGAACCGACGAGAACGACGAGCGTCGGGTCAACGCGATCCGTGATCCTGCCGATCACACCGCTCGACGCCGCGGCGACTGTATACAGACCGCCGAAGAGAAGGCCCATCCCGCCCGGCGTCATCCCAAGACTCGGCAGTAGGAATGGGGAGAGCGTGGCATAAGAGTAGGTCCCCGTCGCGCCTGTCGCCATTGCGAGGGTCAGTGACGCGATCAGCAAAGCGCCCCCTTTCGCCGCCCCGGGTTTCGACGCCATCAGGGCCTCCGGCGGACCGCAAGCGCGTGGCTCCGAGGCTTCAACGCCGACGTCTTCCGGTCGTCGCCCATTCCCCGAGCAGCTGCTGATCAGCACCGAGCTGCGGAGCGGTCCGTCGTGGAGCATGCGGTGACCCGCTCAGCTTGATGGGGTTGCCAGCGACGGTGAGGCGACCGATCACGGGGTCGTCCACATCGATGAGCATCTCCCGCACAGCCACCTGGGGATCGTCGAAGAGCTGTGCGACATCCTGTACCGGACCGGACGGTACACCAGCTTTGGACAGCAACATCGTGATCTCCAGGGACGTCCGACCCGATGCCCAATCCTCGATCGCGGGGCGCAGGATGGACTCCTGATTCGCTGCACGTTTGATACCCGTCGAGAGATCGGGTGCCGTCGCCAAGTCGGGCCGACCGATGGCGGCGCAAAACCTCGCCCAGATTTCGTCGCTCGCGATCCCGATTGCGACCCAGCCGTCCTTGGTCCGGAAAGCGCCATACGGCGCCGAAGTTGGGCTCAATCCTCGCTTAGGCATCTCGCCGAAGTGCGACACGTGGCCGATCAGCTGCTCGTTCAACGCCACCATGACGTCGTACATGGCGATATCGACGTGCTGGCCACCACCCTTCTCATCGACGCCCCGCAACGCTAGTACAACCCCGAAAGCAGCCATCATTCCCGCCAGCTGATCGGCGATAGGCGAACCGAGGTACATCGGTGGATCACCTTCCTTGCCGATGCGCAGCATCGCGCCGCTCATCGCCTGAGCAACGATGTCGAAAGCGGGAAGACTCATATACGGTCCGGCCGGAAGTACGTCTCCATGTCCAAAGCCAGAGATCGTGGCGTATACGAGACGCGGATTGCGTGCCTTCAAGTCCTCCCAACCGAGACCGAGCCGTTCCATCGCCCCGGGACGCAAGTTCTCCCACACGACGTCCGCCTCATCCGCGAGCGCGAGAAAGTCCTCTCGCCCTTCCTCGGTCTTCAAATCGAGAACGACACTCCTCTTGTTCCTGTTGACGCGAAGGAAGGAATAGCTCATTCGCCCGTCCTTCGTGTGGTAGTTGGGCGTCGCCCGACGATAGCCATCGCCTTCGCGAGGCTCCACCTTGACCACTTCAGCGCCGAAATCGGCCAGCATCATGCTCCCGTAGGGACCGGAGAGGAAATTCTCAATCGCGAGAACCCTCACTCCGGAAAGCGGGCCCCCCTTGTCCTCGTCTGCCATCCCGAACCCTTTCATCCGCGCGTCCATCCTGCCGACACGGCGCCGGCTTCTTCGAGAGAGCTGAATAGGGCTTCAGGTGAAGCCAGCGGCCGGACGACGATATCTGTGGCTCCTGCGTCAACATAAGCCCTGAGCTTCTCCGCGACGACGTCCGCCGACCCGCACGGTACGCACCGCTCGACCGTTCGCGTCATATCCTGGTGGTACTGCGCGGTGAGGTAGTCGGTCGCCTTGCGACGGGCGACGTCGGCGTCGGCGTCGAAATACACGAAGACGTGCGCGATAATCCGCTTGTGCCGATCCGGTGCAAGCTCGTCGATGCGTCGAGCCCCTTCCGCAACGCGATCGGGACTCATGAGGTACGGCATCCACCCGTCGCCGAGCGTCGCGGCCCTCCTCAGGGCCGCATCAGACCGGCCGCCCACGATGATCGGGATGTTTTCCTGAACGGGCGCTGGCAGCACCAGGGCGTCCTCGAAATCGAAGTCGGCGTCATGCCAGCTGACTGCCTCCCCTCGCCAAAATGCACGAAGGAGGCGAATGGACGTGTCAGTCCGTGGACCACGACGTCGCATTGCCACCCCCGCCGCCGCGAAGTCCGCCTCGAACTCACCGCCTACCCCCACGCCGACGATCGTACGTCCGCCGCTGATGTAGTCCAGGCCAGCGAAGGAGCGTGCCGTGGCAGCCGGAGACCGCAGCGGAAGCAAGTAAACCCCCGTCGCCAGGCGAATGGTCGTGGTACGTGCGGCGACCGCCGAGAGCAACACCACCGGGTCGATGAGCGGATGTTGCCAGGAGACGTGGTCATTGACCCAGAAGTGGTCGAATCCGAGCTCTTCCGCCCGCTCAGCGAATCGCAAGACCCCGGCCCCGGACGGGAACCCCAGCGTGCCCGGTCCGAAGCCAATTCCTAGGGTGGAAGCCCCCGTCACCGGATCGCCCCAACGGCCCTCAAACCCGAGATGCGAGGCTCGTCGTAGCCCGCCTCGCGCAGAACCGCATCGGTGTCCGCGCCGAGTGTTGGAGCCGCAGATCCGGCTACCTCGGGCGAATCAGCGTAGACGAACGGAGAGCGTATCCGATCGTGCGGCTCAGAACCGCCAAGGCGCCCGCGGCTGCGGAAGTGCTCGTCGTCGAGCGCATCGGCGATGGTGTGGCAGGGTGCGGCTGGCACGCCGCTGTCCCGAAAGACCGCGAACCATTCCTTGACAGAGCGTGTCGCGATGATTGCCCGAAGCCGGGCGTCCAACTCGTCGAAGGCCTTCGAGTCACGTTGTCGGCCGACGTCGTTGGGCAGATCGAGCACGCCGCACAGCCGCTCCCAGAATATCGGCTCGAGGCACCCGAGGCTGAGCCACTCGCCGTCGGCGCCCTCGTAGATCCCGTACCCCGGTACGGCCCCGGTAACCGGCAACCCGTCAGGCGTCGGGTCGTTCCCGGTCGCGAGATACCACTGAGCTCGTGTCTGCTGCCAATAGAGCGCGCCCTCTGCCATGCTCAGGTCGAGGTAGTCGCCGCGGCCCGTCGCCGCCCGACGCACGAGGGCAGCGAGAATGCCGGAAACCGCGAGCATCGCACCACCGCCGATGTCGGCGATCGGGAGCCAGGGGATGCGCGGCGCGTCGCGACCGCCGAAGTAGCGCAGGATGCCGGCAAGCGCTTGGTAGTTGATGTCGTGTCCGGGTAGGTCGGCGTACGGCCCAGTCTGGCCGTAACCCGAGATCGATGCGTAGACGAGTCCAGGATTCACCGAGCGCAGGGCCGCGGGGCCGATACCGAGTTCGTCGACGACTCCGGGACGGAACCCCTCGAGCACGACGTCGAACGAGCGGGCAAGCTCGAGGACTACTTCCTGCCCCTGCGTCGACTTGAGGTCGATCGCGATTGATCGCTTGCCTCGATTGAGCATGCCGAAGCGATATGCGTCCCCGTTCTCTCCCAGGGGGGCGCTCGAACGCTCCGGATCACCGCCGCGAGGATGCTCGATCTTCACGACCTCCGCGCCAAGATCAGCGAAGATCATCGTCGCGAATGGTCCGGGAAGGATGCGGGTCAGGTCCAGGACCCGGATTCCCGCGAGAGGTGGCGTGGCGTGCATCATGGGCGTCTCCGTTCTCATCATGTGAGGACTCCTTCGGCCCGGAGCTCCGCAATCTCCCCGGGTGAGTAGCCCGCGATCGCACCGAGAACCTCGTCAGTATCGGCGCCGAGTAGGGGCGCGGGCGACGCGAGAATGCCCGGAGTCATCGACAGCCGCGGCGTCGGTGCAGAATAGACGGTCCGACCCATCACAGGATGCTCGAGCCATTCGAATGCGCCACGCTCGCGCAATCCGCCGACACCGGCGAGAAGCTCGTCCGCGGTACGGACGGGGGAAGCGGCGATGCCCACGGATGCGAGGGCTGCCGCGAGCTCGTCGGCGTCCTGCGATGCCGTCCAGTCTGCGAGCAACATTTCGATCTCGTCCTCGCGCACCTTACGTCCTTCGAGATGAAGCAATTCCTGATCGGCAAATTTCGGAATCCCCGCCAGCTCCGCGAGGGCCTGCCATCGACGATCGTCGACGACCGCGATGGCAATCCACCGGTCATCACCACGAGTCGGGAAGACACCGTGGGGTGCCGCGTGCGGAATGCGATTTCCCGCACGCGTAGGGCTTTCCCCGAGGTCCGCGTGCTCGATGGCAGGGCCGATCACGTTGAGGGTCGATTCGAGTTGCGACAGTTCGATGCGCTGGCCCTCCCCTGTCGCATCCCGATGGAGCAGGGCGGCCAGCACCGCAACGACCGCATGCATCGGGTTCGGTACATGGTCGGGGTAGTTCGTGCCCGTCCCGACCGGTTCCCGGTCGGGGTAGCCGCACAGTTCGTGGAGTCCGCAGAGCGCTACGAGGGTCGCCCCGAACCCGGAGAACGTCGCGTGCGGTCCCCATTCCCCTTGCATGGGCATCGCAAGGTAGATCAGATCGGGTCGCACCGCGATCAACTCCTCATAGCCGAGGTTCCACTTCTCGAGCGTTCCCGGACGGAAACTCTGCGCGCAGACATCCGTCGCAGCGGTGAGGCGAAGGACAACCTCTCGCGCACGGGGATGCGTCATGTCGAGCGCGATGCTCCGTTTACCGGCGTTCCTGTCAGCGAAGTAGCCGGAGCGCTCGAGAGGATCATCGCCCGAAGCGAACGGTCCGGTCCTTCGCAACGGATCGGGTCGCCTGCGCGACTCGATCTTGATGACGTCGGCACCGAACTCAGCCAACAATTTCGTGCCGATCGGTCCCGCCCCGACCCAGGTGAAGTCGAGCACGCGGATGCCGTTCAGCGGCGCAATCGCGCTCACGCCGGCACTCTGGTCGGGACTGGCAACGACCACGGCGTCGCGGAGAGCCGAAACGGCGCTCCGACTGACCGGCGTCGATCGGCGGTGACGAAGAAGTCGCGCGCGTTCAGGTGCTCGCTTGCGAGAAGGTCCTGCGGACTATTGACGGGACACACAGCGATGTTGCGACGCTGCGCCTCGACGTACAGGTCGGCCTTCGATCTGTCTGCTGCGAACGACTCGAAGATTCTGCGGAACTCAGCCTGAGCCGCTGCAGACTTGCGATACTCGTGGTCGGTCCACTCCGTTGTGCGTAGGCCGGCAGTGCCCGGCACCCCAGCCTCGTCGAGCCAGTCCAGCAGATTCACCCACCCTTGGGCTGTACTCAGTCGTCCAACCATGACATAGACGAATCCGTCGCTACACGCGTACACGCCCGTGCCAGCCTCCTGATAGCCAGCGCCGACCCGACGCCGAACCACACCTTCGAGATCGCTGTACTGCAGAGCGTTCTCGAGTGCCGTGGCGACCGACTCCTGGACGCTTACCTCAACCTGCTGTCCCGAGCCCGAAATCGCGCGGGCCCGCACGGCGAGCAATGCTCCGACGGCTGCATAAAGGCTCGCCATCCGAAGACTCTGATCGCCGTATGCGCGCGTCGGCGCACGATCCGGCCATCCGCCGAGGGCCAGAAAGCCACCAGCTGCGCTGCTGATCAGGTCAGTGGCGGGTGTCCCGGCTCGTTCGCTCTGGATGCCCCACGGGCTGATCCGCGTGCGAATCAGCTCCGGGTCGGCCAGTGCCGGATGGTCGAGGTCGAGGCCGAGCGTCGCGAGCACATCCGTCGAGCCGGACTCGATCGTGATGTCAGCGCCGCGCAAGAGCTCGGCGATCGCGGCCGATCGGTTGGACTCCTCAGCCGGAAGCATCACCTCGGCCTTGCCCCGGTGTAGGAAGTCTTGCACGACCGGATCAGGATCCACGCTCCACGAGTCGGGCGCCGCCGATTGGGGGACGCGCGCACGCACCACTTCGGCTCCCAGCCCGGCGAGGAGGCGACCCGCGTAGGCACCACTGTCATCGCCGATCTCCACCACTCGAAGGTGGGCAAGTGCCGCGGTCATGCCCGGTTCCGCCGCTTGATTGAGAGTCGTGCGATCTGGCCGCGATGGATTTCGGACGGACCCTCGAGGATGCGTAGCACCCTGCTGTTGCGGTAGACGAACTCGATCGGGAGCTCCTTCGAGTAGCCCATCGCCCCATGCACCTGCAGAGCGCGATCGACGACCCGGCTCAGCATCTCGGTCGCCTGCACCTTGACGATGCTCGCTTCGAGACGGATGTCGCGCTGGCCGGTGTCGAGCCGTGCGGCCGCGTCTCTCACCATGAGCCGCGCGGCGTGCACCTCCATCACCGAATCGGCGATCATGAACTGGATGGCTTGGCGCTCCGAGAGCGGTGCGCCGAATGTGTGCCGCTCCTCGCTGTAGCTACACATCATGTCAATCATGCGCTGGGCCTGCCCGACGCAGCGGGCTCCGATCTCGACCCGACGCACACCGAGCCGGTTTGTCAGAGGCGGAAACGCCTCACCGACCTCACCGAGCACGGCATCAGCGGAAACGCGCACGTCGTCGAAGAACAGGGCGAACGGCCGCTGCTCCCCCATGGTGGGGATCGGTTTCGAAATCTCGAGTCCTTCGGCGTCCCGGTCGACGAGAAACGCAGTCATCCCGCCCCGGTTGCGCTTCTCAGGGTCGGTCACGGCAATGACAATGAAGAAGTCGACCGCGTCGGCCCAAGAGATCCACAGCTTGCTGCCGTTGATCTTCCAACCATCACCGTCGGGGACGGCCGAGGTCTGGATACCCCCGGCATCGGCACCTGCCTCAGGCTCGGTGAGTGCGAGCGCCGAGGACTTGTCGCCGCGACACAGCGGGTCGAGGTAGAGCTCGCGCTGAGCGGGCGTCGCAACCGCGTCGAGGTAGGAGATATTGGGACTCTCAGGCGGAAGTCGATACGGCGTGATGGAGTAATTGATCTCCTCGACGGCCACAGCCTTCGCGAGCAGACCGAGCCCAGCACCGCCGAGCTCCTCGGGCACTTCGATGCCCCACAGTCCGAGCTCGCGAACTTCCCGGGTGAGTCGTTCCTCGTCCGCCGGGTCGATGACCGGAATCGGGTCGAGCCCCCGAGTGCTCTCACGCTGGATCACGGAACTCTCCAACGGCATGAGCGACCGGCGGGTGAAATCCCGCGCCACCTGCTGAATGGCCTCGAGCTCTTCTGTGAGATTGGTCATGCGCTCTGTCCCCTCTGGTTGCGTCTCGGCTCTGCGTCGCGGAGCCACTCATCTATGACGTCGTTGTCGGCGCCGAGCTGTGGTGCTGCTGTGGGGGCGAGCGGTGGTATCGCGGTGGACGTGAGAGGGTTTCCCGCCACGCGCACGCGACCGAGCACCGGGTCCGGCACGTCGATGATCATCCTCCGAGCCGCCACATGCGGGTCCGAGAACAGATCTTCGACGGTCTGGACACGCGAGCTCGGGACTCCGGCTGCGCCGAGCACGGCGAGCACCTCTTCGACGTCACGTATGGACATCCACTCCTCGATGATCGGAAGGAGGAGCTCGTCCATCGCCTGCGACCGCAGAGTGCCGTTAGCCAGTCGAGCGTCTCCGATCAGATCGGGTCGGCCAATGACCTCGCAGAACCGGGCGAAAATCGGCTCGCCCGAGACGGCGACGGCGACGTACCCGTCCCGCGCTTGCAGGAGTTCAAACGGGGCCGAGCTGGCGAGTCGGCCGCGAACGGGCGTTTTGCCCGTCCAGCCAAACGCTCCGATCGCGTACTCATTGAGATGCAGGCCCACATCGAACATCGAGACGTCGACGTGCTGACCGACGCCGGTGCGTTCGCGCTGGAAAAGGGCGAGAAGCGTCGCGGTCGCGGCCCAGTCGCCGGCCGCGGTGTCGATGAGCGGGAAGCCCACCGGGGCAGGGGGATCACCGTCCTGACCGGAGGTGAAGGCAATCCCCGACATGGCCTGCCCGATGAGATCGAACGCGGGCATCGAGGTGTAGGGGCCCGGAAGAACGTCAGGCTGCCCGAATCCAGAAATGGAGATGAGGATAATCCGCGGATTGATCTCGCTCAAGCGCTCATATCCCAGCCCGAGTCGACCGAGGGTTCCCGGTCGGAGATTCTGCACGACCACATCCACGGCTCCGATCAGCTCGAGGAACCGGGCGCGACCCTCCTCCTTGCCAATGTCCAGCACGGCGCTCTTCTTGCCGCGATTGAGTCGCGCGAACCAGACACTCGACTCGCCGGCGTCGGATCGTTCGACCGGGGGGAAGCCTCGGTAACTGTCTCCCCCCGCGGGTTCGAGTTTAAGCACCTCGGCACCCCAGTCGGCGAGCAACATGCTCGCCGTCGGGCCCGCGACAAAGTTCTCCAAGGCGAGCACGCGCACACCCGACAAAGGGGGATCAATGTGATCAGCAATCACCATCGAGGCCTCACTTCCGAAAGCAAATAGGATAAGATTAGCGTAGTTATCGGATCACAATTGAATCCGGTCGGTGTCTCACTTAACCGTCGCGCGGCCTCGTAGCGGCGCGATCCGATAGGTTCCAGTAATGCCTGAAGTAGTCTTCGACAAGATCAAGCAAGGAAAGCTTGCCGAGATCATCGCGGCGCAGATCCGCGGCGAAATCCGCAGTGGTGCTCTCGCCCTCGGCGATCGCCTCCCCCCAGAGCGCGAACTCATCGAGCAGCTCGGAGTCAGTCGGGCGACAGTGCGCGAGGCGCTCATGCTTCTCGAAGCCGACGGTTTCATTCAGATGCGCGCGGGTCGCCACGGAGGCGCCTATGTGACGAGCCCGAAGATCGAACGGCTCGCGACGATCCTCGATGTCATCCTGGCAGTTGAGCAGACAACCACCGAACAGCTCCTTGAGGCGCGCTCGCTCATGGAGCCGCTCGCGGTGCGTCTCGCCACCACCCGCGCGACCGAGAGCGACTTCGAGCGCATACGAGCATCGATCGAGCGGGCCGAGAAGCACCTCGGCTCGAGCGAGATCGTCGCTGAGGAGGCCGCGCGCTTCCATGTGCTCGTCGCCGAATCCACCCACAACGGCGTAGTCTCCGCGCTCACGGCGACGACTCAGCAGCTGATCTACAGCCGCGCCTTCCTGGAGTTTGGCACCGAGACAGCAGCGACTCTCCGCGCCCACCGGCGCATCCTCGACGCCATGCAGGCCCGCGACCCCGAAGCCGCAGTTCGCCGTATGGTGCGCCATGTTGACGCATTCCGAGATGTGCTCGATGCACCCCGGTCGATCGAGCTCGGGGGCGAGGGCTGACCTGGACATCAGGATACCTCAGGCCACTGGGCGGAACTTCGGGATTGCAAACTCTGCGGTGACGTCGTCAAAGACGACTTCGACCCGTTGCCCGATCTCGATCGCGTCTAGATCGGCCTTGACCACGTTCGAGATCATGGTGTGCGCGCCATCGACGCGGATAAGAGCGACGTTGTACGGAAGGTCCGGAGTCCATGCCTGATTGAACGACTGGTGGTAGACGATCCAGGACAACACCTCGCCCGTGCCCGGTAGCACCACCCAAACGTGCTCGGGCGACAGGCAGTTTGTGCACACTGGGCCGATAGGCCAGCGTCGATGACCGCACGCCGTGCACTCCTGGATCGTGAGTTCGTGCCGCTTGCAGGCTTCCCAGAACGGACCGCTGCCATCGGTGGGAACCGGAAGGGGTTTGTCATACGTCATTTTGTCAGCACCAATGCAGTCGCAGTGTTGAGGGCCATGCCACGGCCCGTGACTAGGCAGGTCTCGGCATCCGGCACCTGTCGAGGACCGGCTTCGCCTCGGATTTGTCGCACGCCTTCGACGATGTGCGTCCAACCCTGCATGTACGCGTCGGAGAGACTGCCCCCGTGGGTATTAGTGGGGAGCGTGGAACCCATCTTCAGGTTGCCGTCGGCCACAAAGGCACCGCTCTCGCCGCGCTTCACGAATCCGCCGTGCTCGAGCCAGAGCAGAACAGAGAACGTGAAGTTGTCGTACAGCTCCGCGACATCGATGTCTCCCGGGCCGAGACCCGAGGTTGCCCACGCCTCGTCGAGTACAGCCTTCTGATGAGGCAGGTACCACCAGTCGTCGGCTTCGCTCTTGCGAGCGGTGTACCCCTGCCCCATTCCAGCAATGCGCACGGGTGGCTTCGCGAGATCTCGCGCTCGCTCCGCCGAGCTGACGATGATCGCCACGCCGCCGTCAGAAATGAGGCAGCAGTCGAGCAGATGGAAGGGTTCGACGACCCAGCGCGACGCCTGATGGTCCTCGAGGGTTATCGGCTTGCCGTGCATTACTGCGTCCGGGTTGTTCTGAGCGTGCTCACGGAAAGTCACCGAGACGGCACCAAGCTGCTCGCTTGTCGTCCCGTACAAGGACATGTGGCGGCGCGCGCCGAGCGCGCTGTTGGCCTGGGGGCCGAACATGCCCCAAATTCCCCAGCTCAACCCCGGGTCACCGTTGGGAGAGTTAAACCTCTGCCCGCCGGTCAGCGCCGCGTCGCCGAAGACGCAGGCAACCGTCGTCGCAAGCCCGGCGTCGATGGCCATGATCGCTTCCTGCACGAGGGCTCCGGCGGTCGCGCCTCCCATCGACTTCGACCCCGCGTAGCGCGGATCGATGCCAGCCGCCTCGGCGAGGCGCAGATAGTGATTAGCACCTTCGCGAGAGGTGGTGCCGGGGTGGGTGAGAATTCCGTCAATCTCCGACTTGTCGATCCCAGCGTCGTCGATCGCTAGCTTGAGGGCCTCAAGACCGAGCCCGAGCGCCGTCGATCCCGGCATCTTGCCCATCCGGGTGCGTCCCACCCCGACGATCGCGCCGCGTCCGCTGAGACCACGGTGTGCTGTGCTGTCCATCTCTGTCTCCTTTGTCGAACGGCTAATCATCGACCGCGGAACACGGGAGGCCGCTTCTCGGCGAAGGCTGCGCGGCCCTCCGCCCTGTCTTCCGTGTCGCGGATCAGGTTGAACAAGGTGCGCTCGAGGATCAACCCCTCGGCGAGAGGCAGGTGGCGACCGCGAGCGACGGCCTGCTTGACGGCCTGGATGGCGAGGGGAGCGTTGTCGCCGATACGGTGCGCGATCTCCAGCACGGTGCCACGTAGCTCCTCTGGAGGGACCACTCCATTGATGAGTCCGGCGTCGCGAATTCGCTGTGCGTCCCAGCGATCACCTGTGAGCAGGAGTTCCATCGCGAGCGCGTGCGGTGCCTGCCGGATGATGCGCTGGGTCCCGCCGGCCCCCGGCATCGACCCGATGCGTACCTCCGGAAGTCCGAAAGTCGCTGTTGATGAGGCATACCGCAGATCACACGAGAGGGCAAGTTCGAATCCGGCGCCAAGCGCGTAGCCGTTGACCGCCGCGATCAGAGGCTTCCACACCTCCATACCCCGCGACAGGTGCTGCGGGGGCGGGCTGAACTGGTCCTCGAGCGCCGTGACGTCGGGCGCGCCACGGAGGTCCATCCCCGAGCAGAATGACTTATCACCGGCACCCGTGATGACGATTACCGCGATCGCGGGGTCTTCTCGGAACTCGGAGAGTGCCTCGCCGAGCGTCGCGATGAGCGTGGAGTTCAGGCTGTTGTGGGCATGGGGACGGTTGAGGGTCAGAATGCCGACAGCGCCTTCGCGTTCGACAAGGAGCTCCGCAATGCTTCCCTCGGTCATAGTCCGAGCGCCTTCGCGAGAATTCTATGCTGGATCTCCGTGGTGCCTTCGACGATCTGGAAATACCGGACGTCGCGGTACAACCTCTCGATGGGGGCTTCGCGCATGAAACCCATACCGCCGAACACTCGCATCATCTGGTCGACGACCCAGAGAGCCGTCTCGCTCGCCATGAGCTTCGCGTGCGCGACCTCCCGGACGGGAACTTCGGATCGAGAGTCGCACAGCACGGCCGCGCGATAGGTGAGGAGCCGGGCAGCAGCGATGCGAGCGTCCGCCTCGGCGAACTTCATCGAAATCTCTTGGAACCCGCCGATCTTGCGGCCGAAGGCGGTGCGCTCCTTGGCATACGCCAGACCGAGGTCGAACGCAGCGGTGGCGACGCCGAGCGACGCGGCGGAGATCAGGATGCGTCCGCGGATAAGCACATCGAGGATCTCCTCAATCTCGGAACCCTCGGCCGGTGAGATGCGCCGCGATTCGTCTAGGCGCACGTCATCGAAGACGAGCTCGCCGACTTGCGAGGAACGGCAACCCAGCTTCTCAAGCGTGCGCTCGACGGCGTAGCCCTCGTCGCCGGCCTCGACCATGTACACCGCGAACTTGCCATTGTCCTGCTTCGCGACGACGCCGACGGCTCCTGCGATCGGCCCATTGGTGATGAAGGTCTTGCGTCCGCGCAACACAGCACTAGACCCGGCGACCTCAACCGTCGTGCGGATGGCGCGCACATCCGAACCCGCGTCCGGCTCGGTCAGGCCCCAGGCCGTGATGAGTTCGCCCGCAATCGCCGGACGCAACCATCGCTCTTTCTGCTCGTCGGATCCGAATCGCGCGAGATAGGCGGTGCCAATCTGGCCCTGAATGCCGAGTCCAGCGGCGATTCCGGCACACACTCGCGAGACCTCCTCGCGGAAGATCATGTCCGGAAGCAGACCGGCATCGGAACCGCCCCAGCGCTCCTCGAACTGTAACCCCAGGAGGCCGGCGGACCCGGCCTTCGTGAACAACTCGAGCGGGAAGGTGGAGGTGCGCTCCGCCTCGTCTACGAGCGGTGCGACCTCCCGCTCCGCGAACGAGCGCGCAGACGATCGGAATTCTTCGAGTTCGGCCGGGAGCTGGAAGAGCTCCCCTACATTGCTAGTCATCGGATCACCTTGCTTCGAACCGCGGCGGACGCTTCTCGGCGAAGGCTCGCGGCCCCTCCGCTGCGTCGGACGTCGCGAACAGTTTCTTGCTCAGTTTCTGCTCAAGAGCGAGAGCTTCGTCGAGCGGCAGGCCAGCTCCCTCGTCGACCGCCTTCTTCGCCGCTCGAACCGCGAGCGGGCCATTGGCCGCGATCGCCTCGGCGAGCTGCAGGGCGCGCGACATGAGATCCGCCGACGGTACAACTGCGTTGACCAGACCGAGCTCGTAGGCTCGCGCGGCCGAGATCGGCACGCCCGTCATGAGCATTTCCAGCGCGATTGCACGAGGAATCTCGCGAGCCAGACGCTGGGTCCCCCCACCTCCGGGCAGCAACCCCCACTTCGCCTCCGTCAACCCGAGCTGGGAGTTGTCGGCCGCGATACGCAGATCGCACGCAAGGACCATCTCCAGCCCACCGCCATACGCCGCGCCGTTCACAGCGGCGACGATGGGCTTGTCCGTATAGAAGTCCCGGGTGATGAAACCGAATGGTGGCGCTGTGTATGCGGGGTCGGCGCGCTCCGCTGGATCCATCTCTTTGAGGTCTGCACCGGCGCTGAACGCTCTGTCTCCCGCCCCGGTCAGCACCGCGACTCGCGCGCCGTCGTCCGAGGCGAATCCGGTGAATGCCTCCTCGAGACCTGCCCTCGTCTCCCGGTTGATCGCGTTGCGGGCCTCAGGGCGATCGATGGTGATGATCCGGACAAAGCCCTCTGACTCTACTCGGACGGACACGCTAGCTCGCGCTCGTGTAGAGCTCGGGGACGTCGCGCCGGAACTTGTTGAAGTCGGGCTTGCGCTTCTCAAGGAATGCCTTTGTGCCCTCCATCTGCTCCTCGGAACCGAGGTAGTTCGGCGCGAGCATGCGCTGCACAGAGAAGGTGGGATTGCGCAGGTTGTCCAGTGCACCCTCAAACGACGCCTTGTTCACGCGCAAGCACGTGGGGCTCTTCGCCAGGATTTCCTGGCACCACTGGTCGACTTCTTCGTCGAGCTTGTCATACGGCACGACCGCGTTGACGAGGCCCCAATCGAGCATTTGCGCGGCGGTGTACTTGCGGTTGAGGAACCACATCTCTCGAGCGCGCTTGTGCCCAATGATGGTCGACAGGCGAGCGACCGTGAAGCCGTCGGCTGGACTGCCGACCGACGGACCGTTCTGACCGAAGATGGCGTGATCGGCGGCGATCGTGAGGTCGCACGCATATGCCATGTGGTTGCCGCCGCCGATCGAGTAGCCGTTCACTCGCGCGATCACAGGCTTGAGGCAGCATCGGATGGCGTTGTGGATGTCAGGGAAGTAGTCATACGTGGCTTCGAGGCCGCCCTCGTCCTCCCACTTGACGTCGCCGCCCGCGCAGAACGCGCGGTCACCGGCCCCGGTGATCACGACCACGCCTACCTCACCGTCGAACGACGCGTCCTGGATAGCGAGCACCAGCTCGCGCATGGTGTGGTTGGTGTAGGCGTTGAGGGACTTGGGCCGGTTGATCGTAATCCGGGCGACGTGGTCAGCTTTCTCGTAGATGATGTCGGTGAATTCAGATGTGGCAACCATGACGTGATTCTCCTTCGGATCGGTGTTGTCTCGGGGTCTTTGCTCAGTCGGTGGGGTAGTCGTACCAGCCGCCGCCGGTCTTCCGACCGAGTCGGCCAGCCGCAACTCGGGAAACGAGGCTGGGCGGCGGCGCGAAACGCTCGCCATAGGCCTCGCGCAAATTTCGCGAGCCCTGGAGTGCGATGTCGAGGCCGTTGTAATCGTTGAGCTCGAACTGACCCATCGGGTGATTGAAGGCCAAACGCATGGCCTTGTCGAGGTCCTCCATCGAGGCGATACCCTCCTCATAGATCCGAATGCACTCCAGCCGCAACGCCATGATCGCTCGGGTGGTGATGAAACCTGGCGCATCACGCTGGCAGACGACACTCTCCTTGCCGAGCTGCTCAGCGAGCGCGACCGTGCGATCGAGCATCTCGTCCGACGTGAGCGTGCCGCGAATGATCTCGACGAGGCGCATCATCACAGGTGGATTGAAGAAGTGCATCCCGACCACCCGCTCAGGGTGGCTGGTCACCGAGGCGATGGCTGTGATGCTGAGCTGGCTGGTATTCGTGGCGAGAAGCGTCGACTCGTCGGCTCGACTGTCGAGATCGGCGAACACCTTCTGCTTGAGCTCGAGCACTTCAGGAACGGCCTCCACGACGACATCCGCGCCCGAGACCGCCTTGTCGAGGTCGTTGACGAATGACATCCGGCCGAGAATATTGTCGGATTGCTCCTGGCTAATCGAGCCCTTCTTGACGAAACGGTCAAGACTCGTGCGGACTCCCGAACGTGCCCGGTCCAAGGCCGCGGAATCGACGTCGAACACGCGCACGTCAATGGCCTGCATGGCGGCGAGTTGTCCAATACCGTGTCCCATCGTGCCCGAGCCGACGACGGCCAGTGTCTTCACGGATGTCATATCTTCTCCTTCGAGGCGATTATATCTTATTATAATATACTACAAAATAAGGATTGCCTAGTACACTGCTAGGCGCTCTCCGTTGGCGCCTCGCGAGGCGCAGTGCGCATCAGTTCCAACGGGACCGGTCGGCCCGCAAGCTTGGGTCCGCTCGTCTGGAGGTGACACGCGACCGTGCCACCTCCGTCGACGGGGGTGTGCTCCGGCCGGATGACGTGGCACGGTTCGAAGGCAGCTGGGCAACGAGACACGAACGGACACCCCGCCGGTCGCTGGGACGGGCTGGGGGGATCGCCCTGCAGCAACACCTTCGCCCGGGCACGACCGTGCGAAGGCTTCGCCTCCGGGACGGCTGAGAGCAAAGCGGCTGTGTACGGATGTGCGGGGCTGTCGACGACGCGATCTGCTGGCCCGAACTCGACGATCTGACCGAGATACATCACGGCGATGTCGCGACTCACATGTCGCACGACCGACAAGTCGTGCGAGATGAACAGGATGGTGACACCGAACTCCTGTTGCAGCTCAAGCAGCAGGTTGAGGATCTGCGACTGAATCGAAATGTCAAGGGCACTCACGGCCTCGTCGCAGACAAGGATCTTCGGGTTCGGCGCCAGAGCGCGTGCGATGGCCACGCGCTGGCGCTGGCCCCCGGACAGCTCGTCAGGGAACCGCCGAGCGTGCGTAGCCGACAGACCGACGCTGACCAGGAGCCGTTCGACCTCGGCATCCAGGTCGTCGCCCTTCAGCTTCCGGTGGAACGCGACCGGCTCGCCGATGATGTCACCGATGCGCATTGTCGGGTTGAGCGAGGAGTAAGGGTCCTGGAACACCATCTGCATGGACCGGCGAGCACGACTCAAAGCCTTGCCACGCATCGCCGTCACGTCCGAACCGTCCAGCAGCACCTCGCCACTCGTGGTGCCCACCAGTCGCAGGAGCAACCGACCCACCGTCGACTTGCCCGAACCCGATTCACCCACCAATCCGAGGGTGCGGCCCGCGTGGAGGCTCAGGGTCACCTCGTCGACCGCACGCACCTGGCTGCGGCTGCGGCGGAACAGTGAAGAACGTCCGGCGAAGTCCTTCACGAGATTGAGACCCTCGAGCACTACGGGGCCCAACTCGTCCGAGCCGGCGGACGATTGCGTGGCCGTCATTCTCCTACTCCCGGCAAAGCGAGCTCCTCAGCGCGAACACATCGCACCGCACCGCCGTCGAGCCCACGCAGAGGTATCGGCTCCACATCACACCGTCCGTGCTGAACAAAATCACAACGGGCCGCGAAACGACAACCCGACGCGACATGACCGAGGGCTGGCGGAGATCCGCGAAGCACTGAGAGCTGCTGAAGTGGCGGCTGGTTCTCCGGTAGCGACTGCAGAAGCGCCGACGAGTAGGGGTGCCGCGGGCGGACGAAGAAGGGGTCTATGGGGGCCTGCTCGACGATCTGCCCGGCATACATGACCATTACCCGATCGCAGAATTCAGCGATAACCGCAAGATCGTGGCTGATGAGCACGATCGACATGTCCATTTCGGCACGCAACCGTCGGAGCAGATCAAGGATCTGCGCCTGCGTCGTGACGTCGAGTGCCGTCGTGGGCTCATCGGCGATGAGCAGACTCGGTCGGCAGGCGATTGCCATCGCGATGCACACTCTTTGTCGCAGACCTCCGGAAAGCTCATGCGGATAGGCATCGGCGCGTCGTTCGGGATCGGATATCTCGACAAGGCGGAAGTCCTCGATCACCTGAGCGCGAGCCTCGGCCCGACTGACACCGTTGTGCCGACGGATAACCTCAGCGACTTGATCGCCGACGCGGTATGCGGGATCAAGTGCCGTCATCGGCTCCTGGAAGATCATCCCCACCTGGCTGCCCCGGATCGCGCGCAGATCGCGCTCGGGCAGGGCGGTGACGTCGACCCCGTTGAACAAGATCCGACCTCCGCGCTGACGCGAGATGCGCTTCGGCACGAGACCGATGAGCGACATCGCCAACGTCGATTTGCCCGAACCCGACTCGCCGACCAGTCCAACGACCTCTCCTGCACCGACCGTCAGGCTGATGTCGTCGAGCACCGGTAGATACTCACGCCCAGGAGCGATGTCGAGCGAGAATCCCTCGACACTCAGTAGCGGTGCCGCGCCGGTTTTCGTCGCCGCGTCCGTGCGTTCCATCGTCGTCATCCTTCTCGACCTCCTGTTACCTCATCACGGAGCACGTCACCGAGCGTGTTGAACGCCAGAGACGTGAAGAAGATCACGAGTCCCGGCGCGAGCACGAGCCACGGTGCAATCTCGATGTACGCCTTGCTACCGCCGATCATCGACCCCCAGCTCGCGTCTGGTGGCTGAACGCCGAGACCCAGATAGCTCAGGCTGGACTCGATGATGAGAGTGAGACCGAGCATGAAGGAGATCTGGATGATGAGAGCCGGCCAGGCGTTGGGGAGCATGTGCGCCCAGATGACGCGATGTCTCGGAATTCCGGTCGATATGGCGGCTTCGACAAACGTCTCGCTACGAACGAAGAGGATCTGCCCGCGCACAATTCGCAGGAATCTAGGCGCATAAGCGATACCGACGGCGAGCATCGCATTACCCAGACCTGGGCCGAGGATGGCGACGATGGCGAGTGCGAGGAAGAGCGATGGGAAGCTCAGCAGCACGTCCGCGATGCGCGTCACGATCGTGTCGAACCAGCCGCCGAGGTAACCCGCTAGGACACCCGGCAGCACGCCGAAGACTAAACCGATCCCGACCGCTTGGAACGTCGCTGAGAGCGACACCCGCCCGGCGACGAGAAGCCGTGAAAACACGTCCCGTCCCAAGTCATCGGTTCCGAGCACGTGCTCGAAGTTCGGCGCCTGGAGGACGCCGCGCAGGTCGTTCTGGTTCGGATCGAAGGGCGTGATCCATGGGCCCAGCAGCGAGATCACCGCGAGAACTACGAGGAAGATGATGCTCGCCAATCCCGCGGGCCGCGCGATGATGCGGCGAGCGAGACCTCGACGACGCCGAGAGGACTCCACGGGAATGACCGCAGTGGCCGGGGATGGGGGGGTCATTGGACTCTCACCTTCGGGTTGATCAACGCATAGGCGAGATCGGTCAAGAAGCTCGCCACCACCACGAGCAGCACGGTGAAGAGAATCACGCCCTGCAGAACCTGAATGTCACGCGAGAAAACGGCCTGTACCATCTGGCTGCCGATACCCGGTAGGTCGAAGACGGCTTCCACCACGACTGCGGAACCTATGGCGATCGGCACCTGCAGCCCGAGTGTGGTCACTGCCGGACCGAGCGCTGATCGCAGCGCGTGCTTCCCGACGACGCTCACTTCGGACAGGCCAACCGAGCGCATGGTGCGCACGTAATCGCGACGAAGATGGTCACCGAGCGACGCCCGCAACTGGCGGGTCAACTCTGCCGCCAGTGCGTGGCCCAAGGTGATGGCGGGCAGCAGCAAATGAAGGAACCACTGCCCAGGATTTTCAGTGATCGAAACATAGCCTGTGGCGGGCAACCATCCTAGCGTCAGGCTAAACAAGAGCACCAACAAGATGGCGAACCAGAAGTTGGGGATGGCTATACCCGACGTCGCGATGGCGAGGGAAACGCGGTCAGCCACACCGTTGGGGTGCAGTGCCGCGACGATACCGAGGGGAAGCGCGATGAGAAGCGCGACAAGGAAGCTGAGCAGGACGAGACTGAGGGTGACGGGCACCTTGCGCATCAGGATGTCGGTGACCGGTTCGTTCGTGCTGAACGAAATCCCGAGGTTGCCCGTCGCGGCATTGACGACGAAGTCGAAGAACCGTGTCACGAGGGGTTTGTCGAGCCCGAGCTGCTCGCGGTACTGGGCGATCAGCTCTGGTGTCGCCGACTCGCCTCCCGCTCGTGCGATCGCGGCGTCACCCGGGAGCAGCGAGGTGAGCACGAAGACGACGAGTGCAGCAATGAGCATTTGCGGGATGAGTGCGAGGAGGCGGCGGATGATGAAACTCAGCATGACCTTGCCGATCGGAAGAGTCCTTCGGTATTACGCGTCATTGCGGTTTCCTCGATTCCACCGCCCCCTCGATGGGACGGCCATGTTCCACTGGAGAGTCTGTGGTTCTCGGCCGGCGCCGTTGATCAGATCACTCGGCGGCGAGCACTCCTACGTTCAGGAAGTTGGCCTTGCCGGTCAAGTCCGTCGAGTATCCGACGACGTTGTCCCTGATGACCGTGGTCACGCCGGGGAACATCAGCGGGATCATCCGAGAATCCTTCATGATCAGTTCCGACGCCTCGCGGAACAGTTGCCCGCGCTCATCCTGGTCGCCACTAGCTCGCGCCTGGTCGAGCAAGTCGGCCAGTTCCGGATCAGTGATCTTCGAAGGATTGTTGAGACCGGACGGCCCGAACAGGTTGTCTAGCGTCTGCGACGGGTCGGCGCGACCTCCCCACGGTGTGACGTAGGCGGCAACGGCGTTCTGGTAGTAGAACGCGTCGAGTAGCGCCGGACCCTCCATGGTGATGATGTTGGTCTCAATTCCGACCTCGGCGAGCATTCCGGCGACCGCCTGAGTTGCCTGAACACGGAAGGGCTGCGAGTTCGTCTGAAAGTCGAATGAGAAGCCGTCGGGATAGCCTGCCTCAGCCAGCAGCTCACGAGCCTTGTCCGGGTCGTAGGGGTACATCTCCTCGAGTTCAGGATCGTTGGCGAAGTATCCCGGCGGGAAGGGCTGCCACGCAATGATGCCGGTGCCGCGGTAGATGCCCTCGAGAAGTGCCTCGCGATCGATCGCGTAGTTGATCGCCTCGCGGACACGCGGATCGTCGAAGGGCGGGATTGAAATGTTCAACCCGAGGTGGTCGATCGCCAACGCCGGGTCGGTGCGCACTTCGAGACTCGAGTCCGCGGATGCGAGCTGGACCTGTGCGGCAGAGATCTGCGCGACATCGACCTCGCCCGCGCGGATCGCGTTAAGGCGGGTGTCGTCGTCGTCGATCAACCGGATCGTGAGCGAGGCAAGGAGCACCGAGTCGGGGTCGTAGTAGTCATCGAACCGCTCGACCGTGAGGTGGTCTCCGGGTGCGTAATCGACGGACTTCCACGGCCCCGCGCCGACAGGCTCGATGGCGAGGTTTGTGCCGTCGTCGAACGCCGTCGGGGAGATGATCATGCCGCTACGATCCGCGAGCTTCGCCGGCAACGCAGCGTCGGGCGCCGACAGCTCGATCGCCACAGTTCGGTCATCGGTTGCCTCCACCGCACTCACGGTGGACAGGTCGCCCTTCACGCTCGAGGTCTCGAGGTTCATGGCTCGTTCCAGGTTGGCAACGACAGCGTCAGCGTCCAACGTCGTGCCGTCGTGGAATGTCAACCCTTCGCGCAACGTGAGAGTCAACGCATCCTCCGTGAGCTCCCACGTCTCGGCGAGCCCGGGCGCCACCGAGCCGTCATCGTTGTAGCTCAAGACGCTCGCGTACACAGGGAGCAGCCAGGGCAGGTCCTGGGACGAGGTGCCCTCATGCGGGTCGAGACTGGTTGCCGGTTCGAAGTAGCCGAACGTGAGGCTCCCATTCGGATCGATGTCTTGCTCAGGTCCCTCGGTCGCCGCGGGGCCGCAAGCCGTCAACACTAAGGCGGCAAGAGCCACCGTCGCCGTCGATGTAAAGCGGCGCAATCGCCGCGGACTCATGTCATTCATCATCGAACTCCTGGTTGTAGGGGATGCCGAGACAACATCGTCGCGGCCCGTCCAGCATAATCTGATAAGAGTAAACCATGTCAAGGGTTCCGATCACAATCGGGTCAATTTCCGCGATCGGCGACGGCATGTGGGTGATCGAGCAGGCCGACCTCGGCGAATCGAACGTCGCCTTCACCAACTGCTACGTGCTCGAGGACACCGCGGGCGATGTTCACCTCATCGATCCCGGTGAGAAGCAATGCGTCGACGTAGGGGGCCTGCTCGAGCGGACCGCCCGCGGCGCGAGCGAGCAGCACCGAGAGGTACACGATGAACGTGATGATGCCGACGATGAGGCCGACCCACGCTCCCTTTTCTTCATACGCCACGAGGCGCTCCTTCACTGAGGGGGAATGTCAGGTTTTCTCGACACTCTGACAGTAAAGGATGCTCAACATCGTGTAAATCTTTATTGACAGAAATCCCGTGGCGATCCTGCGTCTCGGCCGGGCGACACGGTTGTCGGGGATCGAGCGCTCATGGTATTTTCCTGGGGCAAGCTCGGGTTCGTGGTCTTCGCGACGGTCACGCACCGTGACGAACGGAGTGGACCATGAAACGGCGCGATCGCCCAGCACCGGGCATCCTCTTGGCCTCGGTGCTCGTCGCCGCTCTCGCCGCCTGCGCGCCGCCCGATCCCGGCTCCGAAGACGAGCCTGCGGACGGCCCTGAGGACTCGGTCGTCGACGAGGCGGGCGAGGAGGCACCCGAGGAGGACAGCGGCGACGCACCGCAAGGCGATGCCGACTGCCTCGCCTCCAGCTGGTTGCTCGACAACGAGTCGTGGCGGCTCATGCTCGCACCACTCGCCCAGCAGTCGGGAGGCACGCTCGAGTCGGTGACGGGCGAGCTCGTGCTTGATTTGAGCGAGGACGGCACGTACAGCAGCTCGTACACCAACTGGGCCGTCACGACGAGGGTCGACGGGGGCAGTGCCGTGATCGAGCGCAACGGCGTCGACTCAGGAATCTGGGCCCACGACTCCTCGCTCGGCACGCTCGAACTCATCGAGTACGAGCTCGGCTCCCAGATCGAGGGATACATCGAGGACCCAGTCAACGGTCGCACCCCGCTTCCGGCGACCGGAACCGACGACTCGGCCTCGCTCGAGAACGTCGAGTACATCTGCGGCAGCGAAGACCTCCTCATCACCCTCGAGCTCGGCACGGTCTTCTTCACACCGCTGCCCTGATCGCAGCGAGGCACCGGCCGGCTCGGCGCACGCGTCAACCGATGTCGACGATGCGCTTGCCGAGCGGCAGCAGCGCCACGGGCACCATCTTGATGTTCGCGATCGCGAAAGGGATGCCGATGATCGTGATCGCGAGCGGAATCGCCGTGATGATGTGGCTCAGCGCCACCCACCAGCCGGCCAGCACGACCCAGATGATGTTGCCGATGAGGGCCCAGAACCCCGAGGTCGGCGTCTCCACCACGCGCTTGCCGAACGGCCACAGCGAGTAGACGCCGATACGAGCGGCGGCGATGCCCCACGGGATCGTCACGATGAGCACGAACATGATGACCGCTGCGAGCATCCAGCCGAGAAACAGCCAGAAGCCGGAGAGCACGAGCCAGATGACGTTGAGAAGGGTGCGCATGCGCACAGTCTGACATCGCGCGGCGCGAGCGGAGCATCCTCAGCGCGTGACAGCGGCCGGTGGTGGAGATGGGGGGAATTGAACCCCCGTCCACTGCTGTGATTCGAAGTCTTCTACGGGCGTAGTCTGCGGAAAGCGTTCTACTCGGCTCCGACCTTTGTCGCAGACACCTAGGTCGACGAGCCCAGCCTCAGTTGAAGTCCCACGTGCTCCTGAGACGCAGGCACGCAGCAAGTCTCCTCAATGACGCCAGCGACCGGGGCGGAGACGTACCCGGGCTGACGGACTATCTACTCTGCCTTAGGCGGCGAGAGCGAAGTCGGTGCGCTTGGAATCGGCACCTGTTGGTTACAGAGATCGTTAACGAGATAACTCTGCATCCTCGACCCGCTTCTCTTCGTCTCGCAGGCAATGTCGAAACCGATCATCCCCATGCGTCACTGCCGAGCACCCGAGGGTGCCGAGAGAGGGTCGCTGTCACGCGCTGTGGAGTTGAGAACGTGCGGCCGGTCACCCAGCGCACTCGAACGTCGTTGCCGACGTAGCCCTTCAGTATACGGGATGCTCGGGGCAGGAGCCAGACCGGTGCGTCGACTCTGCCCTGTGCCGGCTAGGTCGTGCGCGCGTCCTCGAGCGTGTTCATGGCACCCACGCTCCGCGCGCGCAGGTCGGCCAGGGCGAACCCGAGCGCAATGGCGATGAAGCCGAGGATGACGAGAGCCGCGTGCAGATAGGCGTCCTGGTAGACGACGATCTCGGTCTCGGTTCCCGTCTCGGCGTAGACCGTCACGTAGAACGCCGCGGTCGCCGCCGCGAGGCCGACAGCCGTGCCGACCCTCTGCCCGACCTGCTGAATCGAGCCCGCGACACCGCCCGACGTGACCGGAATGTCAGCGAGGGCCAGTGTCTGGTTCGGCGCGATGACGGCGCCGCCGCCCGTGCCCGCGATGCCCATGGCGATCGCGACCGCCCACGGTACGGCGGCGGCGGGCAGGACGAGAGCGGAGACGAGCACGAGGCCGAAGCCGACGAAGACGATGGCGAGACCCGTGACGACGAGCCCGCGGCCGTAGCGCTCGACGACGCGGCCCGAGTAGAACGAGCTGAGCGCCATCATGAGCGCGAAGGGGATCGTCACCATGCCCGCGAAGACCGCGGCGAGACCCTGCCCGAGCTGCAGGAAGAGGGTCAGGGTGAGGAACATCGACGGCATAGCAGCGAAGTACGCGACAGCGAGGAGGGTGCCGTTGCGGTAGCTCGTCACGCGGAAGAGGGCGAAATCGACGATGGCCGAGCGGCCGGATCGCGCGTAGCGCCGCTCCCACCACACGAAGGCGGCGCCCGAGAGGGCGAAGACGGCGAGCCATGCCCACCGGGCGGGGTCGTCGTCGGGGCCGCCGGTCGTGAGCACGAACGGCAGCATGAGGCTGAGCACGGCGACACCGAGGAGGGCCGTGCCGACGAGGTCGAGATCGCGCGAGCCGCTGCTCGCCGGCTGCGTGCGCGGCAGGAGCTTGTAGGCGAACGGGAAGAGCCCGATGACGAGCGGCACGTTCATCCAGAAGATGAGCCGCCACCCGAGGTCGTCGCCGCCGAGGTCGACGAAGAGCCCGCCGAGGGTCGGGCCGAAGGCCGTCGAGAGCCCGATGACGGCCCCGAAGACGCCGAAGGCGCGCCCGCGCGCCGGCCCCTGGAAGAGCTGCTGGATGAGGCCGAGCACCTGCGGCATGAGGAGACCGGCGGCGACGCCCTGCAGGATGCGCGAGCCCGCGAGCACCTCCACGGTGGGCGCGACCGCGCACAGGAGGCTCGCGATGAGGAAGACGACGAGGCCGAAGAGGAACATACGGCGACGCGAGTGCTGATCGCCGTAGCGGCCTGCTGGGACGAGGACGACGCCGAACGCGAGGATGTACCCGGCGATGATGATCTGGATCTCGGTCGGGCCCGCGCCGAAGGCATCCTCGATCGCCGGCACCCCCACGTTGACCTTCGACAGGTCGAGGATCGTGAGCGAGGCGACCGACACGGCGACGGCGAAGGCCCTCCAGCGGGTGCGATCATCCATCTCTGGCTCTGCTGCGCGCGCATCGTTCGTCACGAGGGTCCAGGCTACGCGCGCCCTACTGGGAGGCGGCGCCAGAGAGGCGCGCTACTCGCCGCGGATGTTGCGCAGTCGCATGGCGCGCTCGGCCTCGCGCTTGTCCTGCTTCTCACGCAGCGCGTGACGCTTGTCGTACTCGCGCTTGCCCTTCGCCACGGCGAGTTCGACCTTGGCGCGACCGTCGCTGAAGTAGATGCTCAGCGGCACGAGCGTGTAGCCGCCCTCCTGAGTCTTCTGGCTGATCTTGATGATCTGGGCCTTGTGCAGCAGCATCTTGCGCTTGCGGCGGGGCGGGTGGTTGGTCCACGTGCCCTGCGTGTACTCGGGAATGTGCACGGCGTCGAGCCATGCCTCACCCCCGTCGATGAAGCCGTAGCCGTCCACGAGGCTCGCCCGCCCCATGCGCAACGACTTGACCTCGGTACCGCTCAGCACGAGACCGGCCTCGTAGGTGTCCTCGATCGTGTAGTCGTGGCGCGCCTTGCGGTTGGTCGCGACGACCTTCCTGCCCTGCTCCTTCGGCACGTCGCTCACCTCCCGTTCACGCCCGATGCGGATGCTCACCGCGCGTGTCGCGGCAGCCCTCCAGCATACCCGCGCCGATGCGGATTCGATCAGACGCGCAGGTAGCGCGTGATCGCGACGTTCGCCGACACTGCGGCGAGCAGCGCCCCCGCCACGAGCAGCACGGGTGCGACGAGCAGCGCCTCATCGAGCCCCACGAGGGACGTGAGAGGCAGCGCCTGCGTCAGGTAGCCCTGCACGAAGAACTCGACGATCGCGATGATCGCGACCCCCGCGAGGGCCGAGCCGATGAGCGCGGCGACGACGCCCTCGAGGATGAACGGCGTCTGGATGAACCGGTTGGACGCGCCGACGAGCCGCATGATGCCGAGCTCGCGGCGGCGCGAGAACGCGCTGAGCCGGATCGTCGTGGCGATGAGCAGCACGGCGGCGACGAGCATGAGCGCCGCGATGCCGACCGCCGTGATGCTCGAGGCGTTGAGCACGTCGAAGACGCCGTCGAGGTAGGCCCGCTCATCCTCGATGCTCTCGACGCCGGCGAGGCCGCCGAGCGCATCGACGAGGATCTGGCTCTGGTCGACGTCGACGAGGTCGACCCAGAAGGCGGGAGGCAGGAACTCGGGCGAGACGAGCTCGGCGGCCGCGGTGCCCGCGAACTGGTCCTGGAAGTTCGCGTACGCCTCCTCCTGCGTCTCGAAGTAGTACGTGTCGATGAACGGCGCGAGTGTCGCGGACTCCAGCTGCGCCTCCACCTGGGCGATCTGCTCGGGCGTCGCGGCCTGCTGCTCGCACCCGCCGATCGTCGCGAACTCCGTGCACAGGTACACGGCGACCTGAGCGCGGTCGAACCAGTACGACTTCATCTCGGTGATCTGCATCTGCAGCAGCATTGCGGCACCCACGAAGGTGAGGGAGATGAACGTCACGAGCACGACGGAGACGACCATGGAGAGGTTGCGGCGCAGCCCCTGGCCGACCTCGCTGAGGACGAGACCGAGCCTCATCGCGGCTCACCCGCCTGCGACACGCCCGACTGCGACTGGCCCGCGTGCGACAGCACGGGGTTCGCCTGCGTCTGGTACCCGCCGCCGCGCTCGTCGCGCACGATGCGGCCGCCGATGACCTCGATGACGCGACGTTGCAGGCGGTCGACGATGCCAGCGTCGTGCGTCGCCATGATGACGGTCGTGCCGTTGGCGTTGATGCGCTCGAGCAGGGTCATGATGCCCGCGCTCGTCGCCGGGTCGAGGTTGCCGGTGGGCTCGTCGGCGAGCATGATCGCGGGCTTGTTGACGAGCGCACGTGCGATGGCGACGCGCTGCTGCTCTCCGCCGGAGAGCTCGTGCGGAAACCGCCCCTCCTTGCCCTCGAGGCCGACCGTGCGCAGGGCATCGGGCACGGCCTCGTGGATGAATCCCTTGCTCTTGCCGATGACCTGCAGGGTGAAGGCGACGTTGGCGAAGACCGTCTTGTTGGGCAGCAGCCGGAAGTCTTGGAAGACGACACCGAGATTGCGGCGGAAGTACGGAACCTTGCGGCTCGAGATCGCGCCGAGGTCTTGCCCGAGCACATGGATGGACCCGCTCGTCGGCTTCTCCTCCTTGAGCACGAGGCGCAGGAAGGTCGACTTGCCCGAGCCGGAGGCGCCGACGAGGAACACGAACTCACCGCTGAGAATCTCGAGGCTGACGCCGTTGAGCGCCGGTCGAGCCGTCCCGCGGTACACCTTGGTGACCTCTTCGAAGCGAATCATCGCGATCAGAGTATGCGGGTGCCCCAGCGACGCCGCGGTGCGACACCCTGCCGCGTTGCCTTTCTCAGCCGGTGCTTACACCACGGGAGCGCGCTTGCGCCACTTGATGCCCGCGGCGATGAAGCCGTCGAGGTCTCCGTCGAAGACGGCCGAGGGATTGTTGACCTCGTACTCCGTGCGCAGGTCCTTGACCATCTGGTACGGCGCGAGGACGTAGGAGCGCATCTGGTCGCCCCAGCTCGCCGTGATCGTGCCGGCGAGCTCCTTCTTCGTCGCAGCCTCCTGCTCCTTCTGGAGGATGAGCAGGCGCGACTGCAGCACGCGCATCGCCGCGGCGCGGTTCTGGATCTGGCTCTTCTCGTTCTGCATCGAGACCACGAGACCGGTCGGCAGGTGGGTGATGCGCACCGCTGAGTCGGTCGTGTTGACGGACTGCCCGCCCGGCCCGGACGAGCGGAACACATCGACCCGGATGTCCGTCTCCGGCACCTCGATCGCCGCACTTTCCTCCAGCAGGGGAATGACCTCGACCGCGGCGAAGCTCGTCTGGCGCTTGCCCGCGGCGCCGAAGGGCGACATGCGCACGAGGCGGTGCGTGCCCGCCTCGACGCTCAGGGTGCCGAAGGCGTGGGGCGCATCCACCTCGAAGGTCGCGGACTTGATGCCCGCCTCCTCCGCGTAGGAGATGTCCATGACGGTCGTGGAGTAGTCGTGCTGCTCGGCCCAGCGCAGGTACATGCGCAGGAGCATGTCGGCGAAGTCGGCGGCGTCGACCCCTCCCGCTCCGGCGCGGATCGTGACGACCGCGGGGCGCGCGTCGTACTCGCCGTCGAGGAGGGTGCGCACCTCCATCTCGCCGAGGGTCTTCTCGATCGCCGTGAGCTCGGCGGCGCACTCGGCCGCGGCGTCCTCGTCGTCGGCCTCCTTCGCCATCTCGATGAGCACGTCGAGGTCGTCGAGTCGCTGCTGCAGGGCCTCGATGCGCTCGAGCTCGGTCTGGCGGTGGCTGAGATCGCTCGTGACCTTCTGCGCGTGAGTCGTGTCGTCCCACAGGTCGGGGGCGGAGGCCTGCTCGCTCAGCGCGGCGATCTCCGACTGCAGTCGGTCGACGTCGACGACGGCACGAATGTCGGCGAAGGTGCTGCGGGCGGCGCCGATGCGCTCAGAAAAGTCCAGGTCGATCATGTCTGCCCCAGCCTATCGCCGCGTACCGGCGCGAGGCGCGGCCGGCGCCGTCGTGACTCGTCAGGCGTGGTGGCCGCCGTCTGGCGCAGCACCACCGTCAGCCGCAGAACCACCGCCAGGCGCAGACCCGCCGTCTGCAGCCGAGCCCGCGGCCGGCGCCGACTCCGCCGTCTCGAGCGGCATCTGCGCGGCCATCGCGACGGCCGGGTGGGCGCCCGTCGGCGTCGTCGCCTCCTCGGCCTTCACCATCTGGCTGGTCGCCGCGGGCACCTCGCTGAACGCCGTCGACGGCAGATCCTTCTCGTCTCCGGCGATCGCCGCGACGATGCGCTGCGCGACGGCAGCCGGCTCGAGGCCGGTCGGGAACTTCGGCGTCTCGCCGGCGATCGGGTGGCGGGAGAGCTCGGTCTCCGTGTGGCCGGGACGCGCATCGATGACGCGGATGCCCGACCGGCGCACCTCGCGAGCGGCGACCTGCACGTAGGCGGCGAGGGCGGACTTGACGGCCGAGTACGCGCCGATGCCGTTGGTGGGGTGCTCGCTCACCACTCCGCTGAGCGTGAGCACGAAGGGCTCCCTGCCCTGCTCGGCACTCTCGCGCAGGGAGGGGAGCGCGGCCCGGAGCATCCTCATGGGGGCGAGGGCGTTGATCGCCCACAGTGCCTCGATCGTGTCGTCGGCGGTGTCGGCGAGCGCGCCGAAGGCGACGGCGCCCGCGGCGTTGACGATGCCGTCGAGCTGGCCGTGGGCCGTGACCGCCGTCGCGACGAGGGTGCGCACGGCGGCCGGGTCGGTGAGGTCGGCGGGCACGAGCTGGCCGGGGATGCCGAGGGCTTCGAGGTCGGTCATGGAGCGCGCGCTCAAGGTGAGGTGCGCGCCCGCGTCGGCGAGCTGGCGAGCCAGGTGCCGACCGAGGCCGCCCGTCGCTCCGACGACGAGGATGGAGGATCCCTGCAGAGTGGTCATAGTCGAAGGGTAGGGCGACTCACTGGGAGCACGCAGACAACACTCAGGCAGTGCGACGCGGGCTTGGCGCTGCGGGAGCTCAGCAGTGCGTGGGCTCAGTCCCGCTGCATCTGCTCGATGTACTCGCGGATCGTCGGCACGCCTTCGAGCTTGTCGCGGAAGAACGTGTTCACGAGGTTGATCACGTGAGCACGGGCCGCCTCGAGGTCGCTCGTGCGCCGCTCCCCCGCATCCTGGTCTTCGAGCGTGCGCCGCAGGGTCATGAGGGCTGCGACGATCTCCGCCTCCTCCTCGCCCTCGAGCTCGGCGATGACCTGCATGATGAGGGCGTCGGCCTGGTCGCGCACAGCGTCGATCGGGATGCTCGTGCCCGGCTGGGTGGCGTTGTCGAGCGTGGAGAGGAGCGACCACACCTGGTACAGGATGGTCGCCGGCTCGTCGAAGAGCTCGCGCACGTATGCGGCATCCACGTGGCGGCCGGAGAGCCGGAAGATGTTGTACATGCGCTTGGCGGCCTTGCCGTAGTTGACCTGCTTCGTGAGGTACTTGCGCACCTCGCTCTCGAGCCGCTCGACGTACTCGTCGAGGGCGTCGTCGCTCACGAACTTCGCGACCTTCGCGAAGGTCGGCATGGCGTCGGCGTCGAGGTAGACCTCCTGGAAGTAGGCGTCGAGGTAGCCGTCGAGGGGCACGATCTCACCGTCGGGGGCCTCCCACGTGACGTCGATGACGTTGCTCGCGTTGGAGAGCGCTTTGCGCTCGGGGTCGGCCACGACCCAGTCGAGCTTGCACCAGCCGGGGTCGAGCGCGGCCTCGTGCCAGGTGAGGGTGCGTGTCGTGCCGTCGGCGAGGTCGAGCCGGATGCTCTGCTCCTCGACCTCGGCGGGGGTCCACGTAATCGGCGTGCCCTTCTTGCGCGCCTGGCCGCCGTGCTCGCAGTTCTCGGGGTAGTTGCCGAGCTTGGCCTCGAGGAACTGGAAGGGGTCGCCCGTCGCCGTGCGGCGAGCAGCGTCGCGCATGAGGTCGGCCATGATGCGGCACGCTTCCTCGCGCGTGTCCGCCCTGATGTTGAGCCGCTGGAAGTAGTCGCAGTCGCCGGGGAAGGACTGGATCTTCGACTGCGCGGCCGAGCCGCTCAGGGCGAGGGCGCTCTCGGCGACGCCGGACGGGCCCGTCACTTCGACGATCGCGCCGATGCGGCGGAAGCGCTCCAGATCGCGGGGGGTGAAGTCGAGCATGCTCACGCGGTGGCCGAATGTGCCGCTCTCGTGGGCGACGATGTGGTCGTCGCTCGCGGAGTCGGCCGCGATCGCGGCGAGCCACTGCAGGGCACCCTCCTCGTCGAGCTGCACGCCGAGGCGCTGGGCCGACTCGATGATGCGGGCCAGGTCGTCGTCAGGCGCGTTGCCGGGGTACTGACCGGTGTCGGGGGTGGGGGCGTCGGCGGGGGCTGCGGAGCTCATCGGTGAGACCTCTCGGGTAGCGCGCGCGGCGGCCCGCACGCTTCAGGCGCCCGCGGAGCGCTCCTGCTGCTCGGCCCGGATGGCCCGGAACAGGGTCGCCTGATCGCGTGCGTCGTCGAGTGCATTATGCGTCAGGACCATCTTCAGGCGATAGTGCTCGGCCACGCGGTGCAGGCTCGTCTCGCCCCAGGGAACGCCGGTCACGCCTGCGTAGTAGGCCTTGACGTCGAGCGCGGCGTGCCCGAGCGGGTTGCGGCCGAGGTAGCGGTGGAAGTAGTCGGCGACGAACATCCAGTCGAAGGGGGCGTTGAAGCCGACGAGGAGCGGGCGGGACTGCCGCGGCGTCACCGCCTCGATCCAGTCGGCGAAAGCCGCCATCGCCTCGCGGGGCGCGGTGCCGGATGCTCGCAGCTCGTCGACCGTGAAGCCGCCGATGCTCATCGCCGCGTCGTCGACCGTCTCGCGGTCGGGCTGCAGCTCGATGTAGAACGCCTGCTCGGGGTCGTCGACAAGGCATGCGCCGATGGAGAGCATCGCGTAGTCGCTCGGGCTCGGGCCCGCGGCCTCGATGTCGACGGAGATGAGGGTGACGGGTCGAGGGTCGGGCATAGCACCACGCTAGACCGTGCGCGCAGTCTCGGGGCGCGGTCAGTCGAAGACGCTGCGCGCCGTCGCGGTGACCTCGAGGCGCAGGCCGTCGGGCACGAAGACGGTGAGCGCGGGCGGACGCCAGTAGCTCGAGAGGGTCACGCGCGCGCTCAACCCGTCGGGGCTTGTCGCAGACTCGAGCGCGAGCCCCTCGACGGAGCCGGTCGGAGCCGCGGCGAGGTACGCCGAGACGTCCGCGCGCACGCGCGCGTCGGTGAGCCTCGGCCTCAGCACCTCCCCCTCGCGCACGGTCACGTCGCCGAGGTCGAACGACTCGGCGCCGACGAGCGCCGCGCCGTCGGCGAGCGTGAACAGGCGCGCGCGCTCGAGGTACAGCGCCGTCGCCGCCGTGACGAGCAGCACGACCACGAGCGCGAGCCCCGCGTAGCCGATGATGAGCGGCAGGGTCGAGCCGCGGTCGTCGTGAAGGGCCCGTCGCCAACGGTGCACGTCAGCACTGCGCCTCGCCGACACCGGGCCACTCACCGCGCGCCCCAGAACCGGGAGACCTGCTGGGTGGCGCTCGCGTCGATCGGCACCGCGAGCGGCCCGCCGAGCTCGACGACGGGCGGCAGCAGCGGCAACGGAACGCGCACACTCACCTGCACGGTGACCCATCCGCGGCGCGTGTGGCACTGCGCGGGCACGGGCGAGCACCGGATGCTCAGGGCCACGTCACTCGCCGTCACCCCGTGGTCGGCCAGGGCCAGGGCGAGGGCTCGCTCGGCCGCCGCGCTGCCCGCTGTCATAGATTCGGCCTGCACGAACACGCGCGCCGCCTGCCGCGCGGCTCCCTCCGCGGCGAGCGCCGCCGACTGGATGGCGCCGAGCGCGAGCACCAGGTAGACGAGCGGCACGAGCAACAGCATTCCCGCGGTGAGGAACTCGAGCGATGCCGAACCGCGGTCGTCGGCGGCGCGCGTACCTACCGGGCGCGAACGCGCCGGGCGACACCGCTCAGCGCAGCGGTTCGAGCGCGGCACGCCCGCTCACCTCCAACCCGCGGTCGAGCCCCGCGAGCCCGAGGAGGGGCAGCGGGGAGCGCACCGTCACGACAACGACCGGGTGGCCCTCGTAGCTGCCGAATCCTGCCGAGATGTCGCCCGCGTAGGACTCCCCGACGGCGGTCGCGATGAGGTCGCGGCTGCGCTCCACCCCGGCCGCGAGGCTGCTGTCGGCGAGCGCCGCGTGCCGGGCGCCCTCCGCCGCCGCATCGATGAGAGTCGACCGCACGTGGAGGGCGAGCGCGAGCTGCAGCACCGACACGGTCACGAGGGTCAGCAGGGCGCCGACGAGGACGAACTCGACGGGCGCCGAACCTCGGTCGTGCGGGTATCGGCGAGTGACACGTCGGCAGAGCATCCTCACGCGGCACCCCGGTACTCTGGAGTGTCCTCCCCCGCACGCACTGAACGGAACTGATGATGACTGAGCCCACTTTCACGATCCGCGGAGCCACCGAGGACGACTACGAGGGCGTGCACGCGATCCTCACCAGCCCCCACATCATGCAGGGAACCCTGCGGGTGCCCCTCGCGAGCACGGACTACTCGAAGGCCCGCCTCTCGCCGCGCAACGGCGTGCACCAGATCGTCGCGGTCGACAACGAGACGGAGGAGATCGTCGGATTCGGCGAACTCATCACCACGCCCGACGAGCCGCGCGCCCGTCATGCCGGCGAGATCGACCTCGTCGCGGTGAGCGAAGACTCGCAGAGTCAAGGAGTCGGCTCCGCCCTCATGGACTCCATGATCGACCTCGCCGACAACTGGCTCGACCTCAAGCGCCTCTCCCTCATCGCCTTCGTCGGCAACGACCGCGCTATCGCCCTCTACGAGCGCCTCGGCTTCGAGCACGAGGGCATCATGCGCCGCGTCGGCTACGGCGACGGCGACTGGATGGACGCCGTCATAATGGCGCGCCTGCGCGACTGACGCACCGTCGAACCACGACGGGCTCGCGACGCTCAGCGCCGAAGGGCCGGCGTCCACGCTAGAACGCGGTCACCCGGTCGATCGCCTGCTGGAACACGCCCTGCAGCGCGGGACCCGCAAGGGCCCAGATCATGATGACGAGGCCCGCCGTCATCAAGGTGATGAGCACCCAGCCGGGCACGTCCCCTCGCTCGTCGCCCCGCCACTGCTCGATCTTCCCCATGAGTGCATGCATGCATGCAGTGTGCCAAGAGTCCCGCCGGTCAGAGTCGAGTTGTTCACAGGATCGAACTTGCCAATCGGCCCGGGCTAGGCGAGCGTTAGCGCATGAGCGACAAGCGCGACGACGATCACCACAACGAGGAACACAAGGAGAAGCAGCGCGAGCGACGCGCCGAGCTCGGCGACAACGACGCCCCCGTCGAGGGGGAGCTCGAGAAGACGTTCGACGCGACCGTCGAAGAAGGCGCCGAGCGGCTGCAGCGCACCTTCCCGAACATGCTCATCACGGGGTTCTTCGGCGGACTCGAGGTGGGGCTAGGCGTCATGGCATACCTCTTCGTGCTCCATGAGACCGGCAACCACCTCCTCGCGGCGCTCGCGTTCGGCATCGGGTTCATCGCCCTCCTGCTCGCCGGCAGCGAGCTGTTCACCGAGAACTTCCTCATGCCCGTCGCCGCCGTCATCGCCCGCGAAGCGTCGGTGAAGCGGCTCGCGATGCTGTGGGGCGGCACCGTCGTCGCCAACCTCGCCGGCGGCTGGCTCTTCATGGGGCTGCTCATGATCGCCGTGCCCGCGTGGCACGAGCTCGTCATCGAGACCGCGCGGGAGTTCGCCGAAGCCCCGCTGACCCTCGAGACGGCGGCCCTCGCGATCCTCGGCGGCAGCACCATTACTCTTCTGACGCGCATGCACCAGGGCACGGAGTCGACAGTGGCGAAGATCATCGCGTCGGTCGCCGCAGCCTTCCTGGCCTGACCCCGTGTTTCGGTCCACGCCGTTTGGGAGTCGTCACGGGTTTCGATGCGTGCAGTCCCGAGCATAGGCCGCCGGGGTCCGGTAGCCGAGCGCGGAGTGGCGACGGCCATGGTTGTAGTCCCTTTTCCAGTCGCCGATCACGACCCGGGCATGGTGCAGGCTGTAGAAACTGTTCAGGTTCAAACACTCGTCGCGAATGCGGGAGTTGAACGATTCCACGTAGCCGTTGCGCCACGGCTGGCCCGGCGGAATGTAGGAGATCCCCACCGAGTCGTTCGCCCAGTCGGCGAGGGTTTGGGAGACGAACTCGGGCCCGTTGTCGCACCGCAACACAGTCGGCAGGCCACGGTGGGCGACGATGCGCTCCAGTTCGTCCACGAGCCGGTCGGCGGTGATCGAGCGCTCCACGAGCCCGCCGACGCATTCGCGGGTGTGCTCATCGATGATCGAGGCGATCTTCAGGTTGCGACCGTTCTCGGTGGCATCGAACTGGAAATCCACCGCCCACACCGTGTTAGGCGCGTCAGCCGGGATAGGTTCAGCGGTGGAGGCGCCGACGCGTTTGCGGCGACGACGCACGATCACCCGCAGGCCTTCCTCACGCCAGAGCCGTTGGATCTTCTTGACGTTCACCACCCAGCCCTCACCGACGGCGTCGGCGTGGGCGTTGCGGTAGCCGCGCCGAGGATGAGTCTTCGCCCACGCTCGCAGCCACGTCCGCAATGCAGCGTCTGGGTCGGCGCAGGTCTCCGAGACCAAGGGTCGGCGCCAGGCCGATCTGCTCAGCCCGACCAGACGACACGCCATCCGCTCACTGATGTCGAACACGCTCAGCAAGTGACGGATCGCGGCGCGGCGTCTGCCCGGGCCTAAAAGTTTCCCTCTGCCAGCTCCTTCAACGCCGCCTTCTCCAGCTCCGCCTCAGCCAGCAGTCGCTTCAAGGTCGCGTTCTGTTTCTCGAGCTCTTTGAGCCGTTTCGCGTCTTCTGCTTTCAGGCCGCCGTATTGGTTGCGCCACCGGTAGTAGGTCTGCTCCGACACGCCGAGCTCCCGGCAGGCAGCTGCAACGTCGCCGCCATCGGCCAGGACACGGTCAGCGATGCCGAGCTTGCGAACGATCTGTTCCGGCGTGTGCCGGCGCCTTCTCGTGGTCATGATGAATCCAGTCTTCCTCCCCGACGAGCGGGGCAACAAGACGACTCTCATAACGAACGGACCGAAAATCTGGGGTCAGGCCATTCCTGCTCGCGGGCGTGCCGCTCTTCCACTCGATCCTCGACTCGCTCCTCATCTTCGGCGCGATCCAGGCGGGCGCCGACTTCGGCTACCTCGAGTGGCTCTCCTGGTTCTGGTGGACCCTCATCCTCAACGTCGTCGGCGGCCTGCTGCTCGTCACTGCTCTGCGGCTGCTGCGCACGAAGGACCTCGTCGAGGAGCGCCGCGAGGAGTCACCGGAGGACCCGGACGCGCCGCGGCGCTGACCTCGAGGACGGCGCCGCCGTTCAGTCCTGGTTGCTGAAGGCGGCGTCGAAGGACGCGGTCGGCTGACCCCACAGCAGCGAACGGATGAACCCCGCGGCCTCCTTCGCCCCGTGCAGTCGATCCATGCCGGCGTCCTCCCACTCGACCGAGATGGGCCCCTCGTAGCTGATCGACCGCAGCGCGCGGAAGGAGTCTTCCCACGGCACGTCGCCGTGACCGGTGGAGACGAAGTCCCAGCCGCGCCGCGGGTCGCCCCACGGCAGGTGCGAGCCGAGGATTCCCGCGCGACCGTTCGCCGGACGCATCCGCGTGTCCTTGCAGTCCACGTGGTAGATGCGGTCCTGGAAGTCGACGATGAAACCGACCGGGTCGATGCCCTGCCACATCATGTGCGAGGGTTCCCAGTTGAAGCCGAACGCCTCTCGGTGCTCGATCGCCTCGAGGGAGCGCACGCTCGACCAGTAATCATAGGCGATCTCGCTCGGGTGCACTTCGTGGGCGAAGCGCACCCCCTCGCCGTCGACGACGTCGAGGATGGGGTTCCACCGGCCGGCGAAGTCCTGGAACCCCGCCTCGATGACGTCGGCGCCGACGGGCGGGAACAACGCGACGTACGGCCAGATCTTCGAGCCCGTGAACCCGACGACCATGTCGACGCCCAGTCGGCGCGCGGCCTTCGCGGTGAGCTTCATCTCCTCGGCTGCGCGCCGTCGCACGCCCTCCGCCTCGCCGTCGCCCCACACGCGCGAGCCAACGATCGCCTGGTGGCGGAAGTCGATGGGGTCGTCGCACACGGCCTGACCCTTGAGGTGGTTCGAGATCGCCCACACCTTCAGGTCGTACTTCTTGAGGATGTCGAGGCGCTCCTGGACGCCGCTCCTGGACGTACGGGTCGCCCTCGACGGCGCGAGCGACATCGAGGTGCTCGCCGGAGCACGCGGTCTCCAGCCCGTCGTAACCCCACTCGGAGGCATACCGCGCCACCTCCTCGAGGCTCAGATCGGCCCACTGGCCGGTGAACAGGGTGACGGGGTGCGTGCTCATGCGGAGTACCTCTCGTTCTGCAGCGCGGTCAAGTAGTCGTACGTGCGCTCAGCCAGAGCATCCTGACTCTGCCCGAGGGGATGCCAGATGGAGGCAGCAGTCGCGATCGTGTCATTGTCGGCGGTGAAGCTCTCGAAGTTGAGCGGGCCCGCGTAGCCGACGTCGTCGAGCGCGTCGAGCATGGCGGGCCAATCGGTGTGGTCGTCGCCGACGACACCGCGTCGTTGCCGCACACCTGTACGTGCGTCAGGTGGTCGCCCGCGAGCCGGATCGCGGCCGCGGGACTGTTCTGCTCGATGTTTGAGGTGATAGCTGTCGAGCGCGAGCCCGACGCCATGGCCGAGCGGAGGCTCGAGTGCGTCGAGCGCCTGTTCGACGGTGTTGACGAGACTCGTCTCGTAGCGGTTGAGGGGCGGCGAGCTCGTCAGAGATGATGTTCTTGATCTCTGCCGGGTCGGCTCCCGTGAAGTAGTCGACGGCCGCGATGCCGACCTCCTCGAAGAGACGCTCGGCCGTGGCCCAGCGCTGCTCGAGCACGTCGACGCCGGGCAGGATGCGCAGCGCGACGACCTTGTCGCCCTCCTCGAGGTTGTCGATGAGGAAGTTGGCCGACTCGATGCCCCACGCAAATCCACCGATGGGGTGGATGAACGTCGTCGGGCAGTCGGTGTTGACACCACGGTCTAAGACGATTCATATCGCCGGCGCACTCGTCGGCCCGGCCGGGCACCCCAACTCAGTCGGGCACGGCGACATTTCGGCCACGGCAGGCGAGACGCACGCGAACCCGTCGATTACGACAAGCTCGAGCGCTGCCCGACCGCACCGCGCTCCGAGCGAGGTCGAGTGTCAGGAGTTCGTCTGTGCACCTGACAGGGCGCCCCGTTCTCTGTCCTGGCGTGACAACCGCAACAATGACCCGATGGTGAAGGCGACCGCTGAATGTCAGCAATCGGCACGGGTGGGTTCCGTGAAAATCACCCGCGAATTCGACTGCGGCGACCTCGACACCGCGCCGTACAGCGAAGCAAGGTTCTAGGCCGAGGGGGCGTTTGCCAGCTTACTCATCACCTCGCCGAAGATCCGCTCGATCGCAGGGTCTGGGCGGCCAACACCGCCACCAGCGACCCAGCCACCGTCGACCACGAGGTTGGACCCGGTCACATAGTCTGCCTCGTCAGAACACAGGTACACGGCCGCCAAAGCAATATCCTCGGGCCGGCCAACGCGAGGGTTGAGCAACGAATTCTCGACTGGCTCGCGCCCTCCGGCGTCGAGCAGTGGTCGCGTGGCGGGGGTGTCGATGAAACCTGGCGAGACGGTGTTGACCCGAATGTTCCACGGAGACAACTCAACTGCCAGGTTGGTCGTCAGCCGCAGCACCGCACCCTTCGCCACGTTGTGCACCAGGTTGCCCGCAACGTTTCCGGGCATTGCCGAGCCCACCATAGCGGCGACCGATCCAGTGTTCAGGATGACGCCGTGGCCCTTGCGTTTGAACACCGGCAGTGCCTTCTGGATCGCCAGGAACAAGATGGTGACCTCGTTCGTCATGTCGAAGTCCCAGTCAGCGCGAGTGAGGGACTCGATGGTGCCTCCTCTCACCCCAGAGGCATTGTTGTAGAGGATGTCGAAGTCGCCATACGCGTCGACAGCGAAGTCAATCCAGCTCTGCACCCCGGCTTCGTCGCTCAAGTTCAGAGGCTGCATCGACACCATGTCGCCTCCCTTCGCGCGCACCATCTCGACCGTCTCTTCAGCGAGGTCTGCCTTGAGATCGCATCCCACGATCTTGGCGCCCTCGGCAGCGAAGGCTAGTGCCGCCGCCCTGCCCTGTCCGTCCGCGGTGCCGGTGATGAGAGCAACTTTTCCCTCCAGGCGTCCTGCCATGAGCTTGTCCTTCCGTCCTGCAATGATGGTTCTCTGGATTGTGAAGCACCGATATTGTCTGACCGACACGCGCCGTCAACGGCCCGTGTCGCCTACTTCGGTGGACTCGCCTACTTGGGTGGACGTTGGATGAACGCCCGTCGCATAGGCATACGACTGCCTGATCAAGCCCGCCGCAATCGCCGCTTCACCAGCATCACGTGGGGAGTAAACCATAACAGCTCCGGGCGAGATAAAACCGAGGCGCGCAATGGGATGCTGCTCGGCCCAGCCAGCTTCGATCGCTGCTTCGGCAACGGCTTGCGGCAGCACAAGGTGCAGGGAAAAGTCTGGTGCCGGGTGGAGGTGCGCAAACTCCCTGTCGATCATGAAGGCCTCGGGCGGCCCTTGGCCGGTGCCAGGAGGCAACGTCAGCGCTTGCGCCCCGGGCACTGAGATCATTGAGCCCGCCCATACAACCGGAAGGTCGCCCAGCAATTCGATCAGCCGCAACCTAGGTTGATGATCCACGGGCTGTTGGTCGAGCTGTGTGTGCGGGTTCGTCGACGTCGTCGACGGGCGCGGGCCAGAGCGTCGTGGATATTCCGTCATCTCGTCCTCGCGATTCATGCCACCACCTGCGCAGCGAAGTCTGCTCCGAGAATATCAGTGGCCAGCAGCGCAGTATGAAGCGGACTGAGATCCTCACCGATGTCCCTGCCAAGGATCTCCTCAGCTCGGCGAAGCCGGTAACTCACGGTGTTCTTCGAGACATGAAGCCGCTGAGCCGCGGCGTACTGACTGCGATTGACATTGAGATACTCCAGCATGGTGCTTCGAAGGTCCGTCTCGCGACCGCTGTCCCCGAGGAGTCCGCCGAGCTGAACCTCGAGAAACCTCTGAAGACGTTCGGGACGAGCGGCGAGTTCAGCGACTGCCCCATAACGGTCATACGGCAGGATTCGCCCGAGGTTGCGCCAGCCGGCCATCATGGCGACCTTCTGCAGAGCACGCGCCTCGTCATGACTGGCGATGAACCCCGCTGCGCCGCTACCGGGGAGACCGACCGTCATGGTCCATCCATTACACGGTGGCGGTGGCTCTAGACGGAGATCGCCAGCAGTGCGAACGCTCCCCCACGCCCAGAGCACGTTGGGTGCGATCTTCACCTTGAAGATCTGATCGCATCCCATCCCCTCGAGCGCCTTTACGGTCGTGGCCACGAGCTTCTCGGGTTCTTCCCGCTGGCTGAATGCGACTGCGGCCACGTGGATTCGGTCAAGCGGATATCGGGTGACCTGTTCGAATCGTTCCGGTCGGCCTCGACCGCTCAAGAGAGCAGCGAGGACTCCAGATTCCGTTTCATGAAGACCCCGCACCGGATTCTCCGTTGCTGGATGCATGTCGGTGATGACATCCGCGAGTTGGTTGTGCGTATCGACCACGCTGCTGACAAGTGCCCGCATGTTGGCGCCCTGCTCACCCACGGGAATGAGCCGTTCACACTCGTGAAGGAGCGCTTCGGTGATTCCAGCTTGCCCGAGGTTGAGAGCTCTCAGGACGGCGGCCAGAGTCGCGCCCTCATTCATGGCCCCTTGCGCCAATTGCAGGACCAGGGGCCTCGTGAGCCGGCCAAGATTCGGATCCACTAACCGGAGGATGGTGTCCAGGAACAATAGCTCCGTTGTCTCATGGACTGTTCTCCCTAGAGACGCGAGAGACGGATCCGTCCTGACGATCAGATTCGCGACACCGGCCGCTTCAGACGCAACCCACTGAGCGGGGCCGGGGCCAAGATGCTGGCGCGCTACCTCGCGCGCCGTGTCGGTCAGCTCGCCGGGAACGTCGGAGACGGAAGAAAGCTCCAGTATCCACGTGAAGGTGTGCGGGGACCTTCCCGAGGCCCCTGTATCGATCGGAGGCGACGTGGCGGGTTGTGTCATCGCGTGATTGTACTCCTGACCGTCGAGTACGAATGCACTCATGTGTCTTGAACGCCGAACTCTTCAGCAAAGCTGACTTTGCCACGGCTTTCGCGACGACCAGCGTCGAGGCTGTTCAGGAGCCGAGAATTCTCGATGATGATCATGTGCACGTCCTCCGAATTGGCATAGTGCCGGTGCCAAATCCAGGGGGGAGTGAAGACAAAGTCACCTTTGCTCCAGGTGACAACCTGGTCGCCGATCTCCGACCATCCGCCACCGTCCGCCACGTAGTGAACGGACTCGTGGACGTGCCTCTGGAGGTCCGTCGAGGTCTCCGCCGGAATCACCTGGAGTACGAACTCCACAGTCTTCATCGGCACGTGACGCAGCAGACCGAGGTGGGAGGGATTGTCCGTCCCACCCGTGAGCCAGTAGGCGTCCTCCGAATGCGTGACGAGATGAGGTTCGGTCACGTGCTGATCATCCCGGTGGTGCATGCGGTCAATTTCCTGCATGAACTCCTGGAGTCCTTCTTCGCTGAGCTTCGCACTGTCGTTGCCCATAGTCGGCGTTCCTTTCCTTCTCTATGCTGAACATTTTGTGTGAGCTAGTCGACCGGCAGTTCGCCTGTCTTGAAAGTCTCACGCGTCATGAGTGTTGCGATGAGGGAGATCAGTGCGAGCGCCCCGATGTACCCGGCAACGGACCAGGTGTTCCCCGTGGCGGCGAGCAGTGCCGTCGCGATGAGCGGCGTGAAGCCTCCCGCAATAGCTGCAGTGAGCTGCACACCGAGCGACACGCCGCTGAGCCGCACGCGCGTGGGGAAAGCCTCGGCGAAGAACGCGCCCGATGGTGCCGCAAGAGGTGCGTGGCCCATTCCCATTGCAAGGATCAGGGCAAGGTACACCAGAGGCATGGCCGTGGTGTTCAACAACAGGAAGAACGGTACTGTGAAAACGAGCAGGAACGCCGCGCCGAAAATCATCACCGGCCGACGTCCGACTCGGTCGGACAGAGCACCCCAGAGCGGAAGTGTGATCATCTCCACGATTGCGGCAACGAGAACAGCGTTGAGGATGTCAGCACGTGCGATGCCCAGGAACTGACTTCCGTAGCTCACCGAGAACGTTGCGATGAGGAAGAATGCCGCGGTCTCGCCCGACTTCATCCCGATCACCAACAGAATTTGACGCCAGTAGCTACGTATGACATCGATCATGGGCGAGCGTGTCGTGCGCTGCCCGGTCTTGGCGGCCTCGAACACGCTGGTCTCGGGCACGCCGAGTCGAATGGCAAGACCGATTGCGACCAGGACGAGACTGATGAGGAATGGTACTCGCCATCCCCAGGAGAGGAACGCCGCCTCGTCAAGCGCCCCGGCGAACGCACCGAAGATGAGCGTCGCCAGAACAAGCCCGCCTGCCATGCCCACTCCGGGCCATGCACCTAAGAAACCACGGCGCAGTGAACGCTGACCATCGGATTCTGCGGCCATGACGATAGCGCCACCTTGCTCGCCCCCCATCGCGACCCCCTGAAAGAGCCGCAGAAGGACTAGCAGTATGGGAGCCCAGATCCCGATCGTCTCATACGTCGGAAGCAACCCGATGATCGTCGAGAAGATGCCCATCCCGATCATGGTGATGATGAGCACCTTCTTGCGACCGATTCGGTCACCAAGATTCCCGAAGATTATGCCGCCAAGCGGACGGGCGACGAAGCCAACCCCAAAAGTTGCCAACGACGCCAACGTGCCGATCACGGGATCCACCTGCGGGAAGAACAGCGGGCCGAACACAAGTGCAGCCGCAGTTCCGTAGAGGACGAAGTCATACATCTCCATGGCGGTGCCGGCCGCAGTCGCCGCAACCGTGCGAAGGGTTCTACGGGGAACTTCTGGTGCTTCCGAAGAGGTCAGAGTCGAATCATTGATCGTCACTGGAGCTTCCTTTCATCGCGGTCGGGCTCCGTCGCCCGACACGCCTTGTGTCGTTCCTTGTTGGGGGTTCGATGGTGCAGTTTGCGAGGAGTGTGATGTCTCACGACATCGTGGACGGGTGAACCCGCGGTTGCGGGGTTCGCCCGTTTTTCATTCTTTGGCTTGGTAGCCCTTGTTGGGGTTAATGATGTGCTCGGCGATGACCTCGCCGTCGGGGGTGATCGTGGTGGCGTGGAGTCCGTGGATGAGGACGATCACCGCGATGCGGGCGTGGGCTCGGCCGTAGCCGAGGTGCATCATGCGGTTCGCGAACCGTAGGGAGACTTTCCCGCCGGCGTCGATGGTGTCGTAGCGCACTCGCCAAATGTTCGGGTCGTCCGGCTGGGTCGGTGCCGCCTTGGGGATCAGGGCGTAGGCGAAGGCCGGGGTGCGCCGGTTCAACGAGCGGTGCGGACGGTGCTGGTTGTAGTGGGTGCGGAACTCGTCCAGCTCGTGCTGCAGCTCGGCAAGCGTTGCGGCGGGGCGCACGGTGAGGCGCTTCTTCAGCGTCTGCCAGAACCGTTCGATCTTGCCTTGCGTGGTGGGCTTGTAGGGGCGGCCGTTCTTCTGGGTGATGCCGTGCAGAGCCAGCAGGGTCTCGAAGGCATTGCCGGAGGTGCGAGCACGGGTGCCGCCGGCGAAGCGGGTGGTGAAGATGTTGCCGTTGTCCGTCAACGTCGCCGCCGGATAGCCGTGCTCCATCGCGGCCTGCTGGAAGGTGTCGGTGACGGTGCGGCCGTTGGCGCGGGCGTGGGCGCTGAGGTGGGTCAGGAATCGGGAGTGGTCATCGAGCCAGGCGATGATCTCCACCTCGCTGTCGTCGGCGAGCTGCCAGTGGGTGGTGTCGGACTGCCAGAGCTCGTTGGGCCGCTCGGCGGTGAACCTCTGCCACGAGGACCGGGGTCGCTTTTGGGGTTGCGGGGTGATCGCTTCAGCGCCGCGCAGGATCCGCCAGATCGTCGACCGTGACACCGTCGTGCCCTCAGCGGCCAGGACGGCGACGATCGTGTCGGCGCCGGCATCGAGCCCATCGGCGGTGAGCTGGGCGCGCAACTGCAGCACCCGGGCCCGAACGGCGTCCGGGGTTCGACGAGGACTGGATCCTGGCGCTCTCGAGCGCGGTGCGAAGGCCGCCTCGCCCTCGGTGAGCCACCGCTGGTGGAGCTTATGGACCAGCGACTTCGAGACCCCGTGAATGCGGGCCGCTTCCCGCACGGAGAGACCCTGAACGGTGACGGCGAGGATCAACACTTCGGCTTTGCTCACCCGCTGACACTGCACCGGCCAGGGTGTCCACGATGACGTGAGACATCACGGCTTCACCGGCACTGCTGTCCACGATGACGTGAGACAGGTGTCCACGATGTACTGAAACCACACATGCAGTTTGCGAGGAGCTCTCGCAACGATGTCCGACTAGCGGGCGGGGCCAGCTACGGCACCAACCGTGTAGCTGCTCCGCAATTCGGCCCACCTGGTGCCCGCCTCAGTGGCCCCGTCTAGATACGACTGGGGAGCGGTTTGATAGGGCGGGCGCGGCGGGCCGGGATCGATGACACCGGCTGCCGCAATGCGCGCCTTGTCGAGGGGGATGTTGTACCGCGAGAAACTTGCGAAGTCGCCCTGGGGCATGAGCGTTGAGTACGCGTATTCTATCTCCTGGGAGATTGCCTCCGCAGCGACCCAATCCGAGGAGACCATCGCGTTGCGTAGCCGTTCGAGGGGTTCGGTGCCACATGCGGCACTGGGGCTCCAGCAGGCAGCGGCGGCATCCCCCACAATCCGGTGTGCGTCTAGCCAATCGGCATCCATAGGGAGCAACCGGATTCGATCACCACACGCTTCGACGTCATCCGCGTACTGGGGGCCGAGGAAAGTGTACTTCGCGCCGATGAGCGTGGGAATCTCGGATAGCCTTGAGTACAGCGCTGGCGAGAGCTTGCTCTTGAAAGCCGAAGGGTTGTCGTACAAGATGACGGGGACTTCGGGCAGAGCTTCGGCGATGTCGGAGTAGAAGCCGACGATCGCATCGTCATCCATCTCGCACCACATCGGGCGCCCGAGAAACAAGCCATCAACGCCGATGTCGAGAAGCATTCGAGCGCGGCGGATCGTGTCGCGGGTATTTAATGTTGTCGCACCTGCGAATACTGGCGTCTTCCCACTTTCAGACACCACAATTCTCATGAACGCGGCGACCTCAAGCTCGGTTACCGTCGCGCCTTCGCCAAAGGTACCGAGGGTCAACAGTGCGTCGACGGCCGGCGCAGCACCTTGGATCATCGCGGTAGTCACGCTCGTCTCAATCGTATTGTCCGTGTCCCAGCGTGCCGAGTCGGGAGTCGACGGCGTCGGAACGATTCCGACAATCCCCACGAGATCCTGTGCTGTGTACTTTTGCGCCAAGCTATCCTCCTTGATGAGCGTGCGAGTCGTCGAACCCCAACCCTCTGGCGAGTGACTCCACCGAACGCTCACGCTAGCGACATAGGGGCGCTTGATCCTTGGTCCACCAGACCAATCTTCTTTCCTGTCGTCGTGCAGCGTTCGCTGTGCCGAAGAGGATGGGGGTTGCCGGTCGTGAACACGTCGACGGCACCGATGACTAGAGATGCATCGGCAGCAATTGAGCCGGGATGCTCGATACCCGGGTGCACAAACGGGGCCAACCTCGAAGTTGAGGAGCTCTCGCTGAGTCGCTGATCACAACCCGAGCTGCAGCACCATGAGGCCCGGCCAGACCGCGAAGAGCACCGTGACCGGGAGTATGAGGAACACGAGCGGTACGAGCATCGTGACCTCGCGCGTGCCCGCGGCCTCCAGTAGGGCACGCTTCGACTCCTCGCGGGCGTCGAGCGCGTGGGCGCGCAATACCTCGGCGAGCGGCGACCCGCGGTCGAGAGCCGCGAGCACTTGGTCGACGAGGCGCGTGATGGAGGGCATCCCGAGGTCGTCACGCAGTTCTGCGAGACAGGCCGCCACCGGCTGACCGGTCGCGGCGCGCGTCACAACACGGTCGAACTCGGTGGCGAGCTCGCCCGAGCCCGTGCGGGCGACGCGGCGGACCGCGTCGAGGATCGACTCGCCCGCCGAGACGCTCAGGGCGAGGAACTCGACGATGGTCGGGAACTCGTCGGCGATACGGGCGACACGACGCTTCGCCGCCCGGGCGAGCAGCTGGTCGACAAGAGCGAGCCCGGCGATCGAGCCCGCGAGCACTCCCCCGACCGCGGCGAGCACGATCGTGCCCGCGTCGCGCACCGCGACACTCGCGACCGCGACCCCTGCGGCGGCCCCGAGCGCGGCACCCGCGAGCTGCCGCGTGCGATGCCCCGCGATCGTCGTCGACGCGCCCGACTGCCGCAGGCGCGTGCGGATCGCCTCCTCACCGCCGAGCACGCTCTCCAGCACGCGACTCGCGCCCTCCACGAGCGGGGCGAGCAGCGCCGAAGCGACCGGCAGCGGATCGCTGCGCTGCCCCGATGTCATCGCGTGCGCAGCGGGCGAGACATCGACGAGGTACGGGGCGAGGCGGTGCACGAGCCTCGGGCGGCCGAGCCGAGGCAAGAGGCTCACGAGCAGCCAGAGCCCCGCACCGAGCCCCACGCCGCACAGCAGCGCCCAGCCGAGCAGCGGGCTCACGAGCGCGCCGCTCACCGGAACCACCGCTTCATCGGAACCACCGACCTTCCTCGGGCAGGCGCCCGAGCGCGATCATGATGCGGTAGGCGACGAGAGTCACCGCGAGGCCCGCGACGACGAGCACGGCGCCGCCGACCGAGTTGTAGGCGGCCGCGGCCTCGGGCCTCGTGCCGAGCAGCACGAGTACGACCCAGGGCGCGACGACGCCCAGGCGGGCGGCGGCGCGCACCCACGATTGCCGAGCATCCACTTCACCGCGCACGGCCGCGTCGGCCCGCAAGTACTGCGAGAGCGAGCGCAGCACCATCGGCAGCTCGGTGCCGCCCACCTCGCGCGCCATGCGCAGCGTCTCGATGATGCGGTCGGCGACCGGGTCGGCGAGGTTCGCCTTGAGGGTGTCGAGCGACTCCTCGAAGCGCGCCGTGCGCACGTAGTCGCGGCGGAACTGGCGGAAAGGCTCCTGCACGCTGCCCGGCGCCGACTCGGCGAGAGTCACGATCGCCTGCGGCAGGCCGAGCCCCGACCGGATGCCCGACAGCAGGTGATCGACCACGTCGGGCCACACCGACCGCAGTGCGCGCCGCCGCGCCGCCGCCCTCGCCCGTAGCGCGACGACGGGCAGCGCCGCGGCGACCACTCCCGCCACGGGGGCGAGCGCGACGACCGGTACGAGGATGAGCGTGAGGGCGGCACCGATCAGACCGACGAGGATGTCCAGGGCCACGAACGTCGCCGGCGCGACCCCCGTCACGCCCGCGCGCGCGAGCAGGTCGGCGACGGCGCCGAGCGTCCGACTGCGCTCGGCGGGCCGGCGATCGTGGTCGCGCGGCCACAGCCACGGGGAGACGACGAGCAGCACGCCCGCCGCGAGAACGAGACCGAGCGCGACGCTCACGCGGGCACCGCTCGCGGGCCAGCGGCCGAGGTGACGTTTCGGTCGAGTGCTGGGTCGAGTGCTGGGGCGACGGCCGAGCGCAGCAGCGGGCGCGGGTCGAGCCCCGCGCGTGCGAACACCTGCTCCCGCGGGGGCAGCGTGCCCGTCGCCGCGAGCTCCTCCCCGCGCAGGCTGAAGATCGACTCCGCCTCGATCGTGCCCTCGACGACGTCGCCCGTCGGCGCGACGATCTCGGCCACCCGGCGGCGCCCGCCGCGCACAAGCTCGCAGTGCACGACGAGGTCGATCGCGCTCGCGACCGTCGGCACCACGAACGACGAGTCGATGTTGCGCCCGGCGAGGAGTGGCAGGGTGGCGAGCTTGACGAGAGCATCCCGAGCGCTGTTCGCGTGAATCGAGCACATGCCCGGCAGCCCGCTGTTGAGGGCGATGAGGAGGTCGAGGGATTCTGCCTCGCGCACCTCGCCGACGACGAGCCGGTCGGGGCGCATGCGCAGGGCCTCCTTGATGAGGCGGCGCAGACTGATCTCGCCCGAGCCCTCCAGGTTGGCGCTGCGGCACTGCATCGCGACGACGTCGGGGGCGCTGAGGTCGAGTTCGAAGGTCTCCTCGACCGTGACGATGCGCTCGCTCGGTCGTGCGCCCGCGAGCATCGCGCCCATGAGGGTCGTCTTGCCGGAGTGCGTGGCGCCGCTCACGAGGATGTTCGCCCCCGCGAGGACGCTCATGCGCAGGAACTCGGCGGCCGGCGGGGGTAGCGACCCGAGCTCGACGAGGCGGGACAGATCACCGATGCGCTGCGAGAACTTGCGCACGTTGACCGACCAGTGGCGGCGCGTGACGTCGGGGATCACCACGTGCAGGCGCGAGCCGTCGGGCAGGCTCGCATCGACGAACGGACTGCTGAGGTCAACGCGGCGCCCGGTTGACTGCAGCATGCGCTCGACGAGCGTGCGCACCTCCTCGTCGGTCAGCTCGAGCGTCGTGCGCTCACTCACCCCGTCGCGCGCGATGAAGACCGCGTCGGGGGCGTTGATCCAGATCTCCTCCACCTCGGGGGCGTCGAAGTAGGGCTGCAGTGGGCCGTAGCCGATCAGGCCAGCGAGCACCTCGCCGAGCGTCTGCGCCTCGTCGTCGATGACGGGCAGCGTGCCGCCGCCGAGCGAGCGCTCCGCGTAGCGCCGCAGCTCCTCGCGGGCCAGCCGGTCGGCCGCAGCCGGATCACGGTGCAGGTCGAGCCGCTCGGCGCGCACCCGGTCGCGCACCCGGGCGGTGATGAGCGAGGCGGCGGAGGGCATGGCCGCCATTCTGCAAAGGCGGCCCCGAGCATCCCGCCCGTTCTCCACAGCCGTGTGCCGCGAGGGCGATGGCGCGCGCCAGATTGGACGCAAACGGGGCCGTTGCCGCACGCCGAGCGCCCTTTTGCGCCAGATCTGGCACGAAAGGGCGCTGGGGCGCCAGGGGATCCGTGGCCGGGCGGCCACCATAGCGCCCGGCCACGGAAGTGTGGGGTGCGGGATGCCGTCGGGCCTTCAGGCCCGACGAGCATCGCGCACTCAGTTCTTCGGGATGAAGGTGTACTTCGTGGTGAGGTACTCGTGGATGCCCTCCAGCGAGCCCTCACGGCCGATGCCGGACTGCTTGACGCCGCCGAACGGCGCCGCGGCGTTGGAGATGACGCCCGCGTTGAGGCCCATCATCCCTGTCTCGAGACGGTCGATCATGCGCATGCCGCGGTTCAGATCCTGCGTGTAGACGTAGGAGATGAGGCCGTACTCGGTCGCGTTGGCGAGCTCGACCGCCTCGTCCTCAGTGTCGAACGGCACGATCGCGAGCACGGGGCCGAAGATCTCCTCCGACAGCAGGCGCGTGCCCGCTGCCACGCCCGTGAGCACCGTCGCGGGGTAGAAGGAACCCGCGCCGTCCGGAATCTGCCCGCCCGTGGTGACGGTCGCGCCGCGCGCGACCGCATCCTCGACGAGCTCGTGCGAGCCCGCAACGGCCTTGTCGTCGACGAGCGGACCGATCTGCACGCCCTCCTCGGTGCCGCGACCCATGCGCATGGCCGCGACCCGCTCCGTCACGCGACGGCTGAACTCCTCGACCACGTCGCTCTGCACGAGGATGCGGTTCGCCGCCGTGCACGCCTGCCCGATGTTGCGGAACTTGGCGAGCATGACGCCGTCGACCGCCTTGTCCAGGTCGGCGTCGCCGAACACGACGAAGGGAGCGTTGCCGCCGAGCTCCATCGACGTGCGCAGAATGCCGTCGGCCGCCTGCTTCATGAGCGCGCGACCGACCCCCGTGGAGCCCGTGAAGCTCAGCTTGCGCAAGCGCGGGTCGGCGATGATCTCGCCCGAGACCGCGCTCGACTGCGAGGTCGTGACGACGTTGACGACACCCTTCGGCAGGCCCGCCTCCTCCAGCAGCGCGACGAATAGGAGCGTCGTGAGCGGCGTGAGCGCGGCCGGCTTGATGATCGAGGTGCAGCCCGCGGCGATCGCGGGCGCGATCTTGCGCGTCGCCATCGCGAGGGGGAAGTTCCAGGGCGTGATGAGGAACGAGGGCCCGACGGGGGCGTGCGAGACGACGATCTGCCCCGTACCCTCGGGGTTCTGCCCGAAGCGGCCCGTGATGCGCACGGCCTCCTCGCTGAACCAGCGCAGGAACTCGCCGCCGTAGGTGACCTCGCCACGTGCCTCGGCGAGCGGCTTGCCCATCTCGAGCGTCATGAGCAGGGCGAACTCGTCGGCGCGCTCCTGCAGGAGGTCGAAAGCGCGGCGGAGGATCTCCCCGCGGGCGCGCGGCGCCGTCGCCGCCCAGTCGGCCTGGGCGTTCGCCGCGGCGTCCATCGCACGCTGGCCGTCGGCGACGGAGGCGTCGGCGATCTCGACGAGGGTCTGCCCCGTCGATGGGTCGGTCACCGCGAGCGTCCGGCCGCCCTCGGCATCCACCCACGCGCCGTCGATGTAGAGGCCGCGCGGAACCTTCGCGAGCAGGTCGGCTTCCGTGATCATGTCGTTCCTCCGATTCAGTTCGCCTCGAGCGCCTCGGCGATGACGCCGAGACCCTCGCGCAGCAGGTCGTCGCTGATCGAGAGCGGGGGCAGCAGGCGGATGACGTTGCCGTCGGTGCCGCAGGTGAGCACCACGACGCCGTTCACGTGGCAGTGCTTCGCGACGGCAGACGTGAGCGCAGCATCCGGAGCCCCGTCCTCGTCGACGAGCTCGATCGCCATCATGGCGCCGCGCCCGCGGATGTCGCCGATGCGTCCGTCGCGCGCCTGCATGGTCGTCAACGAATCAAGGATGATCGCCTCGAGCTCGCGCGCACGCCCGAGCAGATCGTGCTCGTCGTAGGCACGCAGCGCACCGAGAGCCGCAGCGGTCGCGATCGGGTTGCCGCCGTACGTGCCGCCGAGGCCGCCCGCGTGGGGAGCATCCATGATCTCGGCCCTGCCGGTGACGGCCGCGAGCGGCAGCCCGCCCGCGATGCCCTTCGCGAGGGTGATCATGTCGGGCACGATTCCCTCGTGCTCGCTCGCGAACATCGCACCCGTGCGGGCGAAGCCGGTCTGGATCTCATCGACGATGAAGACGACGTCGTTCTCGTTGGCCCAGGCCTGCAGCGCGGGCAGGAAGCCCTCGGCGGGCACGACGAAGCCGCCCTCGCCCTGGATCGGCTCGATGATGATCGCGGCGAGGCGGTCGGCGCCGATCTGCTTCTCCATCGTGTGGATGGCGCGGGCCGCGGCCTCCGCTCCGCTCAGCCCATCGCGGTAGGGGTACGACATGGGCGCGCGGTACACGTCGGGCGCGAAGGGGCCGAAGCCGGCCTTGTAGGGCATCGCCTTCGCGGTGAGCGCCATGGTGAGGTTGGTGCGGCCGTGGTAGCCGTGGTCGAAGGCGACGACGGCCGACTTGCCCGTGTAGTAGCGCGCGATCTTGATGGCGTTCTCGACGGCCTCGGCGCCCGAGTTGAAGAGGGCGGTGCGCTTGGCGTGGTCGCCGGGAGTCAGGCGGTTGAGCGCCTCGGCGACCTCGACGTAGCCGTCGTACGGCGTGACCGTGAAGCACGTGTGGGTGAAGCGCTGCACCTGCTCGATGACAGCCGCGGTCACGTGCGGGTCGGCGTTGCCGACGTTCGTCACGGCGATGCCCGACCCCAGGTCGATGAGGCTGTTGCCGTCGACGTCGACGATGACGCCGCCGCCCGCGGCGACCGCGTAGACGGGCATCATGGTGCCGACGCCGCTCGAGACGGCGGCCTGCTTGCGGGCGATCCAGGCTTCGCTCTTCGGGCCCGGGATGCTCGTCACGAGCTCGCGCTTCTGGGGCAGGCTCGGGCCCCCGGTGACGGGTGGGCGGTCGGCTGCGGGGGCATCCATCATCATGCTCATGCGGCCAGCGTAGGTGCGGGAGTGCGCTTCGTCAGTGTCCACGGCGTACACTCTCGACCACACGTGTGTACGTCGCGTACACGCCTCTCGAGCAGGGAGCCCCATGCCCATCACCGTCGCCGACCTCACCTCGCACGCGCAGCTCGGGCTGCGCATCGTGTGGGCAGACGAGCGGGCCGCCGCGCGCCCCTGGAGCTGGGTGCACTCGAGCGACCTCGCCGACCCCACCCCCTTTCTCGGCGAGGGCGACGCCCTGCTGACCACCGGCACGCAGTGGAGCAACGACGACGACATCGAGCCGTGGGTCGCACGCCTCGCGGCCGCCGGCGTGCCCGGCGTCGGCTTCGGCACGGAGGTGATCCGCGACGGCACGCCGGAGGCGCTCGTGGAGGCGTGCGAGCGGCACGGCATCGCCCTGCTCGAGGTGCCGTACCGCACCCCCTTCATCGCCGTCACGCGCGCCGTCGCCGACGCGGACGCACGCGAGAGGTACGCCCGCGTGCGGTGGACGCTCGAGACCCAGCGCGCCCTCGCCCTCGCCGCGCTGCGACGCGAGGGGGTCGCGGCCGTGCTCGCGGAGCTCGCCCGCCGTATCGAGGCACCGGTCGCGCTCGTGGAGGCCGCCGGCGCGCACGGCGAGGCTCCTGAGACTGTGGCCGACGCAGCGCACCGGATGCTCGCCGCGGGTCGCCGCGCCGCCCGCACGGTCGACGGCTGGAGCCTGCAGACCGTCGGCGCACCCGGGTCGCTTGCGGGCGTGCTCGCCGTCGGCCCGACGACGCCCGACGACGACGCCGTGCGCGCCGTCGTCACGAGCGTCGTCGCCATGGCCGGGCTCGCACCGCGCGCCCTGCACTCGTCCGAGAGCGGTGATGCTGGCGAGCGGCTGGAGCACCTGCGCACGCACCTGGCGCGACTGCTCGCCGAGAGCGACCCGGCTCCCCCGCTCCTCCTTGAGCTCGGCGACGAGACAGCCGCCGACCTGCTCGCGACACTGCGCGCGCACGACTCCTCGACAGGCGAGCAGCTCGAGGCGACCCTCACCGCCTGGCTGCAGGAGGACGCCGTGGCGGAGGCGGCGGCGCTGCGGCTGGGCATCCACCGTCATACGGTGCGCGCCCGCGTACGCCGCGCCGGCGACGTGCTCGATCGCGACCTGTCGTCGCTCGCGGCGCGCGCAGAGCTGTGGGCCGCGCTGCACGCCGAGGCCCGCCTCTGAGGGTTTCGCCGCCGATACACTGGCCCCACCAGCGGGAGTGGTGGAATCGGCAGACACGCAGGATTTAGGTTCCTGTGCCTTCGGGCGTGAGGGTTCAAGTCCCTCCTTCCGCACGGTGCGCCGCGCGCCGCGCACCGCACGTCGTGCCAGATCTGGCGCGAAAGGGCGCTTGACGAGCGGCCAAGGCCCAGTTTGGGGCGAATCTAAGCGCGCGGGCTCGCGTGGGGGCGCTCGCGTAGGGGCGCCCACGACACCGCGACGCGACGCGGCGCGGCGCGACGCGACGCGCGGCTACAACACGAACAGCAGCGCGAGCAGCCCGCCGAGCACGAGGTAGGCGAGCGCGGTCGGCACGGTCGTGCGCAGCACCTTCCCCTCCTGGCCCGTGAGGCCCACGGTCGCGACCGCGGCCACGATGTTGTGCGGCGCGATAATGTTGCCGACCGCGGCGCCGAAGCCCTGCGCGCCGAGCAGCGGCAGCTCGGGCAGCGCGAGCGCCCGTGCGGTCGAGCTCTGCAGGTCGGTGAACAGCAGGTTCGAGGCGGTCGCCGAGCCGGTGATGAACGTGCCGAACGCGCCGACCAGGGGCGCAAAGACGGGCCACGCGAGCCCCAGCCCGGCGGCGGCGAGCGCGAGCTGCTCGGTCATGCCCGAGGCGGTCATGGTGCGCGCGATCGTGATCATCGCCACGAGCGCGACGAGCACGGGGCCGAGCTGCAGCGTCGCCGTGACGAAGGCCACGCGGATGCGCCGCCAGGAGGCCCGCTGCAGCAGCGCCCCCGCGAGGAACGCGATCGTGAGCAGCATCGTGGGGTGGTAGAGCGGCTGCACGCTGCCGGCGAAGCCTCCGGGCAGCTCCCACGCCAGAGTGACTGACTGCAGAGTCTCCCGCAGAGGGCCGATGAGCCGCGTCAGCAGGACGACGCCGACCAGCACGAGGTACGGGGCGGCGGCGCGCAGAACCGTGATCTCCGCGGTGACGACGTCGCGAGCATCCGGATGCGGATGGGTGGTGACCACCTCATCGGGCACTCCCGTCTCGCCGCGCGCGTGGACGCGCCGCCGATGCCGCACGAGCACGAACGAGAACACCAGCACGCCCACGAGAGCCCCGCCGAGGGTGGGCAGCTCAGGCCCGAGGAACCACGCGATGAGCCCGTACGGCACGAAGAAGCACACGGCGGCGAGCGCCCCCCACCACCACAGGCCGCGGAAGTGCCCGTAGGCGCGCCCGATGATGACCACCATGACGGCAACGAGCACGACCCCGAGGGCGAGGTGGTACACGACCGTCGACTGCGCGAGCTCGGCGCTGGTCGCGTCGACGAGGGCGCTCTGGGCGAGCACGGGCGTGCCGATCGCCCCGAACGAGACGCCCGCCGCGTGACCGACGAGCGCCGCGGCGACGGCCGGCAGGGCGGGCATGCCCGCAGCGACGAGGAAGGGCGCCGCGAGAGCGACGGGCGTGCCGAAGCCTGCCGCGCCCTCGAGGAAGAGCGCGAAGAACCACGCGACGAGGATCGCGCCCAATCGCGGGTCGGGGTGCAGCATCGCGAGCGCCTGGCGCAGGCGGGCGGCGGCGCCCGTGCTGCGCTGCAGATAGTGGATGCCCAGGGCCGGCCCGATGATGCCGATCACGGTGAGCGCGATGAAGCCGGCTTCCGCGAGCACCCCGGCGAGACTCGCGGCGACACCGACCTGGGCGTCCTCGCCACCGAAGCCGAACACGGTGAGCGCGAGCACGAGCGTCACGGCGGCCGTGACGAGGCCTGCGCGCGCGGCCGACCAGCCGAGCACCGTCATGAGGACAAGCACGAGCAGGACGGGGGCGAGCGCGACTATGGTCAGCACGCGACCCAGCGTACGGGGGCATCGGCACGATACTCTGTCGTGACCGCACCACGCGGTTGTCCGCCCACGTCACGACCGGAGTCGCCATGCTGCCGATGGATATCGGTCTCTTCGACGTGGAAGGCATCATCACGGGAGCGGGGCCCTGGGCTCTCGCGGTCGTGTGCCTCATCGTCTTCGTCGAGACCGGCCTCCTCGTCGGCTTCCTCCTGCCGGGCGACACGCTCCTCATCCTCACGGGCGTGCTCACCTTCACCGGGGTCATCCCGCAGCCGATCTGGCTCGTGGCCCTGTGCATCATGCTCGCGACGATGGCGGGCGACAACCTCGGGTACCTGATCGGCCGCAAGGTCGGGCCGCCCATCTTCGAGCGCAAGTCGGCCGGCTTCTTCAGCCGCCGCAGCGTCGCCCGCACTGAGGCGTTCTTCGCGAAGTACGGCGGCTGGGCGGTCACGATCGCGCGCTTCATCGCCGTCGTGCGCACCATCTCGCCCGTCGCCGCGGGCGTCGGCAAGATGCAGTACCGCAAGTTCTTCCTCTTCGACACCCTCGGTGCCGCGCTGTGGGGCGTGGGCCTGCCCGCACTCGGCTACGGCATCGCGCAGATTCCGGGTGTGGCCGCGTGGGTCGTGGAGTACATCGACCTCGTGCTGATCATCCTCATCGGCCTCGTGCTCATCGGCATCGCGTACCACTGGTTCCACGAGCGCCACCAGCAGCGCAAGGAGGACGAGCTCGAGAGGCAGGGCGTCGAGCTGCCTCCCGTGGAGATCTGGCAGGACGAGCCCGAGCACGACGGCAAGCACGAGGCGAAGGAGCCCGCGTCGAGCCGCCGCACGTACGGCATCGGCCCGCACGATGGCAAGCACGAGAAGAACGACGAGCTGCCGTGACCGCGTCCCGCACGCGCCGCCTGACGCGCACGGTGCTCGACGCCGTCCGCGGCGCTCTCATCGGCCTCGCCGAGATCGTGCCAGGGGTCAGTGGCGGCACGATCGCCCTCATCGTCGGCGTGTACGACGCGCTCATCGACGGGGCCGGCCACCTCGCGCGCGGTGTCGCGCGCTTCGTCACGGACGGACTGCGCGGTCGCAGCATCGCCCCCGCGGTCGGCCACTTCCGTTCGGTTCGCTGGGCGGTCGTCCTGCCGATCGGCATCGGGATGCTCGCCGCCATCGTCGCCGGCGCCGCCGTTCTCGCCCCCCTCGTCGAGGGCTACCCGACGGCGACCCGCGCAGTCTTCGCGGGCCTCATCGCGGCATCCCTCATCGTTCCCGCGCGCATGGTCGGCGTTCGCTGGAGCGCTCGCGAGTACGCGCTCGGGCTGCTCGCCGCGGTCGCCACCTTCCTGCTCACAGGGCTGCCGCAGGCGCCGGACCAGGACCCGGCGCTGTGGGTCGTCGCGATCGCCGCCGCGATCGCCGTGTGCGCGCTCGTGCTGCCGGGCGTCTCCGGCTCCTATCTGCTCCTCACGGTCGGCATGTACGCGCCGACGCTCGCCGCCGTCAACGACCGCAACATCGCCTACCTCGGAGTCTTCGTGCTCGGCGCGATCCTCGGGCTCGGCGTCTTCGTCTCGGGCCTGCAGTGGCTGCTCGCCCACCGGCGCAGGGTGACGCTCGTCATCATGACCGGCCTCATGGTCGGCTCCCTGCGTGCCCTGTGGCCGTGGCAGGACGACACGGGCGGCGTGCTCGCGCCCGGCGACGACCTTCCGCTCGCGGTCGTGCTCGCGATCGCGGGCGCCGCTTTCGTGCTCGGCCTCATCGCCCTCGAAGCGTTCCTGCTGCGCCGCCGCCTCCTGTCGGCCGACGTCGCCGCAGACCCGGCGCTGAGCGTCGTCGACGAGTCCCGCGCGCTCGACGAGACGCAGGCGCAGGCGCAGGATGCCGTCGCTGCCGAGGACCGGGACGCCGGAGAGCGCGAGAGCTAGGGCACCGCTGCCCGGTTCTCCGCCGCGATCCACAGCGCGCCCGCCACGGCAGGCGCGAGCACCACGACCGAGCCTCCCCGACGGCGCACGCCGACACCGGCCCCGACGCCGTCGGCCGGCTCCACCGTCACGGCATCGTCGAGCGCGAGCCCCAGGCGGTCGACGACACGCAGCACGTCGGGGTCGCGGTCGCTGATGCGCACGATGACTCCCTCGAAACCGGGAGGCGCCTCGTCGAGGCGCACGGCGGCGGGCCGACGCAGCGTGCCGTCCGCGGCGGGGATGACGTCGCCGTGCGGGTCGCGCCCGGGGTACCCGAGCTGGGCGTCGATCGCGTCGAGCAGGCGGTCGCTCAGGGCGTGCTCGAGCACCTCGGCCTCGTCGTGCACTTCGTCCCAGCCGTAGTCGAACACGCGCACGAGCCAGGTCTCGATGAGCCGATGCCGCCGCACCATCGCGACCGCCCGCTCCTCCCCCTGCTCGGTGAGCCGGATGGCGCTGTAGGGCCGGTGGTCGACGAGCCCGGCGGCCGCGAGCTTCTTGACCATCTCGGTGACGCTCGACGGCGCGAGCCCGAGCCGCACGGCGAGCTGGCTGGGCGTGATGGGCTCGGCCTGCCACTCGGTGTGCGAGTAGATGACCTTGAGGTAGTCGTCGATCGCGATGGAGGTCGAGGTGCCGTTCACGGGTGCACGCTCTCGCGGCGCTCGTGCCCCTGCGGCTCGAGCTGGAAGGTCGAGTGCGCCACATCGAAGTGCTCGTCGAGGCACTCGTCGAGGTGGGCGAGGAGCGCGCTCGCCCGGTCGCCGTCGAAGACGTCGTCGCGCACGACGACGTGGGCGCTGAACACGGATGCTCCGCTCGTGATCGACCACACGTGCACGTCGTGCACGCCGACGACGCCGGGGGCGGCGAGCACGTGCTCGCGTATCTCGGCGATGCTCGTCTCCGGCGGCGCGGCCTGGCTGAGCACGCGCAGCACGTCGCGCAGCAGCACGAGCGCACGCGGCACGATCATCGCGACGATGACGAGGGAGGCGACCGCGTCCGCGGGCGCCCATCCCGTGAGGAGGATGACGCCGGCGGCGACGATGACCGCGAGTGAGCCGAGGAGGTCGCCGAGCACTTCGAGGTAGGCACCGCGCATGTTGAGCGAGTGCTGAGCCTCACGGCGCAGCAGGAGGGCCCCGGCGATGTTGCCGAGCAGGCCCGCGACGGCGACGAGCAGCATGGGCAGGCTCTGCACCTCGCCGGCCTCGGGCTCCAGCAAGCGCGAGGTCGCCTCGACGGCTACGACGACGGCGACCGCGAGGAGGATTCCTGCGTTGAGGGCGGCGCCGAAGACCTCCGCACGGCGAAAGCCGTAGGTCTGGCGCTCAGTTGCGGGGCGACGGGCGACGGTCAGCGCGATGAGCGCGACGATGAGCCCGACGAGGTCGCTCGCGACGTGCCCCGAGTCGGCGGCGAGTGCGAGGGAGCCGGTGAGCACGGCGCCGACCAGCTGCACGACGAGCACGACGGCGACGATCGCCATCGCGGCAAGCAGGCGTGAGCGCGACGCCGCGTGGGCATGGTCGTGGCCCCGTCGGCGCGGCGGCGGGGTGGAGGACGCGGGGTGCTCGGCCATCACGATCCAGCGTAGGCGGCGACCGCCCGCCGTGCGCTCAGCGGTAGCGGTTGCGCAGCACCGCGGCGAGCGCCGTGAAGGCACGCGCACGGTGACTGATGGCGTTCTTCTCGTCCGCGGTGAGCTCGGCGCTCGTCACCTCGTGACCCTCGGGAACGAAGATCGGGTCGTAGCCGAAGCCGCCGCCCCCCGCCTCCTCGCGTGCGATGGTGCCCGGCCACACGCCGAGCTCGACGTGCTCGAATGCCGGGTCCTCTCCCGGGTCGACGAGCGCGGCGGCGCACGTGAACGCGGCGACGCGGTGCTTCTCGTCGGCCAGATTCTTGAGCACGAGCCGCAGGTTGGCGCGATCGTCGCGGCGCCCCGAGTAGTGGGCCGAATCGACGCCCGGTTCGCCGCCGAGTGCCTCGACGCTCACGCCGGAGTCGTCGGCGATCGCGGGCAGACCCGTGTGGGCGGCCGCGGCGCGCGCCTTGATGAGCGCGTTGGCGGCAAAGGTGCCGCCATCCTCGACGGGGGCGGGGCCGTCGTACGCCTCCAACTGGATGCCCGGCAGCTGCTGCTCGAGAATCCGCTGCAGCTCGGCCACCTTGTGGGCGTTGTGCGTCGCGACGACGACCCTCATGAGGCGAGCGCCTCGCGCTGCAGGCGCGTGAGGTCGACGCCGCCGGCGAGACCCAGGTCGAGCAGGGCGTTGAGCTCGTCGCGATCGAAGGGAGCGCCCTCGGCCGTGCCCTGCAGCTCGACGAAGCTGCCCGAGCCGGTGACGACGATGTTCATGTCGGTCTCCGCCCGCACGTCCTCCACGTAGGCGAGGTCGAGCATGGGGGTGCCGTCGATGATGCCGACGCTCACGGCGGCGACCGAGTCGGTCAGCGCGACGGCCTTCTTGCCGATGAAGCCCTTCTCGCGACCCCACTCGACGGCGTCGGCGAGCGCGACGTACGCGCCCGTGATCGCCGCGGTGCGCGTGCCACCGTCGGCCTGCAGCACGTCGCAGTCGATCTTGATCGTGTTCTCACCGAGCGACCGGGTGTCGATGACGGCGCGCAGGCTGCGGCCGATGAGCCGCGAGATCTCGTGCGTGCGCCCACCGATCTTGCCCTTGACGCTCTCGCGGTCCATGCGCTCGTTCGTCGAGCGCGGCAGCATGCCGTACTCGGCGGTCACCCAGCCGGAGCCTTTGCCGACGAGCCACCGCGGCACGCCGTTCGTGAAGCTCGCGGTGCACAGCACCTTGGTGCTGCCGAAGCTGATGAGCGCGCTGCCCTCCGCCTGGGCGCTCCAGTTGCGTTCGATCGTGACGGGGCGCAGCTGCGACTCGGTGCGTCCGTCGGCGCGCAGGCCGCTCGTCTCAGCGATGGTGGCGTTCATGGTGTGCCTTTCGGAAGGGGGATGGTGCCGGTCGGGAAGGCCTCGACGTGGCCGATCTCGGGCCCGAGAAACCGTGCGGCCAGCGCGCGGAAGCGCGCGGTGTCAGAACCCGTGGCCTCGAAGACGTGACCGGGAGCATCCCGTCGCGTCGTCTCGAGGCCGTGGTCGACGAGCCGGCGGTAGACGTCGTATGCGGTCTCCTCCGCGCTCGAGACGAGGGAGACGTCGGGGCCGAGCACGAACTGGATCGCACCGGCCAGGAGCGGGTAGTGCGTGCAGCCGAGCACGAGCGTGTCGATGTCGGCGGCCTTCATCGGGGCCAGGTACTCCTCGGCGAGCGCCAGCAGCTCGGGGCCTGTCGTGACGCCGGCCTCGACGAACTCGACGAAGCGCGGTGCCGCCGCGAGGGTCAGCTCGATCTGCGGATCGGCGACGAACGCCTCGGAGTAGGCGCCCGAGCGGATCGTGCCCTCCGTACCGATGACGCCGATGCGCTTCGAGCGCGTGCGGCGCACGGCCTGGCGCACGGCCGGTTGGATGACCTCGACCACGGGGATGCCGTGGCCTTGCTCGAACCGCTCGCGAGCATCCCGGAACATCGCCGCACTCGCGGTATTGCAGGCGATCACCAAGAGCTTCACACCCTGCGCGACGAGCTCGTCGAGCACGGCGAGCGAGTGCTCGCGCACCTGAGCGATCGGGCGCGGGCCGTAGGGACCGTTAGCGGTGTCGCCGAGGTAGAGCAGCTGCTCGCGCGGCAGCTGGTCGATGATCGCGCGGGCCACAGTGAGCCCGCCAACCCCCGAGTCGAAGACCCCAATCGGCGCGTTGCTCACGCCCCTCAGTCTAGGCGCGCGCCCTCCCCTACCCGCACGCGCCAGATCTGGTGCAAAGGGGCGCTTGCGGCGAGGGTGAGCGCCCATTCGTGCCAGATCTGGCCCAAAGGGGGCGTGCGCCCCCGGTCAGTAGTGGGTGCGGGCGCGCTCGTGGGCGACGAGCTGGTCGCGGTCGGCGAGGCGGCGCAGGCCCGCGAGCGGCTGCGCCATGCGGTGATTGCCCCGGATGCTCGGCTCGACCAGATCGAGAAACGCCCAGTACCCCGCGGTGAAGGGGCAGGCATCCTCGCCCACACGCTTCTTCGGGTTGTAGCGGCACGACCCGCAGTAGTCGCTCATGCGGTCGATATAGGCGCCGCCGCTCGCGTAGGGCTTGGTCGCCACGACTCCCCCGTCTGCCCACTGGCTCATGCCGACGACGTTCGCCGGCATGACCCACGGGGTGCCGTCGACGAAGGCGCCCTGGAACCAGCGGGTGAGCTCGGCGGGGTCGTAGCCGCGCTGCAGCGCGTGGTTGCCGAGCACCATGAGGCGCGGAATGTGGTGAGCCCAGCCCTCGCGCCCGACCTGCGTGAGCACGCTGCTGAGGCACGCGGCGTCGAGCTCGGCAGCCAACTCGGTGCTGTCGAGCGACCACCACGATGCGGGCAGCGGGGTGCGAGCATCCAGCGCGTTGCTGCTCGTCGTGTAGTCGGGGCCGAGATGCCAGTACAGGTGCCACACCCAGTCGCGCCAGCCGATGAGCTGCCGCACGATGCCTTCGACACTGCCCAGCGGCGCGCGCCCCGCCTCGTACTCGGCGACGACGCGCTCGACGACCTCGAGCGGATGCAGCAGCCCCAGATTGAGCGGCACGCTCAGGCGCGAGTGCGCCATGACGCCGTCGCCCGCGAGCATCGCGTCCTCGAACGGCCCGAAGTCGCCCAGCGGCACGTCGAGGAAGTCGTCGAGGGCGGCGAGCGCCTCCTCTCGCGTCGCCGCGACGCGTCGCGGGCCGTCTGACCCGAGAAAGTGCACGCCGTCGGCCTCGAGCGCATCGAGCGTCTCCCGCACCTCGGTGTCGATGTCGTCCTCGACCGGCGTCCACGGGGCCGGCAGGCCGAGCGTCGCGGCGCCCTTCGGCGGGCGCTCGCGATTGTCATGGTCGAAGCTGAACTGGCCGCCCGCCGGCTGCGACCCCTCCATGAGGATGCCCGTCTCCTCCCGCACGGAACGGTAGAAGCGGTCCATGACCAACTGGGAGGGTTTCCGACCCTCCGCCCACGCCGCGAAGCTCGCGCGCGAGGTCACGAATCCGCGGTCGGGCAGCACCGTCGCACCCAGCCGCTCGGCGAGCGCGCGCACCGCCCACGAGGTCGCGCCGACGACCTCGAGCGACTCGCCCGTGAGGCCGCGCTCGCGCAGGGCATCCTCATAGGAGTCGGCGGTGACGAGCGCGACACGGTCACCGCCCGACCGCGACCGATGCCGCAGCGCCGAGAGGTAGAGGTGCGCCTTCTGACGGTGCGTCGGGCGGCGCCGGAACACCGCGTGATTCTCGACGAGGATCACGGGGCCGCCGTCGTCGAAGTGCGGCCCCAGCTGCTCGGCCGTGAGCCACCGGGTCGGCGCAGTCGTCATGCCGACAGGCTACGGACGTAGTCTGGGCGCGTGACGACCTCGCTGCTGACCGACCGCTACGAACTCACCATGATCGATGCGGCCCTGCACTCGGGCCGCGGCCTGCGCCCGTGCGTGTTCGAGGTGTTCGCGCGCCGACTGCCCGTCGGGCGCCGATTCGGCGTCGTCGCCGGGCAGGGGCGACTGCTGGATGCTCTCGCCGACTTCCGCTTCGATGCCGACGATCTCGCCTGGCTGGCCCGTGAGCGGGTCGTGAGCGAGACGACGCTCGAGTGGCTCGCCGACTACCGCTTCGCCGGATCGATCACGGGCTACCGCGAGGGCGAGGTGTACGTGCCCGGCTCGCCGCTGCTGACCGTCACCGGCACCTTCGCCGAAGCGGTCGTGCTCGAGACGCTCGTGCTCAGCACGCTCAACTACGACAGCGCGGTGGCGAGCGCGGCCGCTCGCATGGTCGCGGCCTCCGACGGCCGGCCGCTCGCCGAGATGGGGTCGCGCCGCACGAGCGAGGCCTCCGCGGTCGCCGCGGCGCGGGCCGCCCATATCGCGGGGTTCGACGCGAGCTCGAACCTCGAGGCCGGGCGTCGCTGGGGTGTGCCGACGATGGGCACGGCCGCGCACTCGTTCACGCTCCTGCACGACAGCGAGGAAGACGCGTTCCGCGCCCAGGTGGAGACCCTCGGCACGGGCACGACGCTCCTCGTCGACACCTTCGACGTCGAGCGCGGCGTCGAGACCGCCGTGCGCGTCGCCGGCACCGAGCTCGGCGCCGTGCGCCTCGACTCGGGCGACCTGCCCTCTCTCGTGCGGGAGGTGCGGGCCCAGCTCGACTCCCTCGGGGCGACGGGCACGCGCATCACCGTCACGAGCGACCTCACCGAGCACACGATCGCGGGCCTGCGCGGCGCTCCCGTCGACAGCTTCGGCGTCGGCACGTCCGTCGTGACCGGCTCGGGCGCGCCCGCCGCCGGCCTCGTCTACAAGCTGGTAGCCCATCAGTCGCAGGAGGGTGGGGACTGGCAGCCCGTCGCGAAGGCCTCCCCCGGCAAGGTCTCGCGCGGGGGCACGAAGCGCGGTGAGCGCCTGATCGACGGCCGCGGTCGCGCGGTCGCCGAGCACGTCATCATCGACGACACGAGGGACGGCCTGCCCGACGGCGGAGCCACGAACAGCGGGGTCGACGGCGAGGGCGGGGCGAGCATCCGCTCGCTCACCGTGCCTCTCGTGACCGACGGCGAGGCGGATGCCCGCTGGATGGGCCAGGAGGGGGTGCGGCTCGCGCGCGCCTACTGCGCGGCCGCCGTGGCCGAGCTGCCCGCCGAGGCGATGCGCCTGGGCGACGGCGACCCGGCGCTGCCGACCGTCTACAAGTAGGGCGGGCTCACGCGCCGCAGCGCGGCAGAGCGTCGAGGTCGCCCTCGTCGGCGATCGTCTGCAGCACGACGATCGCCTCGTCCAGGCTCGCGACCGAGAACACCTCGAGCCCGTCGGGCACCGCGCCCACAACCTCGTCGCAGTTCGCCGAGGGGGCGAGGAACCAGTCGGCCCCGAAGTCGACCGCGCCGTGCATCTTCTGCTGGATGCCCCCGATCGGGCCGACCGCGCCATCCGCCGCGATCGTGCCCGTGCCGGCGACCTCGGCGCCGCCCGCGAGCGAACCCGGCGTGAGCTTGTCGACGATGCCGAGGGCGAACATCATGCCCGCGCTCGGGCCGCCCACGTTGCTGAGCTCGATCTCCACCTCGAAGGGGAACTCGTACTCGCCCGCGACGAGCACGCCGATGATCGGCACGCGATCCTGACCGTCGCTGAGGACGGGTGTGATGAGCGCCGTCTGCTCGGCTCCTCCGCGCACGATGAGGAATTCCGCGGGGCCGCCCGTGCCGTTCACGCTGATGAGCTCGCGCAGAGCCGTGACATCGCGCACAGCCGTGCCGTTGACCGACACGATCACGTCGTCGGGCTCGAGCACGCCCTCCGCCGGCCCGGCCTGCATCGACTCGACGACGACGAGGGAGCTCTCGTACGGCTCGCCGAGGGCACGCAATGCGGCGGCCACGGCCTCGCGCTGAGAGTTCTGCATGTCGACCCGGGACTGCTCACGGCGATCCTCCGTCGACACGCCCTCCGGAAAGACCGAGTCGACCGGCACGACGGCCTGCGTCGGGTCGATCCACGCCTGCAGCACGTCGAACCAGGAGGGGCGGCTGTCACGATTGCCGACGACGTTGACCGTAAGGAGGGCGAGCGAGCCGGGAGTGTCGTAGGTGGGCTCGGTGGGAATGTCGATGAGCGGTACGTCCTCGCCATCGACCGAGACGGCATCGAGCGTGTCGAACACCGGCCCCGGCCGTTCGATCACGTACGGCGAGGGCAGGATCGCGAGGGCGACGACGCCGAACAGCGTGAGAGCCAGGAGAGTCCAACCGACCCGGCGGCCCCGCGACCGCGCCTCGAACTCGGCGGTTGCCGCTTCCTCACTGAACAGACTCACCCGCACCCTCTTCTCACCGTGCCGATCCACGGCAGACTGCCGGGTCATTCCGCCCGGCGCGAACCTGATCGGTCGGCGCCAGACACTCGCACTAGCGTAGGGGCCATGGCTGAGGATCCCCTAGGCGGTGCGGAGGACGAGTTCCGCGAGATGATGCGCAAATTCCTCGCGGGCGAGGGCGATATCGACCCTTCGAAGCTCGCGGGTGCCGCAGGGCTGCCGACCGACCCGCTCATGGTCGCGCGCCTCATGGGCCAGCTGCAGCAGGCCATGAACTCGACCGGCGAGGGCATCAACTGGCAGCTCGCGCGCGACGAGGCCGGCCGCATCGCCGCCGAGGGCTCGCTGCGGCCCAACCAGACCCAGCTCGACGAGCTGCGCCAGGCGCTGCACCTCGCCGCGCTGTGGCTCGACGAGGCCACGAGCATCACGCAGCTCACGAGCGAGCCGAGCCTCACGACGCGCGCCGACTGGGCTCGGCTGACCCTGCCGGTGTGGACGCAGCTCGCCGAGCCCGTCGCGCTCTCGATCGCCGACTCGCTCACCGAGGTGCTCGATGATCAGGTGCCGGAGGAGCTCAAGAGCATGGTCGAGAACGCGGGCCAGATGATGCGCTCGCTCGGCGGCACGCTCTTCGCCCTCCAGCTCGGGCACGTGGTCGGCCAGCTATCGGCCGAGGTCGTCTCGGGCGGCGACATCGGCATCCCCCTCCTCCCGGGGCGCGAGGAGCACGACGTGCAAGCCTCCCTCCTGCCGCAGAACGTCGCCGCGTTCGGCGCCGACCTCGACATTCCCCACGACCAGGTGCAGCTCTACCTCGCGGTGCGCGAACTCGCGCACGCCCGCCTCTTCCGCCACGCCCGATGGCTGCGGCAGCACCTCATCAGCGCCATCACCGAGTATGCCCGGGGCATCCGCATCGACACCGAGCGCATCGAGTCGCTTGCGGCCGAATTCGACCCCGCGAACCCGGAGAGCCTGCGGGAGGCGCTCACGAGCGGCGCGCTCATCCCGCCGAAGTCGGATGCTCAGCTCGCCGCCCTCGCCCGCCTCGAGTCCACCCTCGCCCTCATCGAAGGCTGGGTCGATGTCGTCACCGCGCACGCGACGACCCGCATCCCCCGCGCCGATGCGGTCGCCGAGACCGTGCGACGCCGCCGCGCTTCCGGCGGACCGGCCGAGCGCGCCTTCGCGACCCTGGTGGGCCTCGAGCTGCGCCCGCGCCGACTGCGGGAGGCCGCGGCCTTCTGGCAGGCGATCACCGACGCCGTGGGCGCGACGCGCCGCGATGAGCTGTGGGCGCACCCCGACCTGCTGCCCTCGAGCGACGACATCGACGACCCGCAGCGCGTCATCGCGAGCCTCACGGGCGAGAGCGCCGAGCCCGACGACGTCGACCGCGCGCTGAGCGACCTGCTCGCCGACGACAGCAGCGATCGTCCGGTCGAGGGCAGTCCAGGCGAGGGCGCCTCCGGCGAGGAGCCGAGCGGCCCCGACGATGACGAGGACTCTCCCCGGGCCTAGCTCCTCGGCGAGTGCGGGCTGTGCAGAGTTGCCGCAGCGCGATCAGCCGCGCGCGCATCATGTGCGGCATGATCCTGCGACTCGACCCCTCCCGTCCCCTCGTGTGGCGCTCGCCCTTCAGTCTGCAGATCGGCGTCGACCCCGTCGCCGTCGTGCTCGACGAGGTCGACGACGGGGATGCGCGCATCATCGCGACGCTCGCGACGGGAGCCACGCGCACCGCTCTCGACCGCTCTGCCACCGCCGCGGGGGTACGGCCCGCGCGGGTCGACGAGCTCCTGCAGCGCCTCGAGCCTGCACTCCTGCGCGGCTCGCGCGCGATCACCGAGCCCCCGGAGCGCGTCGCCGTGCGCGGCGCGGTCGACGGTCGAGCAAGCATCGGCCGTGTGCTCGCCGAGGCCGGGTGCACGATCGTCGACGGCCCCGCGAGCGGTACCGCGCGCGCGCCCGCGGCGCAGGCCGCCGTGCTCGTGAGCCATCACGTCGCCGACCCGCTCGAGCACCTGACGTGGCTGCGGCGCGACATTCCGCATCTTCCGATCGTGTTCGGCGAGCGCGCCGTCACGATCGGCCCGCTCGTCGTGCCCGGCGTGAGCCCGTGCCTCGCGTGCCTCGAGCAGCAGCGCGCGGACGCCGACCCCGCGTGGCTCGCCATCGGCAGTCAGCTGTGGGGTCGACGGGCGGCCGCGGAGTCGGGCCTCACCGCGACGCTCGCGGCGCTCGAGGCGCTCACGATGCTGCGCGAGCTCGCGGCCGGGCGGGGAACGAGCGGCACGAGCATCCGCCTCGATGTCGCCGACGACTCGCGCACCGTCACGCAGTGGGCCGCCTCAGCGCGATGCGGATGCCGCGGGCTCGAGCTCAGCGCGCCCGCGAGCGGGACGCGCTGACGCCGGCGCCGCTCGGCGCCGCGGGAGCCCGCACCTCGTCGAGGAAGCGGCTCGGGGCACGCTCTGCTCGGGCGCTCGAGGCTCGCTTGCTCCACGAGAGCTCGAGGGCCCGCCGGGCGCGCGTGATGCCCACGTACAGCAGTCGACGCTCCTCGTCGACCGCCTCGAGCCCCTGCGCGAACGTGATCGGCACGAGCCCCTCGCTGAGCCCGGCGATGTACACGGCGTCCCACTCGAGTCCCTTCGCCGCGTGCAGGGTGGACAGGGTCACCGCCTGGCGCGTCGGCTCGTGCTGCTGCTGCTGGCGACGCTGCAGCTCGCGCGCGAAGTCGGCGAGGGTCGTGCCCGGCGGCGCCTCCTCCGCGAGACCGAGAAGGGCGTTGAGGCTCTCCCACGCGACCCGCTCGGCACCGCCGCCCTCCGGCGGGTCCTGCCGCCAGCCGAGACCGCGCAGCACGTCGCTCACGCTCTTGAACAGGGGCTCGTCGACGATCGAGATCGACGCGCCGCGCAGCAGCAGAATCGCCTGCTTGACCTCCTGCTGGTCGAAGAATCGGCTGTTGGCGCGCGACTGCACGGGCACCTCGAAGCGCCGCAGGGCCGCCTCGAGCGCGATCGACTGCGTGTTGATGCGGTACAGCACGGCGATCGACTCCGGCGGAGTGCCGTCGGCGATGCGCTGCGCGATCGACTGCGCGATGCTCGCCGCCTCCGCTGCGTCGTCGACGTGGGCGCTCACGCGCGGCGTCGGGCCCGACTGCCCGCCCTCCGTGGCGGCGTGCAGCGTGAGGGCTCCAGGGCGGCCGCGCATGAGCCGGTTGGCGAGCGTGACGATGGGCGCGCTCGACCGGTAGTTGTCTTCGAGCCGCACGACGCGCGCCTCCGGGTACTCGCTGCCGAAGCGCACGAGGTAGTCGCTCGTCGCACCCGCGAAGGAGTAGATCGTCTGGGAGGCATCGCCGACGACGCACAGCTCGCGCCGTCCGCCGAGCCACAGGGCGAGCAGGTCGTGCTGCAGCGGCGAGACATCCTGGTACTCGTCGACGACGAAGAAGCGGTACTGCTCGCGCACCTGCTCGGCGACGCGCGGCTCGTTCTCGATCATGCCCGCCGTCGCGAGCAGCACATCCTCGAAGTCGATCTGCTTGCGCTCGTCCTTGAGGTCCTCATAGCGCTGGTGCAGGGCGACCATCGCGTCGACGCTCAGCTGCGCGGGGAGCGCGCGCGAGTGGGCGACGCGCGCGTACTCCTCGAGCCGCAGGCGCGAGACCTTGCGCCACTCGATCTCGGCGGCGGTGTCCCGCAGCGCCGCCGTATCCAGGCGCAGCTTGAGCGCACTCGCGGCATGGCCGATGAGGGCCCCCTTGCCGTCGAGGATGCGCGGCGGGCTGCCGCCCGCCACGACGGGCCAGAAGTAGTGCAGCTGACGCAGGGCCGCGGAGTGGAAGGTGCGTGCTTGCACGCCATCCGCCCCCAGGGCGCGCAGGCGGCCCAGCAGCTCACCCGCCGCGCGCGTGGTGAAGGTGAGCGCCATGACGCGCTGCGGGTCGTAGGTGCCCGTCGCGACGCCGTATGCGATGCGGTGCGTGATCGCGCGCGTCTTGCCCGTGCCCGCACCGGCGAGCACGCACAGCGGTCCGCGCAGCGTCTCGGCGACCTCCTTCTGCCGCTCGTCGAGACCCGCGAGCAGCCGGTCGGGATCGCTCACGAATCCTCGAGCGGGCCGCCGAACCAGTCCTCGATGATCGCGCGCGCGATCGAGGTGCGGCCCGGCAGCAGGATCGAGTCGAGGCCCGCGGCGAGGTCGTCGCGGCTGAACCAGCGCAGGTCGAGAATCTCGGTTCCGTCGGGGCGCAGGAGGTTCTCGGCGTCCGCGTCGAGCGTCGCGCGGAATCCGAGCATGAGCGAGGCGGGGAACGGCCACGGCTGCGAGCCGACGTACTGCGGGTCGACGATGCGCAGGCCCGTCTCCTCGAACACCTCGCGCACGACGGCGGCCTCGAGCGACTCCCCCGGCTCGACGAACCCTGCCAGGAGCGAGAAACGGTTCGACTCCCACAGCGCATTGCTGCCGAGCACGAGGCGATCCTGCGCGTCGGTGATGCCGACGATGATCGCGGCGTCGGTGCGGGGGAACATCTCCATGCCGTCCTCATCATCGATGCGCACCCAGCCGCCCTTCGCCGGAGTGGTCGAGTGCCCGGTGCGCGGCGAGAACCGGTGAGTCTCATGCCAGTTGGCGATACCGAGCGCCTCGATCGCGAGGCCGGCGTCACGATCGCCGAGACGGTGGCCGAGCGTGCGCGGGCTGCGCCAGCGGGCGATGTCGACGTCGAGCGCCTTCGCGGACTCGTCGTCGAACACCGCGGCGACGATGGGCGAGCCGGCGGGCAGCGCCGGGTCGACGTCGAGTGCGCGACCCAGGTAGATGCGCAGCAGTCCCGCGGGCACGGCATCGGTCGTGAGGTACTCGAGCGCGGGGGCCTCATCGTCGTCGGCGATGAGCACTTCGCCCCGCCACAGGGCGATGACGCGCGTGCGAGGGTCCTCCGCGAGCTCCTCGAACAGGCGAGGCCGCTCCCGCGTCAGGTGGTCGCGGTCGATGCGGTAGCGCGACAGCGGCAACTGAGCGGTGAGTGATCGATGCATGGTGAGCCCTCTTCTTGACCGGGCGCACTGCGTGGCGCGGGCCGTCGAGCACGCGCCTCGACCTACTCTGTCGGTATGGCCCGTTCGCCCCTCACTCTAGCCGCGCTCGCGACGGCCGCCGTGCCCGGGCTCGAGGTCGCGGGAGCCGCGGCGCTCGGTTCGCAGGGGCGGGGCGACGTCGACTCCGCACTGCTGTCGACACGAGACGGGCGCTCGCTCGTGATTCGCGTTCCGCGCACACCGGCCGCCGAGAACGAGCAGTCCGCCGACCTCGTCGCGCTGCGCGCACTGAGCGACGGCGTACGGTCGCGGCTGCCCTTCGCGGTGCCCCGGATGCTCGGCCAGGCCCCCGTCGACGGAACCCGCGCCCTCGTCTCCGAGTTCGTGGCCGGCACGCCGCTCGCCCTCGAGGGCATCACCCCCGGCATCGCCGCGTCGATCGGTCACGCGATCGCGGCGATCCACGGCCTGCCGACGAGCGTCGTCGCCGACGTGGGACTTCCGCAGCGCCGCCCGACCGACGTCGTGCGCGACGCCGTCGTCACGATGGATCGCGCCGCGGCGACCGGGCTCGTGCCGGCGGCGTTGCTCGCCCGCTGGGAGGCCGCGGCGGAGGACTCCACGCTGTGGCAGTTCACCCCGGCCGTCATCAACGGCTCGCTGGGGGCATCCTCGTTCCTCACCGTCGGCGAGACCGTCACGGGCGTGCTCGGCTGGTCGCACCTGCAGGTCGGCGACCCGGCACGCGACCTGTTCTGGCTGCTCGGGGCGAGCGACCCGGTCGTCGCCGAGAGCGGCCTCGACGCCTACCACCAGGCGCGCGGGATGCACGACCGCCAGGTCGGCCGCCGTGCCGTGTTCGCCGCCGAGCTCGAGGTGGCGCGCTGGCTTCTTCACGGCACCGAGCAGCGCTCGACAGAGATCGTCGACGACGCCGTCGAGATGCTCGGCGCTCTGCTCGACCGCGTGCAGGGCGACGTCATGAACCCGCTGACCCCCGAGCCGTCGCGCAGCGCGACGCTCATCGACGCGATCGAGCTCAGCGAGTCGACGCCGCCCGGCCCGCCGTTGGGGGACTCGCACGCCGAACCGGGCTGGTCGGGCCCGCGGCACCCGAGCTCGCCGTAAACCGAGCAGCGGCAGACTCAGCCATTCGCCTCACGGCGGGGTGAGCGCGGCGGCCCACAGAGCGGCGAGCTCGACCTCGTCTGGCAGTGTCTCCGGCCGCAGCACGGCGTCGTCGGCGACGAAGTAGAACGCGGCACTGACGTCGTCGAGAGGTCGCCCGCTCCAGCGGGCGTAGGCGAGCCGGTAGAGGGCCAGCTGCAGCTCCTTCGCGCGGCGGTCGTCGTCGTCGCGGGGAGCGCGCCCGGTCTTCCAGTCGACGATCTCGACGCCCTCGCGCCCGTCGGGCAGCGTCGTCGCGTAGACGGCGTCGATCTTGCAGACGAGGATGCGCCCCGCGAAGGGCACGTGCAGCTCGCGCTCCACGTCGAGCGGTTGGCGGGTGGCCCACGGCGAGCTCTCGAAGGTGCGCTGCAGTGCGGCGAGCGCGGCCTCGTCGACGTCCTCCCCCGGCCCGTCGTCGCTCTCTCCCCCGAAGGGCAGGGCCAGGCCGTCGACGGTGTCGGGCAGCGCGGCGAGGCCGTAGCGCTGCTCGACCCAGCGGTGGAAGACCGTGCCGAGCCGCGTCTGACGGTAGGGGCGTTGCGGTACGGGGCGGCGCAGCCGCTCGGCCGAGCCGGCGGGGTCGCCGACGAAGTCCTTGAACGCCGAGGCGGGCACGCGCAGGGGCACGGGCACGAGGTCGGCGCGGCGGCGGCGCTCGTCGCGCTCGGCGAGCAGCAGGTCGACGTCGGCGTGCCAGCCGTAGGGGTCGGTGCCGGGTCGAGCGCGGGCATCCTCGTACCGGCTCGCGTCGACGGCGCGCACGCGCTGCGCGGCCGCCTCGAGCTCGCCGCGTCGCCGACCGAGCGGGTCGCCTGGCCACCACGCGGCGGTGTCGTCGTCCGGCGGGCGGGGGTTCTCCTCATGCTCGCTCTGCTCGGGCCACGGGGGCAGGATGCTCCGCTCGGCGAGGGGACGGAAGAAGCTGCTCGGCCCGCGCGGCTGGGTTTGGCTCGCCCACCACGATCCGCTCAGCAGCAGGCGGTGCCGCGCGCGCGTGACGGCGACGTAGGCGAGCCGTCGCTCCTCCCGCTCGTGGTGGGCGGCGACCTCCGACTGGAAGTCCTTCACCGCGTCGAGCAGCTCTTTGCGGTCGGCGGCGCCGCGCCAAGCGAGCTGCGGCAGCTCGGCGGCGTCGCCCCGCAGCTCGTAGGGAAGCACGCCGAGGCTCAGCCAGCCCTTTGTGCCGTCGCGCGGGCGCGCGGGAAGCTCGCCGTCGACGCAGCGCGGCACGGCGACGTGATCCCACTCGAGCCCTTTCGCGCCGTGGATGGTGAGTACCTGCACGGTGCCGGGCTCGGGGTCTTCGGAGCGCGGCGAGAGGTTGTCACGCCACTCGGCCTCCCGCAGCCAGGAGAGGAAGCCCCCGAGCGTCGCGTGGTCGGCAAGGCTGAGGTAGCTGTCGAGGGCGTCGAGGAAGGCAGTGCGGGGAGCGTCCCCGAGCACGCGGTACGGGTTCGCGGCGACCTCGATGTCGAGCTGCAGCTCGTGCTCGACCGCGACGACGAGGTCCGGCAGCGCGAGCGAGCTGCGCCCGCGCAGGGTGGCGAGCACCCGGCCGGCCTCGCGCAGCCGGGCGAGGCCGGCTGCGCTGAAGCGGCGCAGCTGCCCGTGGTCCTCGCGCGCGGTGGCGACGAAGTCGAGTGCGTCGACGAGCGAGACGCCGTCGCCCGCGGCGACGGAGGCCCGCAGCGCCTCGATGACCTCGGGGGCGAGGGGGCGCTGGGCGAGGTCGCGGTCGCGCAGCCAGCTCGCGACACGGGAGAGCGCGTGCAGGTCGGCGACGCCGATGCGCCAGCGCGGGCCCGCGAGCAGGCGCACGAGCTCGGTGCCCGCGCTCGGGTCGTGCAGCACGGCGAGGGCGCACACGAGGTCGCTGATCTCGGGCTCCTCGAGCAGACCGCCGATGCCGAGTACGTGGAACGGCACCCCCGCCTCCCGCAGGGCGGCGAGAAAGACGGGCTGGGTCGTGCGGTTGCGCATGACGAGCGCGGCACTGGGTCGCAGCGGCCGGCCGTGATCGTCGGTCGCGCCAGACGCGGCTCCCGCGACGGGCTCTCCCAGACGCTGGGCGAGCCATGCCGCGACGGCGGCGGCCTCCTCGTGCAGCTGCTCCTCGAAGACTGTCTCGACGGCGTGCGCGCTCGCGCTCGGACCGCTCTCGAGTCGCGCGACGGCGACGCTGCCCGACGTCGTGAGGGGCTCCACGAGCGCGTTGGCGACGTCGAGGATGCGCTCGCCGTTGCGCCAGCTCACGCTCAATGAGTAGCGAGCGACCGGCTCCCCCGCACCACTTTCAGCGGCAGCACCGCGGAACCGCGTCGCGAAGTCGTCGAGCCCCGCCGCGCTCGCGCCGCGCCAGCCGTAGATCGACTGGTGAGGGTCGCCCACGGCCATGACCGGGGTGCCCCCGAACAGCTCGGCGAGCAGCCAGGTCTGCGCGACGTTGGTGTCCTGGTACTCGTCGAGCAGGACGACGCGGTACCGCGCGCGGATGCCCGCCGCGACCTCGGTGTGAGCGCGCACGATCTGCAGGGCGAGCGTCACCTGGTCGGAGAACGCCACGTATCCCTCGCGCTGCTTGGCCAGCTCGAAACGCTCGACGAGGTCGCTGAGCGGCAGGGTCGCCTCGAGGGTCGTCGCGAGTCGGTCGACGTCGGCGCGCGCGTGCCGGTCGGGGCTCGGCAGGTCGCGCATGCGCACGAGCTCGACGATGAGGGCCCGCAGGTCGTCGACGGTCGCGTGGTGCTCAGCGAGGCCGTGGGCGAGGCGCAGCACGGCCTCGGTCGCGGAGTCGACGGAGAGGTCGAGGTCGGCGAGCCGGGCATCCGTCGCGGAGGCGACGATGTCGCGTGCGAGCTGCCACGCGCCCGCCTCGCCGAGCACGACGCCGTCGGGGTCGCGGCCGATGAGCACCGCGTGGTCGCGGTACAGGCTCGAGGCGAAGGAGTTGTAGGTCGACACGGTCGGCTGCGTGAAGGCATCCACGAGGGGGCCGCCGTCGGGGCCGGGCGGCAGCAGACCGCTCGCGCCGAGGGCGATGAGGCGGGAGCGGATGCGCGCGGCGAGCTCCCCCGCCGCCTTGCGGGTGAAGGTGAGCCCCAGTACGCCCTCGGGTGCGACGTGCCCATTGGCGACGAGCCACAGCACCCGCGCGGCCATCGTCTCGGTCTTGCCCGAGCCGGCCCCCGCGACGACGAGAGCCGGGCCGAGCGGTGCCTCGATGACGGCGCGCTGCTCGTCGGTGGGCCGGTAGATGCCGAGCGCATCGGCGATCGCATCTGCACTGAGGGAACCACCGCTGATCGTGGCGCGCGCGCCGCTCACGAGTCGTCCCCCGTGACGGGCGGCACGCGGTGCACGCGGTGCGCGAGAGACCCGTAGTCGTAGCGCCCGACCGTGCGGGGCCCCGCGAGCTGATCGACGGTGATGGCCGCAAGGGCGAGGCGCAACCGCTCGCGGAACGCCTCGAGCGCCTCGTCGTCGAGCACGGCCTGCACGGCTTCGCGGTAGGACTGGTCGCCCTTGCCCTCGCGCACGTAGAGCAGCACGGCTCCGCCCGCGGTCACGGGTGCCGCGGGGTCGAGCGCCCCGCGGTCGCGCAGGGGCCGTAGCGCCTCCTCGAGCGCGTCGTCGAAGGCGCCGTCCGCGAAGGCGAGCTGGTACGCACCCAGCTGAGCGTTCGCGGCGACCTTGGCGGCGTTCGTCTCGGGCCGGCCCGTCTTGAGGTCGATGATGCGCAGCGCGCCGTCGGCGCCGACCTCCATGCGGTCGACGATGCCGCGCACCTGCACGCGGTCGACCTGCACGGTGAAGCGCTGCTCGGCGGCGACGGCCGCGCGGCCGTCGCCAGCGGCATCCCGCAGGTAATCGGCGAGACCGACGGCGTAGCGGCGCGCGAGGCGGCGCTGCTGCTCGGCGAGCCACGGCGATTCGAAGCTCAGCTCGCTCCACCGCGCCTCGATCGCCGCCCACACCTCCTCGACGCCCACTGCGGGCGGGGCAGCGGGGTCGAGAACGTCGGCGCTGAGTGATTCGAGAGCCCAGTGCACGATCGTGCCGATGCCCATCGCGGGGGTGCTCTCGCCCGGCGCGATCGTGTCGAGGAACCAGTCGAGGGGCGAGCGCTCGATGCTCTCGATCTTGCTCGGCGACAGCCCGACGGTCTCCTCCTCGACGAACAGCGGCGCCTCGGTGGAGACATCGAGCAGGCCCCACCACTCGTCCGGGTCGGCGCCGGGCACGCGCTCGGCGGCGAGGCGCGCGAGCGCCGTCGCGGCCTCCGCCCGCCGGTCGTGGCTCTCGCGGGGGTCGGTGAGCACACGGCGCAACTGGCCGACGGTGCGGCGCAACGAGCGGGCGCGGATGACGCGGCGCGGCGGCGCCGCGTACTGTGCCCCCTCGCGGCGCGAGGGCGCCGCACCGGCCGTGCCGGACCTGCCGGTGTCGCCCTCCCTCAGTGCACGCTCGCGTTCGGCCACGATCTCGTGCAGGGCGCTCGGCTGCTCGTCCTCTCCCGCGCTCGCGGTGACGACCACCTGGCGGCGAGCGCGGGAGATCGCGAGGGAGAACATGCGCAGCTCGTCCTCGAGCACGAGACGCCGCTCGTCGAGGTCGCCCGTGGGCAGGCCGCGCGCGACGCGGCTGAGCAGGGGCGCGTGCAGGAGGCTGCCGCGCAGGCGCAGATCGGGCCATACCCCGTCGAGCACGTTCGCGACGACGACGACGTCGACCTCGAGGCCGGCCGCCGCGGAGGGGGACGTGACGAGTACCGCCTCGGTCGTGCGGGCGGGTGCGAGGATGTCGTCGGCGACGTCGCTGTCGAGCACGCCGGTGAGGAACGTCTCGACGGTCGCCTCTGGCACCGTGTCGACGATGACGGTCGCCGTCGTGAAGACGGCGACGACGGCGTCGAGCGCACGATCGGCCTCGCCCCCGGTCGTGCCGCCCGCGACGGCGTCACGCTGCCAGCGCTCGACGACGCGTGCGTCGTCCCACGCGATCCACAGCAGCTCGTCGACGGTCGCGCCCTCCGCATGCCGCTCGGCGATGCGGGCGAGCGTACGAGCGAGTCTGGCGGCGCGGCGTGCGACCCGGTGATCGATGGTCGCGAGCCGATCGGGCGCCGAGAGCGCGTCGACGAGCAGCTCGTCGGCCGTGCGCGCGCCGTCACCGGCGAGCTCCTCGGCGCGCAACGCACGCCGCAGTCGGCGCAGGTCGACGCGGTCGAGGCCGCCGAGCGGCCCGAGCAGCAGCTCGGTCGCGGCCTCCGCCGTGAGCGGCGCACGCCCCACGCCGAGGTCGACGTGGCGGATGAGGGCGCGGGCGGCGGGATGCTCGCGCAGCGGTCGCCCGGGAGCGATGCTGCGCACGGGCACCTCGGCCAGGGCGAGCGCGCGCACGAGCGGTGGCACGAGAGCCCCGCTGCGCACGATGACGGCCATGCGCGACCACGGCACCCCGTCGATGAGGTGGCGCTCGCGCAGCACATCGGCGATGAGGGTGCGCTCGCGCGCGGGGCTCGAGGCCATGAGTGCGAGCAGGGGGCCGCCGAGCTCGGGCGCCTCGGCCTCCGCGCCGCTGTGCTCGTCACCGCTGTGCTCGTCACCGCTGGGCCCGACGCTGTGCCCCGGCCGTGCGCGACGCTGCGCACCGGCCGCCGCCGCACCGATACGGCTCGTGAGCTGCGACGTGAGGGCGCGCAGCGTGGGGCTCTGCCGGTGCGCCGTCTCCAGCACGAGGGTGGGAAGGCCCGCGAGTCGCGTGAGGGATTCCGGCTCGGCCCCGCGGAAGGTGTTGGTCGCGACGTCCGGATCGCCGAGCGCGATGACGGTCGCACCGCGAGCGGCGAGCGCCGCGAGCAGGTCGAAGCCGCTCGGGGTCGCGTCGTGGGCGTCGTCGAGGATGACGAGCGACGGCGTTTCGGGCGCCGCCGGGTGCGGGTCGGCGAGCAGACCGACCGCGGCCCGCACGAGCTCCGCCGGGTCCTGCTGCCCGAGTCGCGCCCCGCCGAGGCTGTCGCGGTACTCATCGGCGAAGTCGGCGACCGCGGCCCACTCCGGCCGATCGAGCCGTGCCGCCGCCGCCCGCAGGTCGTCGGTGCTCCAGCCGTGCTCCGACAGCCGGGCGAGCACGTCGCGCAGCTCGGTGCGGAAGGCCGTGAGCTGCCGCACCTCCGGCCCCAGGTGCTCGGGCCACGCGGGCCCGGGCGACGCGACCTCGCCCAGCACGGCCTCGAGCGCGCTGCGGTCGAGCAGCTCGGCGATGTCGGAGTCTTGATCGGCACCGCTGAGCAGCCGCGGCTCTGCTGTGCCCGTGAGTCGAGCATCCGCCTGCACGACGCCGAACGCGTACGAGGCGATCGAGCGCGCGAGCGGGCCGGGCAGCACCGAGGCGGGGCCCGCGAGGCGCAGGGCGAGGCGGTCGCGCAGCGCCGTCGCGCTGCGCCGTGACGGCGTCAGCACGAGCACGCGCTGCGGGTCGAGGCCGTCGACCTCGATCGCGCGGGAGACGAGCTCCACGACGGTCGCCGTCTTGCCCGTGCCGGGCGCCCCGAGCACGACAGCGCCGGGCCCGCGCCGGGCATCCAGTACCGCCTCCTGCGAGGCGTCCAGCGAGACCGGATGCGCGAGCTGCGCGGGAGGCGCGGCATCGAGGGCGGTCATGGCTCCACGCTACTGGCGGGGTCGGACACCGTCGGGCGCGGTCTGCACTGCGCCCACAGTGAACGCGGCCGCCGCCGGCAGAGCGAAAAGGTACGCTGACGGACGTGGACATTCGCATCGGAATTCTCAACAGCCCCCGCGAGCTCTCGTTCGAGTCGTCGCAGCCCGCCGCCGACATCCAGAAGGCCGTGACCGCGGCGATCGAGAAGGGCGCGCCCCTCCTCGAGTTGACCGACGACAAGGGCAAGCACTACCTCGTGCCGACGAGCGCGATCGGCTACGTCGAGATCGGCTCAGACTCCGCCCGCCGCGTCGGCTTCGTCGGCTAGGAGCGCACCGTGGAGCTGCTCTTCGTCACCGTCATCGGCGCGTCGATCTCGCTCGGCGTGCGCTACCTCGTCCCCGGACGGCAGACGCACGGCGCCCTCCTCGTGCCCGCCGTCGGCGCCGCCGCGACGGCCGCCGTGTGGGCGATCTGCGTGTGGCTCGGGCTGACCTTCGACGGCGGCTGGATCTGGGTCATCGCGCTCGTGCTCGGCCCGCTCGCCTCGCTCGCCGTCGCGCTCGCACTGCCGAAGCGCCGCGAGAACGCCGACGCCGAGCTGCTCGAGCGGCTCATGAAGCCCACCGCCGTCTGACGGATGCTGCGAGCCGGCCTGCCGTCTCGAGAATCTCTGCGATGACGTGCTCGTTGTGCGCACCCTGAACCACTAGAGTCGAATCAGCTACGCGAACTGCTTCCCCCACCCCTTCTCCTCATCGGAGCCATCATGCGCGCTCGACTCCCCCTCTCTGCCCTCGGCCTCGCCCTGGTGGCGACGCTCGTCGTCGCCACGCCCGCCACGGCCGCGCCGTTCTCAGGCGGCGACATCACGGTGGGCGACACCCTTTGGAACGTCGAGTACTTCGAAGCGGGTGAGCCGCCGGAACTCGACGAAGCGACGCGCGACGACTGGGACGGCGGCGACTACTCGTTCGACGCGGGCCTCCAGCCGATCTACCTGGCCAACGACGCCACGGGGCCGAGCGACTTCGACTTCGCGGAGTGCGCCGCGGACGGCGACCTCTCCACGGCGACAGACAGCACGGGCGACGAGATCGCGACGTGCGCCCTCGAGCCCCTCCTGACCGGCGACGGCACACTCGACGCGACCTACGAGCTCCGCTTCTTCAGCGACGGCGCGACCGTGCGGGCGCGCATCACCGTCACGAACACAACCGGCGACACCATCAGCGGCGCCGAAGTGGGCTTCCGCGACAACTACTACCAGGACGATGACACCCGCCTCGGCGCGTCGACCACCGCCGGCCACCCTGCTGACGCCACCGACACCGTCGTGGACGGCGACCTGCTCTGGGTCATCTACGACATCATCGACGAGGACAGCTACGAGGTTCCGGTCATCCTGACCGCAGCCGGCACCACCGACGCTGCAGTCGCGCCCAGGATCGCTGATGCGGCGGGAGACGAAAACGACACGCAGGCGACCCTGTACCCCTTGCCCGACATTGCGCCGGGCGACACCGTCGAGGTCGTGCAGTTCTACGTCTGGAACTTCTTCGCCTTCGACCCCGAGCAAGTGCCCGTCGACGCCCCCGCCAGCACGGACGAGAGCCTGCGGGCGACCGAGGATGTTGTGACTGACGAGGGCTTCAGCAAGACCGCCTTCCTCGAGCCCGCCGCCCTCTTCGTGCCCTCCGCTCTCGCCGCGGTCGAAGAGTCGTGGGATGCGCGCGACCGCTTCGACACGCTCAGCGCCCGCGATGCGGCCGGAATCACCGACCCGAGTGCCGTGCTGAACTGGAACCCCGCCGCCGAGCCTGAACTTGCCGACACGGGAGCGGGCGACACGCTGCCTCTCGCCGCCCTCGCGGGCCTGCTGCTCCTCGCCGGAGCCGGCGTCATCGCTCTGCGTCGACGCGCAGTCTGAGCGTGATCGCCGGGGCGCTGCGGCGCCCCGGCTCCCGCTCGCGATCGCGCGAAAGCTAGAAGAGGGCGGGCAGCGACAGCACGCCGAGCACTGTGGCGATGATCGTCACGACGAGCAGCACGATCGAGCGGTCCTTGCGTCGCGCGATCGCGATCCAGCCCATGATGGCGGCGATCACGAGCGCGATCGTCGCGGCGGCGTTGAGCGTCACGTAGATAATCGCGCCGACCGTGCCGAGCGGGTTCACGAGGACGGGAGCGAGGAACGGGATGATCGCGCCCGCCGCGATCGCGACGATCGCGAGGATGCCCGAGCGGCGCCCGAGCTCCGTCTCCGGCATCTGCGGCCGAGGTCCGTCGTTGTACGCCATTAGGCCGTGAGCCCCAAGCGGTCCATGCGGCGCGTGTGCGCGGCGATGAGCTCGGTGAAGACCGGCTCGATCTGCGCCTCCTCGCGGGCGTGGTCGCCGTGGAAGACGAGAGCCGAGCGGGCCTGCAGCATCGTGTCGCCGACGAGGCGGCGGCACCACAGCGCGAGCCGCGACGACAACCGCGGGTTCGCGGCGATCTGACCCTCGATGATGCGGTGCATCGGCGACTGCAGGTCTCCCTCGCTCAAGGCCGCCTGCACCGCCTCCCGCGTGGGGCTCGGCAGACCGCCGGCGAGGCGCATCCAGAAGTCGGTGAGGAAGCCGATCGTGACGTGCGCGCTCGCGACCTGCTCATGCCAGTCGGCGCCCTGCGTACGCCGCTCGAACTCCTCCACGCCCAGCAGGTGCGGCTCCATGACGTCGGTGCGGTCGAGCTTGTGCCGCTCGAACTCGGCGACGAGAGCCAGGTAGCGGCGCAGCGAGATGTCGCACACGCGCGCCAGCGCGTCCTTGTCGGCGATGCGCGGCGCGTTCGCGGTCGCGTGGCTGAGCGCCTCGAAGAACGTCATATGCAGTGCGGCGCATTGACCGAGGAAGTGCTCGACGGGCGGGGTGAGCTCGGCCAGATCGACGCGCAGGGCGGCGACAGCGGCGTCCCGCGGGGTGAGGGAAGGAGCCTCAGCGCGCGGGCGGGAACGTCTAAACCACGGTGCCACCCGCTCAGCCTAAGCGATGCCCACGACCGCCCGGCCTCGTGGCGGCTAAACTGGTGCCACTCATCTATATAGACAGGCGATACACCCACGTGACTTTCTCCGACCTGGGCATCGAGACCGACATGGTCGAAGCCCTCGCAAGCAAGGGCATCATCGAGCCCTTCCCCATCCAGACCCAGACGATCCCCCTCGCGCTCAGCGGGCAGGACATCATCGGCCAGGCCAAGACCGGTACAGGCAAGACCTTCGGTTTCGGGCTTCCGCTCATCCAGCACCTCGGCCTGCACCCCGAGCCGGGCGTCAAGGCGCTCGTCGTCGTGCCCACGCGCGAGCTCTGCGTGCAGGTGACGCAAGACCTCGAGCTCGCCTCCGCCAACCGCGACGTCAAGATCGTCTCCATCTACGGCGGCAAGGCCTACGAGGGCCAGATCGAGCAGATCAAGGCGGGCGCGCAGATCGTCGTCGGCACTCCAGGCCGCCTGCTCGACCTCGCGAGCCAGCGGCTGCTGTCGCTCGCCGACGTGCAGGTCATGGTGCTCGACGAGGCCGACAAGATGCTCGACCTGGGCTTCCTCGGCGACATCGAGAAGCTCTTCGCGCAGACCAAGCCCACGCGTCACACCATGCTGTTCTCGGCCACCATGCCGGGCCCCATCGTCGCCTTGGCGCGCCGGTTCATGACGCGGCCGATTCATATTCGCGCGACCGACCCCGACGAGGGCCTGTGGCAGTCGAACATCAAGCACATCGTCTACCGGGCGCACGCGCTCGACAAGGATGAGGTCATCGGCCGCATCCTGCAGTCCGAGGGGCGCGGCAAGACCGTCGTCTTCACGCGCACCAAGCGCGCCGCGGCGAAGATCGTCGAAGAGCTCAACGACCGCGGCTTCAGCGCGGGCGCCGTGCACGGCGACATGACGCAGGAGGCGCGCGAGCGCTCCATGGCCGCGTTCAAGGCCGGCAAGAAGGACATCCTCATCGCGACGGATGTCGCCGCGCGCGGCATCGACGTCAACGACGTCACGCACGTCATCAACCACACCGTGCCCGACGACCACGACGCCTACCTGCACCGCGTGGGCCGCACCGGCCGCGCGGGCAAGACCGGCATCGCCGTGACCTTCGTCGACTGGGCCGACATGCACAAGTGGGCGCTCATCAACCGCGCCCTCGACATGGGCCAGCCCGACCCGGTCGAGACGTACTCCTCGTCGCCCCACCTCTACGCCGACCTCAACATTCCCGAGGGCTCGAAGGGCCGCCTCAAGGCGACCCCCATCCCCCGCGTCGAGCGCGAGGCCTCGCGGCCTCCGCGCGAGCGCAGCCGGCGCAGCGGTGGTGGCGGTGGCGGCGAGGGTCGCGGCGGCCAGGGTGGCGGGGAGCAGCGTGGCGGCGAGCGCTCCGGCGGCGGCCGCAATGCTGGTGCGTCCGAGGGCTCGAGCGCAGCATCCTCGTCGGGCGAGGGTGGTGCCCCGCGTCGGCGCCGTCGTCGTCGCAGCGGCGGAGGCGGCGGTCAGAATTCGGGCGGGAATACCGCCGCGAACTCCTAGGTTGACCTCGCGGTGACCACCTCCCCTTCCGCGCGCGTCTCCTCGGCGCCCGCGCCCACCATGGACGCTCGGCACAGCCTCGTCATCTCGCTCCTGCTCGTCTCCGCCTTCGTGGTGATCCTCAACGAGACGCTGTTCGGGGTCGCGATCCCGGAGCTCATCGACGACCTCGGCGTCACGGCGGCGATGGCGCAGTGGCTGACGACCGCGTTCATGCTGACCCTCGCCGTCATCATCCCCATCACGGGCTTCCTGCTGCAGCGCTTCCAGACGCGGCCCATGTTCATCGTCGCGATGAGCCTGTTCGGCCTCGGCACGCTCCTCGGCGCGCTCTCCCCCGGCTTCGAGATGCTGCTCGTGGCGCGCATCGTGCAGGCGAGCGGCACGGCCATCATGATGCCGCTGCTGTTCACGACCGTGTTCGGGCTCGTGCCGCCGCAGATTCGCGGCCGCATCGTGGGGCGCATCTCGATCGTCATCGCCGTCGCGCCCGCGCTCGGGCCGAGCGTTTCGGGCCTCATCCTCGACTCGCTCGGCTGGCGCTGGCTGTTCATCGTCATGCTGCCGATCGCGCTCGCGGCCTTGACCCTCGGCGCGCTGCGCGTCGTCAACGTGGGCGAGCCGCAGCCGGGCCGCCTCGACCTGCTCTCGGTGCCGCTCTCGGCGATCGGGTTCGGCGGCTTCGTCTACGGGCTGAGCCTGCTCGGCGAGGCCGGGCAGAGTGGGGGCGCGGGCGGCGAGGCGGGAGCATCCGCGATCAGCGAAGCGACGACGACCGCGATCATCGCGATTGCCATCGGGATGCTCGGTCTCGCGCTGTTCGTCTGGCGCCAGCTCGTCCTGCAGCGCCGCGGAGAGCGCGCGCTGCTCGACCTGCGCACCTTCCAGGCGCGGCAGTTCACCCTCTCCATCATCACCGTGTCGGTCGCGTCGATGGCGCTGTTCGGGGCGATCATCCTCATCCCGCTCTACGTGCAGCAGGTGCTCGGCCTGAGCCCGCTCGTCTCAGGACTGCTCATCCTGCCGGGAGCGCTGCTGCAGGGGCTCATCGCGCCGCTCATCGGGCGCCGCTACGACGCGGTCGGGCCGCGCGGCCTCGCCCTGAGCGGAGCGATCCTGCTCGCCGTCGCCATGTGGGGCATGACGTTCCTCTCGGCCACGACGCCGCTGTGGCTCATCACCGCCGCGCACATCGGGCTCAGCATGGGCCTCGCGCTGCTGTTCACGCCGCTTCTCACGAACGGGCTCTCCGCTATTCGCCCCGAGCTCAACTCCTACGGCTCGGCCATTGTCGGCACCATTCAGCAGGTCTCCGGGGCCGCGGGCATCGCGCTCTTCATCTCGGTCGCGGCCGCCGCCGGCGGGCCGGGCAGCGTGGCGAGCGAGGTCTCGGTGCCGGGCATCCAGCTCGCCTTCATGGTCGGCGCGATCATCGCGACGCTCGTGCTGCCGGTCGTCCTGCTCGTGCGCCGGGTCATCCCTGCCGAGCCGCCGACGGCCACCGGTCAGATCGCAGCGCAGACGCCGCTGCACACGGAGGCCGAGCCGACGAGCTAGGGGCTCTGGCTCGGTGGCGCGCGACACCACTTGTGCGCGTTGCCGCTCGAGCGCACCCCGTCACGCCGTTCGTGACACACCACGCCGAACGTTTCGCGTGTCTTGTCACAATCGGCGTGACTCGCCTCGCGCCCGCCCTAGGCGCGCACGGGCCGCACGCCGCTCGTGCGCGCGATGAGGCGCTCGAGTGCCTCGGGCTCGGTCGTGTTCTCGGCGAGGCGGTTGGGCTTGCCCTCGCCGTGGTAGTCGCTCGACCCGGTGACGACGAGGTCGAACTGGGCGGCGAGCTCGAGCAGGCGGGCGCGGCCGTCGGGCGTGTTCTCACGGTGACCGACCTCGAGCCCCACGAGCCCCGCCTCGACGAGCGCCGCCATGCCGCGGTCGTCGACGACCGCCTCACGTCCGCGCGTCGCCGGGTGGGCGAGCACCGCGGCTCCCCCGGCCTCGGTGATCATGCGCACCCCGTCGAGCACGGTCGGCGCCTCGTGCGGCAGGTAGTAGCCGCCCGTGAAGTGCAGGATCGACGCGAAGGCCTCGCTGCGCGTGCGCACGATGCCGCGGGCCACGAGCGCGTCGGCGATGTGGGGGCGGCCGATGCTGTCGCCTCCGCTCTGCGCGAGCACGTCATCCCAGCTGACGTCGTAGTCGCGCGCGATGTTGGTGACCATGCGCTCGGCCCGGCCGAGGCGGTCGGCGCGAATGTGCGCCGTCTCGGCGACGAGCTCGCCGTCGTTGGGGTCGAAGAGGTAGCCGAGCACGTGCACGCTGCGCCACTCGTACCGCGTGCTGAGCTCCATGCCCCGAATGATCTGGATGCCCGTGCCGCTCGCCGCCGTGAGCGCCTCATCCCACCCGGCCGTCGAGTCGTGGTCGGTGATCGCGACTGTGTCGAGGCCCGCCTCGAGCGCGGCGCGGATGAGCTGCGTGGGGGTCTCGGTGCCGTCACTGACGCTGCTGTGCGTGTGCAGGTCGATGGGGCCGCGGGGCATGGGGTTAATCGTAGGTGGCGCGGGTGTACCAATCCTTGACTACAACTGCTGTCGCACATGGTGTCTCAGCAATCAATCCGGGAGTTTCGAGTGGAGTCCCACATAGTGGTGTAACGCACGGTGGTCGCGCACGTCGTTGCTGACGTGGACGCGGTCACCGTGTGATCCTTCGAGAAGTCTCTTACCTCCACTCGAAAGGCATCAACACGATGACCGCTCCACACATTGTCGACCCTGCGACCGTTCTGGGTGAAGCCCTCTCGGAGGCGTCGCCGGATTTGATGAGGCATTTGCTGCAGACCATGATCAACGCCCTGCTGTCCGCTGATGCCGACGCTGTGGTCGGCGCCGAGTGGGGCAAGCCCAGCCCTGATCGGGTGACGCACCGCAACGGCTACCGGCACCGTGACCTGGACACTCGCATCGGCACGATCGATGTCGCGATCCCGAAACTACGATCGGGCACCTACTTTCCGGAGTGGCTGCTGGAGCGCAGGAAACGCTCCGAGGCGGCTCTGATCACCGTGATTGCCGACTGCTACCTCGCCGGGGTGAGCACCCGGCGGATGGACAAGCTGGTGAAGACTCTCGGCATCAACGCTCTATCGAAGTCGCAGGTCTCGCGGATGGCTGCCGAGCTCGACGAGCAGGTTGCCGACTTCCGGCACCGGTCTTTGGTCGAGGCGGGCCCGTTCACGTTCGTGGCTGCCGACGCTCTCACGATGAAGGTTCGCGAGGGCGGCCGGGTGGTGAACACGGTCGTGCTGATCGCCACCGGGGTCAACGGCGACGGCCGCCGGGAAGTCCTCGGCCTGCAGACGGCCACGAGCGAGACCGGGTCGGCGTGGAATGCGTTCTTCGCCGACCTCGTCGCCCGCGGGCTCACCGGCGTGCAGCTCGTCACCAGTGACGCGCACGCCGGCCTGAAAGACGCGATCGCAGCGAACCTGCCCGGCGCCACCTGGCAACGCTGCCGCACCCACTACGCGGCGAACCTGATGAGCGTGACCCCGAAGAGCATGTGGCCGGCGGTGAAGGCGATGCTGCACTCCGTCTATGACCAGCCCACCGCCTCCGACGTCCACGCCCAGTTCGATCGGACCCTGGATTACGTCGCCGAGAAGCTCCCCGCGGTCGCCGAGCACCTCGATACCGCTCGGGCCGACATTCTCGCCTTCACCGAGTTCCCCAAAGATGTCTGGTCGCAGATCTGGTCGAACAATCCCAACGAGCGCCTCAACCGCGAGATCCGCCGCCGCACCGACTCCGTGGGCATCTTCCCCAACCGCGACAGCGTCATCCGCCTGGTCGGCGGCGTTCTGGCCGAGCAGACCGACGAGTGGGCAGAGGGGCGCCGCTACTTGGGCCTGGAGGTCCTGGCACGCTCCCGCATGCGGGTGCTGCCCAACAACGGAGACGAGGTGGTCGCCGACACCTTCATCGCGCTCAGCGCATAAAGCGAAGGATCAGCCGTTACACCACTTCCAGGGACTTGACCGAGTTTCGGCGACGAGAACTAAGGCAAACAGCCGTACGTCAGGGCAATCGTGTTGGCGCCTTCGCTCGTCCATTCAGGCTGAAACGACGCTGTGACGGAAACGACCTGGGGAAAGCCCCAACGGCAACGACGCCGAAGTCACGAGCGGCTGTCGGCGCCCTGGCGTCCCCATGCACATAGTCAGAATCACCCACGCCGGAAAGCTTCATGCGGCAGAGAGGCTCACGGACGGTGCGATGAACAGAAATTCTCCATCATCTCCTGTCCACGGTTTCGCCTCGATCAGACTATGCCTCATGCCATTCCACTTCTTGTCGCTTCGTCGATCATCAGGCCGCCGCGGACCTCACGAGGACTTTTGGACAGTAGGACCATCCCGATGCGAGCTAGAGACCGTCGACCGACGAAGGCGCAGCGGCCGAGGGTAGACATATCGTTCTATATCTGTTTGCCTGGGTGTAGGTGACCTGATCAATGGTCAATACCTTCGAGTGAACGGAGCTAATCTGAAAAAGATCAAGACATTGGCCGCACTGGCCTTGGCGGCAATGCTTTCCGGAGTCGGAGCCACACCCGCGATGGCCGACGATGCGGCCGCTCTTCGAGCAATCGAAGCGGTAGATGAGATCGTGGGCGCTAACCTCGCAAATTCCGCCTTGAAGCCCGGACGCAGCAGCGTTCTTGAGGTTCGCTCTCCGTCAGGCCGCCTAGTTGGGATCGAACCCGCAGTAGACCGCGGCACAATTCGAACGAGTGTCGAGCGCGACACCACCGTAGTCGCCACCAACAAGTCACACTCGTACGTATTGACGCGTGGAAAGGGCACACCCGGATCGGCATACGTGGTTCTCGAAGAACCAACGAGCGATGCCATTCACCGATTCACGATCACCATTGACGGACAGCCCGCGACCTTGAAGTCTCTTGATGGCGGTTGGGTGACAATCTCCGACGAGGCCGGGAACCTCGAGAACATAATTTCGCCTGCATGGGCGCTCGATGCACAAGGAAAGCCCGTCCAGACACACTACGAGATCGATGGATCAACTCTTGTGCAAGAAGTTGCGCTCACAGGCAAGGAGTCTTACCCCGTTGTCGCCGATCCCGCGCTCGCCTGCGACTGGCTGTTCTGCACGGTAGAAATGAACCGATGGGAGACTCGCCAGATCGGCTTCTACGGTGGGCTCGGCACCCTCACGGCGGGAATATGCGCCCCCCTGTTGCCTGCTGCAGGTTGGCCGGCCGCGATCTGCGCCGCAGCAATCGCCGGGATGGCACTGTGGATTCAAGGCACGGCTGCAGACGCCTATGACCAGGGAAAGTGCTTGGGCATTAGGGCCATGATCTACAGTCCCACAGCGACAATGCACCCGGTCATTTATGGCCCGGGCGGCAACTGCTACTAGCGAGAGGGGTGATCAAGAGGTGGACCCCACTGTGAACCCTAGGCGACGGTCAAGCTACTCAGCACGGCTCCTCAGCCTGACAGCGGCTTTGTGCGCGATCGGCGCACTGATGGTTGCGCTGTTGGAGTACCGCACCATCGACCCGTCACTCGCGAATGGGTCGTTTGCAGCGGTTTCTGCGATCGCCTACGCAGGATTCTTCTGGTCGCACCGAAACCTGTCCGGCTCAGGAAACACTCGGCCGGGACTGCGGGCCACCCTGGTGCTCGCGGCGGCTCTCATCGTGGTGATAGCCGCGATAGTCGGTGTGATACTCACCAGCAGTTGGCAACTCTTAGTTGCTGCTTCCTTATTGCTCGCGGTCGGCGCACTAATCCTCAAGCCCCGAGTGTGAGGAATCTGGTTGGGGCGGAGACGAAAACGCGCCTCCGCCCCGACCGGGTCAACCCAATTGCCCCGAGCGGCGCCCACGACATTCGCCGCCAATTACAGCAGCTGGATCCCAGTTCGCGTGACGTCTGCGCAAACCCGCCGGTTGACAGGACCTTAGCCAGATCGCCGGGATAGGCTCGCGGAACAATGATCCGCCGAGTTGTTTCCGCCGCCGTGCTGCTCGGTGTGGGTGCCGCGCTGCTCGTCATCGCGTGGCCCGCCCTGTTCGGGTTGTCGGAGGCGCCCGTCGTCGCTCAACTCGTATCGATTCGGGCGCTCAGCGCCGCGCTCGCGATTCTCGGAGCCCTCACGCTCGCCCTCGTGGCGATGCTGTGGCCCGCGGCGCGGCGCTTCCTCGCCTCCCTCGCCCTGATCGCGATCGTCTTTGCGGGAGTAAACGTCGCCGTGCTGTCGACGCGCGGGTTCGGAAACGAGTCGTTCCCGACCCGGGCACCCGCAGAACTCTCCGTGCTCAGCTGGAACACCCTCGGCGACGCCCCCGGCACCGACCGCATCACGCAGCTCGCCCTCGACGAGCAGGCCGACATCATCGTGCTGCCCGAAACCAGTCAGGAGACGGGGGTCGAGGTCGCCGAAGGCCTGCGTGCTGCCGGCCGACCCATGTGGGTGTACTCGTTCGCCTTCGACTACATCGCCAAAGCGCGCTCGACGACCGTCCTCGTCTCCGCCGCGATCGGCGAGTACGTGGTCGACGACAGCGTCGGCAACACGACCGTGCTGCCGAGCATGGTGCTGCGCCCCGACGGGCACGACGGCCCCACCATCATCGGCGTGCACCCGGTGGCTCCGCTGCCCAGCCAGCTCGCCAACTGGCGCGCCGACCTCGACTGGATCAACGGCATCTGCCGCGGCGAGCAGACCATCCTGGCCGGTGACCTGAACGCGACCGCCGACCACTTCCGCACCATCGGCGGCGACTCCGGCGGGGCACTGCGCCTCGGCCTCGGCGACTGCCTCGACGCGGGCCTCCTCACCGGCAACGGCGCCGTCGGCACGTGGCCCACCCGCCTCCCGGCGATCCTCGGCGCGCCCATCGACCACATCATGGTCACCGACGACATCACCGTCACCGGCTTCCGCGTCATCACCACCGAGGACGGCACGGGCAGCGACCACCGTCCGATCGTCGCGCGGCTCATTCTCTGAGGCGCGGCTCTGCGGCGGGCGACCGTCGCAGAAGGGCGGAACAACTGGGTGGATGCTCCGGGCCGGCCCTGAGCATCCGGTGCCAGAATGGGCGCATGGCCGACACCGAACTCAGCGCTGCCAGCGAGACCGAGACCACCGAAGCGCCGCCGCGCGCGACCGAGAACCGGTCGACGACGCCGCGCTCCGACGCCTTTCAGCAGTACATCTCGACCGGGTGGGCGGAGCGCGCGACCGGTATCGGCGGGCCGCGCAAGCAGGCGCCCTTTGCCGCGGCACGACGCGCTCGCCTCAGCGGTCTGTACACGGGCGTGCGGCTGCTCGTGCCGGCCGGCGACGCCCGCCAGCGCTCCAACGACACCGACTACCCGTACCGCGCGCACAGCGCCTTCGCGCACCTCACCGGGTGGGGCAGCGACGCCGTGCCGGGCAGCGTCCTCGTGCTCGAGCCCCATGCCGACGGGGCCGAGGGGCACGAGGCTGTGCTGTACTTCCGCGAGGCGGCCGGGCGCGACTCCGACGAGTTCTACGCCAACCCCGCCGTCGGCGAGTTCTGGACGGGGCCACGGCCGTCGGTCGACGATGTCGCGACCGACCTCGGGCTGGACGCTCGGCCGCTGAGCGCGCTCGACGCCGTGTGGGACGCCCTCGACGCTGACGGCCCCGAGACCCTCATCGTGCGCGAGGCAGAGCCGTCGCTGACCGACCGACTGGATGCTGCGCGCATCCTGCACGCCGGCGCCGAGCCCGGCACGGCCGAGGTCGACACGGCGCGCGACGACGAGCTCGCGCGCGACCTCAGCGAGCTGCGCCTCGTCAAAGACTCGTTCGAGCTCGCGGAGATGCGCCGTGCCGTCGAGGCGACCCAGGTCGGATTCGACGACATCATCGCCGACCTGCCGCAGATCGTGGCGCACCCCCGCGGCGAGCGCCTCGTCGAAGGCACCTTCAACCGACGCGCGCGAGCCGACGGCAACACGGTCGGCTACGACACGATCGCCGCGAGCGGGCCGCACGCGTGCATCCTGCACTGGACACGCAACGACGGGCCCGTCGTGCCGGGCGACCTCATCCTCATCGACGCGGGCGTCGAGCTCGACAGTTACTACACGGCCGACATAACCCGCACCCTGCCCGTCTCGGGTGAATTCACCGAGGTGCAGCGGCGGGTGTACGAGGCGGTGCGCGAGGCGGCCGACGCGGCGTTCGAGATCGTGCGGCCGGGCATCCGGTTCAAGGATGTTCATGCCGAGGCCATGCGCGTCATCGCGCGCGTCACCGCCGAATGGGGGCTGCTGCCCGTGAGCGCGGAGGAGTCGCTCTCGCCCGAGGGCGGCTACCACCGGCGGTACATGGTGCACGGAACCTCCCACCATCTCGGCATCGACGTGCACGACTGCGCGCAGGCGCGGCGCGACCTGTACCTCGACGGCGTGCTCGAAGAGGGCATGGTGTTCACGATCGAGCCGGGGCTGTACTTCCAGCCGGACGATCTGACGGTGCCGTCTGAGCTTCGCGGGATAGGTGTGCGCATCGAGGATGACGTGGTTGTGACGGCTGATGGGGTCGAGAGTCTGTCGGCGGGGATTCCGCGCACGGCGGATGAGGTCGAGGCGTGGATGCGCGAGGTTGCAGCGCGCAGGTAGGTCGCGCTGAGGGTGCATCCTCTCCTCCACAGGCCGCGCTCTACGCGAGTTATCCCAAGATTTCCTCATACCTCTTGTTCGAACGTATGTTCGATGGGAGCATGGATGCATGACCTACCCCGCACCCCTCGAGCACCTGACCGCCCTCGTGGCGGCGCTCGAGCGCGTGCCGCTCGACGCGACCGCACTGCGCGCGCTCGGGGACGACGATCTGCTCGCAATCACGCAGCTCGGCGCACAGGCACACCGATTGCTGGATGCCCGAACCGCACTCTTCGCGGGGGAACTGGCCCGGCGCTCGCGCCCAGAACTCGCGCATGACGGTCTTGCCCAGAGGTCGGGGCACCGCACGGTCGAAGAGCTCGTGCGTGTCACGACCGGGGAGTCCTGGCGCGACGCTGTTGCCGCAGTCAACACGGGTCGGATGCTCGTAGCGCCCGACACCAGTGCGGGGCGCGAGGCCGGCTCTGACGACCTGCCGATGGTTGCCCCCTACTTGACCGCGGCACTGCAGGCGGTGCGCACGGGCAGCATCAGCATCGGCGCGCTCGACGTGATTCGTGCCGTCTTCGACGGCATCGATGAGTCGGTGGCGCCGGACGCACTTCGGTCGGCCGTCGCCCGGGTCGTGGAGGCGGCTGCGCACCTCGACGTCGACAGACTGCTGCGGCTTGCTCGCCACGCGCGCGAGGAGCTCGATACGGCGGCACTCGTCGATCGCGAGCGCGCACAGAGAGATGCGCGGTCATTCCGACTGTGGACGCTGCCAGACGGCATGACGCGTGCGACGTGGATGCTCGACCCGGAATCCGCCGCACAGGTTCGTGAGCTTGTCGAACGAGCGACCTCCCCGAAGCGACGTGGCGTGCACTTCGTCGAGACGGTCGGCGCGGGCGACGATGCTGACGCTGCGAAGGCCTCACGCATCGCCGAGGATCAGCGCACGCCCGAGCAGTACGCGTCAGATGCCCTCGTGCACCTGCTCGCCGCAGGAGCCGACGCCGACTCGAGCATGATCCTCGGCACCGGCGCACCGCAGGTACGCGTGCTCGTCACCGCCGCTGACCTCGCGCGGGGAGAAGGATCAGGGTCCATCGAACCGGCGACGGGCAGCCCCGAAGGCACCGTCGTCGCGCTCCCAACCGTGCATCGGCTGCTGTGCGGAGGCGTGCAGACCCCGATCCTCATCGGCTCGACCGGTCAGCCGCTCGATGTCGGCCGGTCTCAGCGCCTCTTCACCGCCCGCCAGCGCGTCGCCCTCGCGGCCCGCGACGGCGGATGCCGTTGGCCCGGGTGTGAACGCCCGCCGAGCTGGTGCGAAGCGCACCACATCAATGAGTGGGAGCGTGATCGCGGCCGCACCGACGTCGACGTCGGAATCCTGCTCTGCCGACACCACCACCTGCTGCTGCACGACCACGGGTGGCGCATCACCAGAGTGGGGCCGTCACCGGAGTACGAACTCGTGCCGCCCGCGACCGTCGACCCACAGCAGAGACCACGCCCCATGCTCAGTAGGGGTCGAGAATGGCAGCGCGCCCTCGCAGGCTGAGCTGCGCGCGCGAGTGCTAATCGCGCTTCTCGGCGGGCGCGTCGACCGGGCCCGAATCGGAGGGCGGGGCGTCGGCAGGAGCGTCAGAAGGAGCGTCAGCCGGGCTCGAGGCCGAGGGAGTCGAAACAGAGGGAGGCGGCGAGGCGTGCTGACCGCGCGGGGACTCCGTGAGCGAGATCGGCGCATCCGGGTTGCCGCCCGCGAGCACCGTGCGCGCCCGTGCCGTCTGCATCGGGTCGATGATCACCTGGTACGACGACGCCAGCACCTGCTGCTGCGATGCGAAGTCACGCCGACGACGCGCGAACGCGTACGACACGAGACCCAGGAGCATTCCGAAACCCGCACCGATGAACACCGCCGCGAGAATGAACGAGAACTCCGGCTCCGGCGAGAACAGGAAGAGCAGCAGACCGAAGAACAGGCCGAACCAGATACCGCTCAACGCACCCGACAGTGCCGCGCGGCCGTAGCTCAGGCGCCCCCCGATCCGCTCCACCGTCTTCAGGTCGTGACCGACGATCGCGAGACCCTTCACGGGGAACTCCGCCTTCGCGAGACGGTTCACGACGCTCTGCGCTTCCGGGTACGTGTCGTAGCTGCCGAGCACGTCCCCTCGCGGCACGCTCAACGGCGCGGCACTGCGACGACTGAAAGGACTCTGGTTGCTCACCAGACCATTGTGACAGGGCGACGATAAGGTTTAGCCGTGAGCGCCTCGACTGTCTTCGTCGCCCGGCTCAACGGGTGCTCCGTTTTCGACCCCGCAGGCGACCGGGTCGGCAAGGTGCGCGACGTCCTAGTCGTCTACCGACCCACCGAATCGCCCCGCGTCGTGGGCCTCATCGTCGAAGTGCCCGGTCGCCGCCGCGTGTTCCTCTCCATCGGGCGCGTCACGAGCATCAGCAGCGGGCAGATCATCACCACCGGCCTCATCAACCTGCGGCGCTTCGAGCAACGCGGCGGCGAAGTGCGGGTGCTCGCCGAACTCGTCGGCCGCACCATGCGCTTCCGCGACGGCGGCGGCACCGCCGTCATCGAAGACGTCGCCATCGAGGAGTCCGGCCCCGGCGAATGGGCCGTCGAGCAGCTCTTCCTGCGCAAGCCCCGGGCCGTCCCCGCGCCGTTCACGAAGGGTCAGAGCGTCTTCGCCCGGTGGAGCGACGTCACCGAGGTGACGGGCAGCACCGAACCGCAGAGCGCCGAGAAGCTCATCGCCGAGTACAACGACCTGCTGCCCGCCGACCTCGCCGCCACCCTCCTCGAACTGCCGGACGGCCGCCGACTCGAAGTCGCCGAAGAGCTTCCCGACGAGCGCCTCGCCGACGCCCTCGAGGAGATGCCGGAAGCCGACCAGGTCGCCCTCCTGACACGCCTCGACGACGAGCGCGCGGCCGACGTGCTCGACCACATGGAACCAGACGACGCGGCCGACCTCATCGCCCAGCTCCCGGTCCTGCGCGGCGAGGCGCTGCTCGACCTCATGGAACCCGAAGAGGCGCAGGACGTGCGCTTCCTGCTCTCCTACGACGCCGACACCGCCGGCGGGCTCATGACCACCGAGCCGATCATCGTCTCCGCCGACGCGACCGTCGCCGAAGGCCTCGCGCTCATCCGCCGCCACGAGCTCGCGCCCGCGATCGGCGCTGCCATCTGCGTCACGCTCCCCCCGTACGAGCCGCCGACCGGCCGGTACCTGGGCATGGTGCACTTCCAGAGGATGCTCCGCTACCCGCCGCACGAACGCCTCGGCACCCTCCTCGACCAGGGCATCGAACCCGTCACGCCCGAGACCTCGGCCGCCGAAGTCTCCCGCCGCCTCGCGAGCTACGACCTCGTCTCCCTGCCCGTCGTCGATGAGACCCGTCGACTCGTCGGCGTCGTGACGATCGACGACGTGCTCGACTACCTCCTGCCCGACGACTGGCGCAGCACCGATGAGCACTCCCCCGCACCCCCTCGCCCACCGGCACGCGGCAAGGCTCGGGGCCGCGTGCCCGGGTCGACGGCGCCCGCACGCGACCGCAGTGCGACCGTGGGCGAGCATCCCGCTCCTGGCCGGTTCAGCACCGCGAACCCCAGCACGACAGCGATTCCGGTTGTCGCCCCGGAGACGCCGCGCACCGACCCGCCTCGCCACGACGCCCCTCCGGGTGATCGCCGATGACCGCGCGCGACAAGGACGCCGCACGTCGGCGCGCGACGCGCGACTCGGGCAGCCTCTCCGCTCCCAAGGGGCTCCGCGCGGGGCTCCTACCGAGGTTCTCCAGCCGCGACCGGTTCGGCCGCTTCACCGAGGGCGTCGCCCGCGGCATGGGAACCCCCTGGTTCCTGTTCGCGCTCTCCGTCTTCGTCGCGGCCTGGATCACCTGGAACACCGTCGGCCCTGAGTCGTTGCGCTTCGACTCGCTCGCGCTCGGCTTCACCGCGCTGACCCTCATCCTGTCCCTCCAGGCCTCCTACGCTGCCCCGCTCATCCTGCTCGCCCAGAACCGGCAGGACGACCGCGACCGCGTGCAGATCGAGCAGGACCGTCAACGGGCCGAGCGCAACCTCGCCGACACCGAGTACCTGGCCCGCGAGGTCGTCTCCCTGCGGCTGGCGATGAAGGACGTCGCGACGAAAGACTTCATCCGCGCCGAGCTGCGCGCTCTGCTCGACGAGCTCGATCGCGAGCCGCACGACACAACCGATTCCGAGCGCGGCGAGGGCACGACCCGGTGACGGCGGAATCCACGGCGAGCGCCCTCGAGCAGCGCGTCCTCGCAGCCCTCGCGCGCGTCATCGATCCGGAGATCCGTCGCCCGGTGACCGAGCTCGACATGATCGACGGCGTGCACGTCGCCACCGACGACGCCGGTGCGACGCGCGCCGAGGTGCAGCTACGACTCACGATCGTGGGCTGCCCCGCCGCGGACCGCATCGAGCGCGATGTACGCACCGCGGCATCCTCGGTCGACGGCATCGACGACGTGACCGTCGACGTGGGCGTCATGGATCGCGCCACGCGGGATGCTCTCATCGAGCGTCTGCGCGGCGACCGGCCGCGCGGCCACCCCTTCACTCCGGATGCCCTGACTCGCGTCATCGCCGTGACGAGCGGCAAGGGCGGCGTCGGCAAGTCGACCGTCACCGCCAACCTCGCGGTCGCGCTCGCCCAGCGCGGGCTGCGCGTCGGGCTCATGGACGCCGACGTGTTCGGCTTCTCGATTCCGGGCATCCTCGGCATCGCCAACGCCAAGCCGACCCGCGTCGGCGAGATGATCATGCCCCCGCGGGTGCACGGCCTCGCCGTCATCTCGATCGGCATGTTCGTCGACCCGCACACCTCCGTGTCGTGGCGCGGCCCGATGCTGCACCGCACGGTCGAGCAGTTCCTCACCGACGTCTACTTCGGCGATCTGGACGTTCTGGTGATCGACATGCCGCCCGGCACGGGAGACATCGCCATCTCGATCGGACAGCTGCTGCCGCACGCCGAAGTGCTCGTCGTGACGACGCCGCAGAAGGCGGCAGCCGATGTCGCCGAGCGCTCAGCGCTCGTGGCCCGGCAGACGGGTCAGACGGTCATCGGCGTCGTCGAGAACATGACCGGCTACGTGCAGCCCGACGGCAGCGTGCTCGAGCTGTTCGGCTCCGGTGGCGGCGACGAGACGGCCCAGCGGCTCGACGTCGATGTGCTCGCGCGCGTGCCCCTGAGCCTGGCCCTTCGCGAAGGGGGCGATGCCGGTCGGCCGATCGTGCTGCGCCGCTACGACGCACCCGGCGAGACGGATGCGGCCGCCCAGGCGATCCTCGACCTCGCCGATCGTGTGATCGAACGGGGCCGCGGGCTCGCCGGGCGGCCGCTCACCGTCACCCCGCGCTAGCCGAGGCACCCGTCAGGGGCGGGCCGTCCTCGCTGGCGGAGCGACCCGAGTCAGAGGGTGCGCGCCGGGACCTGTCGGTAACCGTCGCGCACCGTCACAACGGCGGTCGCAGTCACGGCGACGAGGGCCAGGGCTGCGGTGACGATTCCGATGATCATGGCGCGTACTCCTTCTGTCGTGTGGCTCGCGCACTCCGGGAGCGGCGAACCCGTTCTGTCCTGAACAGTGACCAGTCCATCGCATCGGTATCTTTAGCACAATCGATTGTTTCTACACGTAGCGTGTAGTTTCTCTACATGGACGTACACCGTTTGGAACTGCTCCGCGAACTCGCCGACCGGGGCACCATCACGGCCGTGGCCGCCGCGACCCACCGCACCGCATCCGCCGTCTCGCAGCAGCTCAAGCTGCTCGAAGCCGAAGCGGGTGTGCCCCTCACGGAGAAGGAGGGGCGGGGCATCCGGCTCACGGGGGCGGGGCGCGCCCTCGCCGAGACGGCGCGCAGAATCGCCGTCGCGATCGAGTCGGCCGAAGCGCTGTGGTCGGAGTACAAGCAGACTCCGACCGGCACGGTGACGCTCAGCACCTTCCCGACCGCGGGGCAGATGCTGCTGCCCGGCGTGCTGGGTGCGCTCGAGCGCGAGCCCGCCCTGAGACTGCTCGTCACCGACCAGGACCTCCCCCTCGCCGACTTCGCCGAACTCACGCCCGACTTCGACATCGTGCTCGCCGACTCGCAGGGCGTGCCCTCGCACTGGAACGAGCGAGGGCTCACGACCGTGCACCTCATGACCGAGCCCTTCGACGTCGCCCTCCCGGCCGGCCACCCGCTGCTGGAAAAGAGCGTGCTGAGCCCCGCCGACGTCGCCGACTACCCGTGGATCGGCGCACCGATCGGCTACCCGTACGACCGCTGGCTCGACGCGCTCGGTGCCGCCGTCGGGCGGGAGCCGCGCATCGTGCAGCGCATCATGGACAACCTCGTCGTCGAGGGCCTCGTCGCGGCCGGGCTCGGCCTAGCGATCCTGCCCCGCTTCACGACCCGCAGCCACGGCACCGACATCGCCACGCGGCCTCTCGTCGGCATTCCCGCCGAACGGCAGATCTCGGCGCTACTGAGGGCCGATCGCGCCGAACGGCCGAGCGTGCGGCGGGTGCTCGAGCTCCTGCGTGCGGAGGGCGAGCGCGTCGCCGCGAGCCACCGCATCATCGGCACTCGCTGAGCGCCGAGCCCCGAGCGCGCCGGGCGTCAGCCATAGGGCGTCAGGCCGAGCACGTGCCGTCAGCTCTCGGCGTCCTCTACGTGGCCTCGAGGTCGAAAGGCGCCGGCTTGCCCTCGCGGATCAATCGCTGACGCTGGGCGTAGGCCGACTCGCGCTTCGGTGCCGACACCGTCGGCGCGACCGGCTTCTCCTCATCCTCCAGGAGCGCCTCCCGCACGATGCGACGCGGGTCGTACTGGCGCGGGTCGAGCTTCTTCCAGTCGATGTCGTCGTAGTCGGGGCCCATCTCCTCGCGCATGCGGTCCTTCGCCCCGCTCGCCATGTCGCGCAGCGAACGCACGAGTCGCCCGAACTGCGCCGCGTACATCGGCAGACGGTCCGGGCCGATGAGGAGCACAGCAATGAGACCGATCAGCAGCAGCTTCTCGAACGTCAGGCCTAGGGACACCCCTCGACAATAGCCCGGCGAGACCGAGTCTTCGCCCTAGGCTGGGCGCAACGAGGAGTGCGTGTGCCGAGCAAAGAACTGTCCTGGAAGTACGTCGAGGAGACCACGGTCGAACCCGATGTGATCGCGCGCGCCCGCGCGCAGTCGGTCGAGCAGGGCATCGACGCGGTGAGCCCCGCCACGGGAGCCCAGCTCGCACTTCTCTGCGGCGCTGTCGACGCCCAGTCGATCATCGAGATCGGCACCGGTCTCGGCGTCAGCGGGCTTTGGATGCTCAGCGGTGCGCCGCACGCCCACCTCACGTCGATCGACCTCGAGGCCGACCACCATGAGGTCGCACGCACCGCGTTCACCGATGCCGGGCATCCGGCCGCGCGCGTGCGCCTCATCACGGGCCGTGCACTCGAGGTGCTGCCGCGCATGAACGAGGCCAGCTACGACATCGTGCTCGTCGACGGCGACGCCGCGAGCATTCTCGACTACATCGCTCACGCGATCCGGCTCGTCCGCGTCGGCGGGCTCGTGCTCGTACCGCACGCGCTGTGGCGCGACTTCGTGCCAGAGCCCGCGAAGCGCGACGGCGTGACGGCGCAACTGCGCGGGCTACTGCGCGAGCTGCGCGACTCGCCTGCCGTGCGCATCGCGGTGTCTCCCGTGGGAGACGGGCTGCTGCAGATCCTCACCGTGCCCGAGTAACGGGCGGGCGGGTGCGCTAGGAGATCGCCGCGGCGAGAGCGTCGTGCAGCTCCTGGGCCTCGGCGTCGTTGACCGACACCACGAGGCGTCCGCCGCCTTCGAGGGGCACGCGCACAATGATGAGGCGACCCTCCTTGACAGCCTCCATCGGTCCGTCTCCGGTCCTGGGCTTCATGGCTGCCATCGTGGTATCCCCTTTCAATGAGACTTCCCCTCTATTATCCCGCATCCGCCGACATTGCCTAAATCGAGGGGATGCTCGGGGCCGCAGTCGTGCGTCGCGCGCGTCACGGCGGGGTCCAGTCGTAGCCGTCCACCCACCAGCCGAAGTGCACCCAGAACACCTGGCCGGCGATGCCGATCGCGATCGCGAGCACCGCGAGCACCCCGCGCAGCGGCCCCACCGCGGCCCGCGGCAACCGCCGCCCGAGCGGCCCGTTCCCCACGCTCACGATGCCGAGCGCGATCGCTCCCAGGGCGGGCGCGAGCGGCACGAGCAGACGGAACGTGCTCGACTGGGGGAAGAACACCGCGAGCAGGTAGAGCGAGTAGGCGACGATCCAGCAGCGCAGCTCCACGGGCATGCGCCGCATCGCCGGGAGCGCGAATGCGCACGCCACGAGGAGCAGCACCGTCACGAGCGCGACCGGGCCCAGCACGTCGCCGAGCCACCACTGCGCGCCCTGCCACCACGGCGTGAAGGGCACGAGGTGCACGTCGCCGATGTACGGTCGGCGCCAGGCGAGCTCGGTGTCGGTGTACCCGAGAAAGTCGCCGGTGGCGAGCGCGACGATGCCCGGCCACGCGAGGCCGGCGAAACCGGCGACGGCGGTGACGCTCAGCAGAGTGAGGCGCTCCCGCATCCCGAACGGTTCGATGCCGCGCCGCGCCCGGCGCCACCGCCACAGCCAGACCAGCGCGAGCAGCAGCGCGAAGGCGAGCCCGCTCGGGCGCGTGAGGGCCATGACCGTCACGACCACGGCGAGGGGCACCCACCGCCGCTCGAGCACGAGCAGCAGCGCGAGGAAGAGGAGCGCCAGGTGCAGCGCCTCCGCGTACGCGACCTGGTAGATCGGCGAGAGCGGCGCGATGCAGAACAGCGCCGTGCCGAGCATCGCCGCCCCCGCGCTCATCCAGCGCCGCAGCAGGGCGTGGAAGAGCAGCGCGGCAGCGCCGCCCGCGACGACCGAGATCGTCACCGCGACGGCCGCGAAGTCGGAGGCCGAGCCACCGCCCGTGAGACCGAGCCCCGCCCGCACGAGCATCGGGTAGACCGGCATGAACGCCCACGCGTTCTCCTGCGCGAGGCCGTCCTCGTCGCGGGGGATCTCCTCGGGGTAGCCGACGGCGGCGATGATCCAGTACCAGTGACCGTCCCACAGGCGCGCGAAGTCGAAGTAGCCGGGGTTCGCCTCCGTCCACGGGTTGTCCTCCTGGCGGGCCGCGAATGCCAGGAGGATGCTCGTGGTCACGACCCGAGACGCGCTGTAGACCGCGAGCACCCACGCCCACCACGGCACCCGGCCGAGGGCGGTGGCGAGGCGCCCGGCTGCGTGCTCGACGGCGGGAGCCGCTACTGCCCGCTCAGCCACGCGCGAAGGCCCCGCTCACACGCGAGGATCTGCTCGACCGGCACGCGCTCGTCGTCGGCGTGGGCGAGCGAGCCGTCGCCGGGACCGTAGTTGACGGCGGGGATGCCGAGCTCGGCGAAGCGCGCGACGTCCGTCCAGCCGTACTTGGGTGCGGGAGTGCCGCCGACCGCTGCCACGAAGTGCTGCGCGAGCGGAGCATCCAGGCCCGGGCGGGCCGCGGAAGACTCGTCGGTCACCACCAGCTCGAGGCCCTGCCCGTCGTCATCACCGGGCAGCAGCACCGAGCGCACGTGCTCGAGCGCCTGCGCGACCGTCTTGTCGGGGGCGAAGCGGTAGTTGACGGTGAGCACGGCCGCATCGGGGATGACGTTGCCGGCCACTCCCCCGCTCACGCCCACGGCGTTGAGGCCCTCGCGGTAGGCGAGCCCGTCGACCTCCACCGTCGCGGGCTCGTAGGCGGCGAGCGCGGCAAGTGCGGGCGCGAGGGCCTGGATCGCGTTGACGCCCATCCACGACCGCGCCGAGTGCGCCCGACGGCCGGACGCCCGCAGCTCGACGCGCACGGTGCCGTTGCAGCCGCCCTCGACGACGCCGTTGGAGGGCTCCCCGAGGATCGCGAAATCCGCCGCGAGCAGGTCGGGGTGCGTGCGCGCGAGACGGCCGAGACCGTTGAGGGTCGCCTCCACCTCCTCGTGGTCGTACCAGACCCACGTGACGTCGTGCACGGGCTCGGTGAGCTCGACCGCGAGGGCGAGGGCGACCGCGACGCCGCCCTTCATGTCGACCGTGCCGCGCCCCCACAGGGTGCCGGTGAGCTCGTCGCCCTCGAGCCGTGTCGGCAGGTTGTCGTTGATGGGCACGGTGTCGATGTGGCCGGCGACGATGATCCGCTGCGCGCGCCCGAGCTGCGTGCGGGCGACGACCGCGTCGCCGTCGCGCGTGACCTCGAGGTGGGGCGCCTCGGCTCGCAGCGTCGCCTCGAGGGCGTCGGCGAGCATCCGTTCATCGCTGGAGACGCTGGGCAGGTCGCACAGGGCGCGGGTGAGGCCGACGACGCCGGCGCGCACGGGAAGGGTGGCGGTCACGTCGCCCAGCCTAGTTCGGCGCCCCGGTAGCCTGGGGTCATGGCCTCGAGCACCTCCCCCACCGCGACTGACACCCCCGCCGACGGCACCGCGCCGACCCACGCCTGGGGCTACGGCCTCGCGACGGTGCGCGCGAGCGACGGCGAGGTGCTCGACACGTGGTACCCCGAACCGCACCTCGGCTCGCTGCCGGAGGGCCGCGACCCGTACATCGTCCCCGCCGAGATCGCCCGCCTGCAGGGTGACGACGAGCGGCGCGGCGTGCGCCTCGAGGCCCGCACGGTCGAGATCGAGCTGGATGCGCCCCCCGCCTCCACCCCCGACGCCTACCTGCGCCTGCACCTGCTCAGCCACCGGCTGGTGCTGCCGAACAGCATCAACCTCGACGGCGTCTTCGGCCACCTGCCGATCGTGATGTGGACGACGGGCGGCCCCCTGCACCCCGACGACCTCGACGCGCTGCGCCCCGGACTGCAGCGTGCGGGCCTCTCGCCGCTCGGCATCGACAAGTTCCCGCGCATGCTCGACTACGTCACGCCGCCGCGCGTGCGCATCGCCGACGCCTCCCGCGTGCGCCTGGGCGCCTACGTCTCGCCCGGCACGACGGTGATGCACGAGGGCTTCATCAACTTCAACGCCGGAACCCTCGGTGCCTCCATGGTCGAGGGCCGCATCAGCCAGGGCGTCGTCGTCGGCGACGGCACCGACATCGGGGGCGGCGCATCGATCATGGGCACGCTCTCGGGCGGCGGCACGCACCGCGTCGCGATCGGCGAGCGCGCGCTGCTCGGTGCGAACAGCGGCATCGGCATCTCGCTCGGCGACGACTCGGTGGTCGAGGCGGGGCTCTACGTGACCGCCGGCCAGAAGGTCTACGTGGTCGACGGAACGACCGGGCCGGATGGCCTGCCTCGCGCCGTGAAGGCCGCCGAGCTGAGCGGGGTAGCGGGGCTGCTGTTCCGCCGCAACTCGCTCACGGGCGCCGTCGAGGTGCTGCCCCGCACGGGCGCGGGCGCGCAGCTCAACGAGGCCCTGCACGCGTAGCCCGCGGTGCGGGTGCTGCTAGCGCTGGGGCCAGTCGCGCGCAGCCGAACCCGTGTACAGCTGCTGGGGGCGGCCGATCTTCGTACGCGGGTCGTCGTTCATCTCGCGCCAGTGGGCGATCCAGCCGGGCAGGCGCCCGATGGCGAAGAGCACCGTGAACATGCGCGTCGGGAAGCCCATCGCCTTGTAGATGACGCCTGTGTAGAAGTCGACGTTGGGGTACAGCTTGCGCTCGATGAAGTAGTCGTCGCCGAGCGCGATCTGCTCGAGCTCGCGAGCGATGTCGAGCAGCGGGTCGCTCATGCCGAGGTCGGCGAGCACGGCATCCGCGCTCTCCTTGACGAGCTTCGCGCGCGGATCGTACGACTTGTAGACGCGGTGCCCGAAGCCCATGAGCTTGACGCCGTCCTCCTTGTTCTTGACGCGCTCCACGAACCGCTCGACGCTCTCTCCGCTGTCACGGATGCGCCCGAGCATGCTCAGCACCGACTCGTTCGCGCCGCCGTGCAGCGGGCCCGAGAGCGCGTTGATGCCCGCCGAGATGGAGGCGAAGAGGTTGGCCTGCGTCGAGCCGACGAGCCGCACCGTCGAGGTTGAGGCGTTCTGCTCGTGGTCCTCGTGCAGGATGAGCAGGCGCTCGAGCGCCTGCGACAGCACGGGGTTGATCTCGTACGGCTCGGCCATCGTGCCGAAGTTGAGGCGCAGGAAGTTGTCGACGAAGCTCAGCGAGTTGTCGGGGTACAGGAAGGCCTGCCCGACCGACTTCTTGTGCGCGTAGGCGGCGATGACGGGCAGCTTCGCGAGGAGGCGGATCGTCGAGATCTCCACCTGCTCGGGGTCGTGCGGGTTGAGGGAGTCGCCGTAGTAGGTCGAGAGCGCCGAGACCGCGGAGGAGAGCACCGACATGGGGTGCGCCTGGTGCGGGAGGGAGTCGAAGAAGCGCTTGAGGTCTTCGTGGAGGAGCGTGTGGCGGCGCACGCGCGAGTCGAAGGCGTCGAGCTCGGAGGGCGTGGGCAGCTCACCGTAGATGAGCAGCCAGGCCACTTCGAGGAAGGAGGCGTTGGCCGCGACATCCTCGATGGCGTAGCCGCGGTAGCGCAGCACGCCGTTGTCGCCGTCGATGTAGGTGATGGCGCTCTGCGTCGAGGCGGTGTTGACGAAGCCGTAGTCGAGCGCGGTGAGACCGGTCTGCATCGTCAGCGTCGAGACGTCGATGCTGGAAGCGCCGTCGACGCTCGTCAGGATCGGGAACTCCGCGGTTCCTCCCGGGAACTGCAGGGTGGCCTTCTGATCGGCGTCGCTCACTGCGCCTCCTCGCGTTGGTCGTGTCCGGGTTGGACGTGTCCGCATCGGTCGTGTGTCCGCGTTGGACGGTTCTGGGGAGAGGACCCTCCGCTGCGCGCCGATGTGTGGTGGCGTGCGGGAGTGGTCCGCATACAGCCTAGGCGCAAATGGGAGCCAGTGCGCCACCCGCCAACGCAGACGCTCAGGCGTTGGAGGATGAGACCAAGCGCGCGGCCGCCGCGGTGATGCGCTCATCGCTCGCCGTGAGGGCGAGGCGCACGTGGCGCGATTGCTCACCCTCGTAGAAGGTGCCGGGGGCGACGAGAATGCCCTGCTCGGCGAACCAGGCGACGGTGTCGAGGGCGGGCTCGTCGCGCGTGCACCACAGGTACAGCCCGGCTTCGGAGTGGTCGATGCGCAGTCCCGCGGTGCGCACGGCTGCGGCGAGGGCATCCCGTCGCGCGCGATAGAGCTCCTTCTGCTCGGCGACGTGGACGTCGTCTCCGAGGGCGGCGATCATGGCCGCCTGCACGGGCGCGGGCGGCATGAGGCCGGCATGCTTGCGCACCTGCAGGATGCTCCGCACGAGCTTCTCGTCGCCGGCGAGGAACGCGGCGCGATAGCCGGCGAGGTTCGACTGCTTGCTGAGCGAGTAGACGCTGAGCACGCCGGTCGGGGGGCCGTCTCCGACCACGCGCGGGTCGAGGATGCTCGGCGCTGGCCGGTCCGCCCACGGGGCATCCCAGCCGAGTTCGGCGTAGCACTCGTCGTTGACGATGACGGCGCCGAGCTCGCGGGCTCGCGCGACGGCAGCGCGCAGGGCGTCGACGTCGAGCACCGCTCCCGTGGGGTTGCCGGGGCTGTTGAGCCACACGAGGCGCACCTCGGCGGGCCACAGCGCGGGGTCGTCGGCGGCGACGGCGGTCGCACGCGCGAGGGCCGCGCCGACGGCGTAGGTGGGGTAGGCGACCGTGGGGTGCACGACCACGTCGCCGGGGCCGAGCCCGAGCAGGAGCGGCAGCCACGCGACGAGCTCCTTCGAGCCGATCGTGGGCAGCACCGCGTCGGGGCCGAGCCCGCTCACGCCGCGTCGGCGGGCGTACCAGTCGACGATCGCCGCGCGCAGCTCGGCCGTGCCCGTCGTCTGCGGGTAGGCGTGGGCATCCGTGGCCGCGCGCAACGCCTCGCGCACGACGTCGGGCGTCGGGTCGACGGGCGATCCGACGGAGAGGTCGCAGATCCCGTCGGCGTGCTCACGGGCGCGCGCCGCGTGGGGCGCGAGGGAGTCCCACGGGAAGTCGGGTAACGCGATACCCACCGGTACGGCTACTGCTGCTGCGGCGGCAGCGCGGCCACGATCGGGTGGTCGTAGTGGATGACGCCGACCTTGGCTGCTCCACCGGGAGAGCCGATCTCCTTGAAGAACTCGACGTTAGCCGTGTAGTAGTCGGCCCACTTCTCGGGGGTGTCGTCTTCGTAGTAGATGGCCTCGACAGGGCACACCGGCTCGCAGGCGCCGCAGTCGACGCACTCGTCGGGGTGGATGTAGAGCATCCGGTCACCCTCGTAGATGCAGTCGACGGGGCATTCGTCGATGCAGGCGCGATCCTTGAGGTCGACACAGGGGAGGGCGATGACGTAGGTCACGGTGCAGTCGAGTCCTTCTCTTTGGCGGGCCCCTCCATGCTAACGGCCCGAAGCCGTGAGAGCCGTGCAGGGTCGGGCCACGCGATCACGACGAGGGCGATGAGTGCGACGCCGAAGGTCCAGGCGAGGCCGACGGCGTTGGCGGGCACGAGCACCGTGCCGCCGACCGGCAGGCTCAGGATCGCGCTCATGCCGGCGACCCCGAGCGCGCCCGTCGCCGCGGGCGACCGCACGGATGCCCAGCTGCGCAGCCCCGTGAGGAACAGTCCGACCGTCCCGAGGGCGACGATGAGCCCGATCGGCGGCAGCGACTGGTGGAAGAACGTGCCGATGAAGCCGAGCACGGTGCCGAGCAGCAGGACGATCGCGAGAGTGCCCGCCTGCGCCCAGCCGGGCATGCGGGCGAACTCGTGCTCAGGCATCCAGGCGCAGCATCCAGCCGTGCGGGTCGGGGCGGCGCCCGTACTGGATGTCGGTGAGCTCCTCGCGCAGCGACATCGTGAGCTCACCAGGCTCGGCGTCGGCGGAGCCGATCGTGAAGTCGCGGGCCGAGATCACGCCGATGGGCGTGATGACGGCGGCGGTGCCGCACGCGAACGCCTCGACGATGTCGCCGTTCGCGACGCCCTCGCGCCACTCGTCGATCGAGACCTGGCGGCGCTCGACGGTGTGGCCGCGGTCTTCGGCGAGCTGCAGCACGGAGTCGCGCGTGATACCGGGCAGGATCGACGGGCTCTGCGGCGTCACGAGCGTGCCGTCGCGCGTCACGAGCACGATGTTCATGCCGCCGAGCTCTTCGAGGTAGCGCCCTTCGACGGAGTCGAGGAAGAGCACCTGCTGGCAGCCGTGCTCGGCGGCCTCGGCCTGCGCCACGAGCGAGGCGGCGTAGTTGCCACCCGTCTTGGCGGCGCCCGTGCCGCCCTTGCCCGCGCGCGAGTACTCGGTGGAGAGCCAGATGGAGACGGGGCTCACACCGCCAGGGAAGTAGGCACCCGCCGGGGAGGCGATGACGTAGTAGGCGACCTTGTGGGCGGGTCGCACGCCGAGGAACGCCTCCTTGGCGAACATGAAGGGCCGCAGGTAGAGACTCGTCTCCGGCGCGGTCGGCACCCAGTCGCCGTCGACGGCGACGAGCTGCCGCAGCGACTCGATGAAGTACTCCTCGGGCAGCTCAGGCAGCGCCATGCGCCGCGCGGAGGCCTGCATGCGGCGCGCGTTGGCGTCGGGGCGGAACGACCAGATGGAGCCATCGGCGTGGCGGTAGGCCTTGAGCCCTTCGAAGATCTCCTGGCCGTAGTGCAGCACGCTCGCCGCGGGGTCGAGGGCGATGGGGCCGTAGGGCTGCACGCGGGGCCGGTGCCAGCCGCCGTGCTCGCTCCAGCACACGTCGACCATGTGGTCGGTGAAGGTCTTGCCGAAGCCGGGGTTGGCGAGGATCGCCGCGCGATCGGCGTCGCTCGCCGCAGACTCGTTGCGCGTCACCGCGAACGTGAGGTCCTTCTGGGCTAGGGGCAGCGAGATCGTCATGGTGTGTCCTCGGCAGGTCGACGGCGGCGCGTCTGCGCGCCGGTGAAGCGTTGGTCTAGCGTACTCCGGGCTGTCGCATGACGCCCGTGCGGGATGCTCGGCTCAGGCCGCGGCGGCCTCCGCGATCGCCGCGCCGATCTCGACGGTGCTGCGCGGAGTCGAGCCGCGCGCGGCGAGGTCGGCTTCGACGGCGCGCGTCACACGGGCCGCGGCCTCGCCGAGGCCGCTCTGCTCGAGCAGCAGCGCCACGGAGAGGATCGCCGCGGTCGGGTCTGCCTTCTGCTGGCCGGCGATGTCGGGCGCCGAGCCGTGGACCGGCTCGAACATGCTGGGAAAGTCGCCGCTCGGGTTGAGGTTGCCCGAGGCGGCGAGGCCGATACCGCCGCCGATGGCGGCGGCGAGATCGGTGAGGATGTCGCCGAACAGGTTGTCGGTCACGATGACGTCGAAGCGCGCCGGGTCGGTGACCAGGAAGATCGTGGCGGCGTCGACGTGCAGGTAGTCGACGCTCACGTCGGGGTGCTCGGCGGCGACCGCGGTCACGACGCGCTGCCAGAGCCCGCCCGCGTGCACGAGCACGTTGGTCTTGTGGACGAGGGTGAGCTTCTGCCGCCGCGCGGCGGCCTGGGTGAAGGCGAAGCGCACGACGCGCTCGATGCCGAAGGCGGTGTTGACGCTCGTCTCGTTGGCGATCTCGTGCGGCGTGCCGACGCGCAGCGCGCCGCCGTTGCCCACGTAGGGCCCCTCCGTGCCTTCGCGCACGACGACGAAGTCGACCTCACCGGGATCGGCGAGCGGTGAGGTGACGCCGGGCAGGATGCGCGTGGGGCGCAGGTTGACGTAGTGGTCGAACGCGAAGCGCAGCTTCAGCAGCAGCCCGCGCTCGATGATGCCGCCCGCGAGCTTCGGGTCGCGCGGGTCCCCGCCGACGGCGCCGAGCAGGATGGCGTCGTGCTGGGCGAGCTTCTCGAGGGTCTCGTCGCCGAGAATCTCGCCGGTCGCGAGGTAGTGCGCGGCACCGAGCGGGTAATCCGTCTGCGTGACCGTCGCCTCGTCGCCCACGGCGGCGCGCAGCACGCGCAGCGCCTCGGCGGTGACTTCAGGGCCGATGCCGTCGCCGGCGATGACGGCGAGGTCGAGGGTGCGGGTGCGGATCACGGGGCCTCCATCAGGCGATTCTCAGTCAACGGGCAGGATCCGCACTCCTGCGCCGATCTGCCGCTCTCAGGCTAGCGTCTTACCCCACGTCGCCCGGGTCGGGAACCTCGCGAGCAGGCGCGGCCCGCGCTACGGTCTCAGTCGACTCCTACCGGGGTCACAACGAAAGGACCACGTCATGAGCATTGGTTTCGGAATCTTCCTGTTTGCCGTTGGCGCGATCTTCGCCTTCGCCGTCAACGTCAGCCTCGACTGGATCGAGCTGTCCACGGTCGGCTACATCCTCATGGTGGCCGGTGCCATCACCATCATCATCGGCGGTGTCCTCATGGCCCGTCGTCGTTCGGCAACGCAGGAGACGACCGTCGACCCCGCATCCGGTGCGAGCACGACGCGCCGCACCACGACCGACCCGGTCGATTAGCGCGCCGACCCAGAGGGGTCGGGCCTGAGGGGTCAGGCCTCGTAGAGCGTGATCTCGCGCAGGAACGAGGCATCGATCTCGCCGCGCAAGCGCTCCAGCAGCTCGTCCGGCACCTGCGAGTCTACGGTCAGCACGCTCAGTGCCGGCCCGCCCGCGGTGTGCCGGGCGATCTGCATGCCGGCGATGTTGATCTGGGCCTCGCCGAACTCCTTGCCGTACACCGCGACGATGCCCGGCCGGTCGGTGTAGAGCATGACGATGAAGTGCTCCGCCATGGGCACTTCGACGTCGTAGCCGTTGATCTCGACGATCTTCTGCACCTGCTTCGCGCCGACGAGCGTGCCGCTCACGGACAGCTGCGTGCCGTCGGCGAGCGAGCCGCGGATCGTCAGTAGGTTGCGGTACTCCTCGCTCACCTCGTCGGTGATGAGGCGCACCTCGACGCCGCGCTGCTCGGCGAGCAGCGGCGCGTTGACGTAGCTGACCTGCTCGGAGGAGATACGGCCGAAGATGCCCTTGAGGGCGGCGAGCTTGAGCACGCCCACGTCGTGCGCGACGATCTCGCCGCGCACCTCGACGTCGATGCTCGCGAACGAGTGATCGGCGAGGCTCGCCCAGACCTGGCCGAGCTTCTCCATGAGCGGGATGCCCGGGCGCACGCTCGGATCGATCGTGCCACCGGCCACGTTCACGGCGTCGGGAACGAGCTCGCCGTCGAGCGCGAGGCGCACCGACTTGGCGACCGAGACCCCGGCCTTCTCCTGCGCCTCGTCGGTCGAGGCGCCGAGGTGCGGCGTCAGCTGGATGGTGGGCAGGTCGAGCAGCGGGGAGCCCTTCGGCGGCTCGCTCACGAAGACGTCGAGGCCCGCGCCGGCGATGAGGCCGCTCGCGAGGGCCTCGTGCAGGGCATCCTCGTCGATGATGCCGCCGCGGCTCGCGTTGACGATGCGCAGGGAGGGCTTCGCCTTCGCGAACTCGTCCGTGCTGATGAGGTTCGTGGTCTCGGGCGTCTTGGGAATGTGGATCGTGATGACGTCGCTGCGCTCCATGAGCTCGTCGAGGGTCACGAGCGTCACGCCGAGCTGCGCGGCGCGCGCCGGTGGAACGTAGGGGTCGAAGCCGAGCAGCTCGACCTCGAACCCGGCGAGACGCTGGGCGACGAGGGTGCCGATGCGGCCGAGGCCGACGATGCCGATGGTCTTCTCGTACAGCTCGAAGCCCGTGAAAGCGGAGCGCTTCCACTCCCCCGCCTTCATGGAGGCGTTCGCCTCGGGAATGTGGCGGGCGAGGGCGAGGATGTGCCCGACCGCGAGCTCGGCGGCGCTCACGACGTTGCTCGTGGGCGCGTTGACGACCATGACGCCCGCCTCGGTCGCAGCCTTGACGTCGACGTTGTCGAGCCCGACCCCGGCGCGCGCGACGACCTTGAGGGCGGAGCCGGCGGCGATCGCCTCGGCGTCGACCTGCGTCGCCGAGCGGATGAGGATCGCGTGCGCCTCCGGCAGGGCGGCGAGCAGGGCGGCGCGGTCGGTGCCGTCGACGTGGCGCACGTCGAAGTCGGGGCCGAGAGCGTCGACGGTGGCGGGAGACAGCTGTTCGGCGATGAGCACGACGGGCTTGGACACGAGTGGAACCTCACGGGGGTGTCGACAGGATGGGCGGACTGCGGGCGAGCACGGGGCTCGCACAGGGCGATCACGGGGCGCGGTGGTCGGGGCGCCGTTGGTCTGTGCCTCCAGGGTAGTGGAGCACTCACGGCGCCCAGGACCGCGGGCACGAGCGGGCCCGCCCCGGCCGCGCCGACCGGCTAGCGTGAGGCCATGGTCGGCACGTCGCACATGCGCAGCGTCGAGGAGCACCTCGACGACATCCTCGCGGGCGTTCGCGAGCGTCCCGTGGAGTCCGTTCCGCTCGACGCGGCGCTCGGGCGCGTGCTCGCGCGGCAGGTGACGGCGCAGACGGCGATCCCCCCGTTCGACAACTCGGCGATGGACGGCTACGCCGTGCGCGCGGAGGACGTGCGCGGTGCATCCGAGACCGCATTCGTGCGCCTGCCCGTCACGGCCGATCTTCCCGCGGGCGCCGCGGCGGATGCTCGGCTCGAGCCCGGCACGGCCGCACGCATCATGACGGGGGCCCCGGTGCCGCTCGGTGCTGATGCGATCGTGCCCGTCGAGCACACCGACGGCGGCACGGCGAGCGTGCGCGTGCACCGGGAGGCGGTGCTCGGGGCGCACGTACGACGCGCGGGCACCGACCTGGAGGCCGGCGCGACGGTGCTCTCCCCCGGCGTGACGCTCACCTCGCGCGCGATCGCGGCGGCGGCGAGCGCGGGACGCGCGACGGTCGACGTGCACGCCCGCCCACGAGTCGCCGTCATCTCGACGGGCAGCGAGCTCGTGCCGCCCGGCGAGCCGACGCGGCGCGGTCAGATTCCCGACTCGAACTCCTTCCTGCTGGCCGCCGCCGTCGAGGAGGCGGGAGGGGCGGCCCTGCGACTCGGCTCGGTGGCCGACGACGTCGACGCTCTGCGCGCGCTGCTGGAGCGGGCCGCGCGCGAGGCCGACGCGATCGTGCTCTCGGGGGGCGTGAGCGTCGGCGCCTACGACGTCGTGAAAGAGCTGCTCGCGCCGCTGGGCGTGCGCTTCGGCAGCGTGCGCATGCAGCCGGGCAAGCCGCAGGGCTTCGGGCACTGGCTCGACGGCACTCCGCTCTTCGCGATGCCCGGCAACCCGGTGAGCGCGGCGGTCTCGTTCGAGGTCTTCGTGCGGCCGGCGCTGCGGCGCCTGCAGGGACTCGCCGAGGTGCAGCGCCCGCGGGTCGACGGCACCGCCGAGGTCGGCTGGCGCACGCCGCAGGGCCGCCGGCAGTACATCCCGGTGACCATCGTGCGGGATGCCGCGGGCGCGGTGCGCGTGCGCCCCGCGACCGCGGGCGGCTCGGGTTCGCACCTCGTGGCGAGTCTCGCACTCGCCGACGGCCTCGCGGTCGTCGACGCGGAGGTCGAGGAGGTCTCCCCCGGAGACGTCGTCGAGGTGCTCGACTGGCGGGATCAGCCGCCTACCGCGTGAGCGACGGCTCCGTGTCGGGCCGAGACGCGGGCTCGGGCGCGCGATCGGTGTCTGGCGCATCGGTGTCTGGCGCATCAGCGCGATGCGGCTCGAGCCGCACGACGACCGCCTTCGAGACAGGCGTGTTGCTGCCCTCGGCGACGCTCTCGAGCGGGACGAGAACGTTGGCCTCCGGGAAGTAGGCTGCGGCGCACCCTCTCGCCGTCGGGTAGGCGACCACGCGCCAATCGCTGAGGAAGCCGTGGTCGGCGCCGCGCCACTCGCTCACGATGTCGACTCGCTGGCCGTCCTCGAGGCCGAGCTCGGCGAGGTCGTCGGGGTTCACGAACACGACCCTGCGACCCTTCTTGATGCCCCGGTAGCGGTCGTTGAGCCCGTAGATGGTCGTGTTGAACTGGTCGTGCGAGCGCAGGGTCTGCAGCAGCAGGCGACCGGCGGGCCGCTCGACGGCCTCGAGCGCGTTGACGGTGAGCATGGCGCGCCCCGTCGCGGTCGCGAAGCTGCGGGAGTCGCGCGGGCCGTTGGGCAGCACGAAGCCCTCGGGTCGCCGCGCGCGCGCCGAGTAGTCGTCGAAGCCCGGCACCACGCGGCTGATGCGGTCGCGGATGAGGTCGTAATCGCCCTCGAAGTCGCGCCACGGGATGCTCACGCGGTCGCCGAGCACGGCCTCGGCCATGCGGCACACGATCGCGACCTCCGAGAGCAGGCGCTCGTCGACGGGTTGCACCGCGCCGTAGGAGGCGTGCACGGCGCACACCGTGTCCTCGACCGTCACGAACTGCTCGCCGGAGGCCTGACGGTCGATCTCGGTGCGGCCGAGCGTGGGAAGGATGATCGCCTCGCGCCCCGTGACGACGTGGGAGCGGTTGAGCTTGGTCGAGATCTGCACGGTGAGGTCGGTGCCGCGCATGGCCGCCTCCGCGGCGGCGGTGTCGGAGATCGCGCCGACGAAGTTGCCGCCGAGCGAGACCCACGCGCGAATCTCGCCGCGCCGCATCGCCTGCACGCCGTGCACCGAGTCGACGCCCTCTTCGCGCGGCGGGGCGAAGCCGAACTCCCTCTCGAGCGCGTCGAGGAACCACGCCGGCATCTTCTCCCACACGCCCATCGTGCGGTCGCCCTGCACGTTGCTGTGGCCGCGCACGGGGCACGCTCCCGCGCCGGGCTTGCCCATGTTGCCGCGCAGCAGGAGCAGGTTGACGATCTCGCGGATCGTCGCGACGGCTCTCCTATGCTGCGTGATGCCCATCGCCCAGGTGATGATGACGCGGTCGGCGCGCAGGTAGCGCTGCCCGAGCTCGTCGATCTCCTGCGAGGTCAGGCCTGTCGCGGCGAGCACCTCGGCCTCGTCGACCGCGCTCAGGTGGGCGATGGTCTCCTCGACACCGCTCGCGTGCTCGGCGAGGAAGGCGTGGTCGAGCACCGTGCCCGGTGCTGCCGCCTCGGCCTCGAGCACGCGGCGGGAGAGCGCCTGCAGGAGCGCCATGTCGCCGCCCGAGCGGATCTGCAGGTACTGGTCGGCGATGCTCGACCCTCGGCCCACGACGCCGCGCACGGTCTGCGGGTTCTTGTAGCGCTTGAGGCCTGCCTCGACGAGCGGGTTGACGGCGACGACGCTCGCACCGTTGCTCTTCGCCTCCTCGAGGGCGGTGAGCATGCGGGGGTGGTTGGTGCCGGGGTTCTGGCCCATCACGATGATGAGGTCGGCCTGCGCGAAGTCGTCGTAGGCGACCGTGGCCTTGCCGATGCCGAGCGTCTCCGTGAGCGCTGCGCCCGTCGACTCGTGGCACATGTTGGAGCAGTCGGGCAGATTGTTGGTGCCGTAGGCGCGCACGAACAGCTGGTAGAGGAAGGCTGCCTCATTGGATGCACGCCCGCTCGTGTAGAAGGCCGCCTGGTCGGGCGACTCGAGCGAGGCGAGCCGCTCGCCGATGATCGAGAACGCCTCGTCCCAGCTCACCGGGTGGTAGTGGTCGCTGTCGGCGGGCTTGTGCACGGGCTCGACGAGGCGCCCTTGCTGACCGAGCCAGTACTCGTCACGCTCGAGGAGGTCGGTGAGCGAGTTCTCGGCCCAGAAGCTCGACGGCACCGTGAGGGGCGTCGCCTCCCACGTGACCGCCTTCGCGCCGTTCTCGCAGAACTCGGCGGCCTTGCGGTGCGCGGGGTCGGGCCACGCGCAGCTCATGCAGTCGAGGCCCTGCTGCTGGTTGAGCTTCGTGAGGAGCGTGAGCGAGCGCCCCAGCCCCATCTCGGCGAGCGCCGGCCCCATCGCGTGCAGCACGCCGGGGACACCCGCGGCCCACTCCTTCGGCGCGGTCACGACGAGGTCGGGCTCGGGGCTCGCGGGTACGGGGCTGGCTGGGAGGCCTCTGCGGTCGGTCACGGGACGAGTTCCTCCTGAGGGAGCGTGAGCTGAGCATCCGTGATGCGCTCGATGCCCGTGTAGACGACCATCGACTCGCCGCGCAGGAAGCCCACGAGGGTCATGCCGAGCTCCTCGGCGAGCTCGACCGCGAGCGACGACGGCGCCGAGACGGCCGCGAGCATCGGAATGCCCGCCATCGACGCCTTCTGCGTGAGCTCGAAGCTCGCGCGGCCCGAGACCATGAGCACGGTGCCGGTGAGCGGCAGCCGGTCGTTCATGAGTGCCCAGCCGACCACCTTGTCGACGGCGTTGTGCCGCCCGACGTCCTCGCGCAGCACGAGCAGCTCGCCTGTCGCACCGTCGACGAGCGCGGCCGCGTGCAGCCCACCCGTCTTCTCGAACACCGCCTGCTGCTCGCGCAGGCGATCGGGCAGCGTCGTCAGCAGCTGCGCGCTCACGACGAGCGGATCGTCCGCGACGGGGTGCCGCGAGCTCGTGCGCACCGCCTCGATGCTGTCCTTGCCGCACAGCCCGCACGAGCTCGTCGTGAAGAACGTGCGCGCGAGGCTCGGGTCGGGTGCCGGAACCCCGGGAGCGAGCGCGACGTCGAGCACGTTGTACGTGTTGCTCACCTGCCCGGTCGCGCGATCCTCCGCAGTCGCGTCGACGCAGTACCGTGCTGCCGAGAACTGCTCGCCGCGCGCGACAACGCCCTCCGAGACGAGGAAGCCGGCAGCGAGCTCGACGTCGCTGCCCGGGGTGCGCATCGTGATGGCGAGGGGCAGGCCGCCGACGCGGATCTCGAGCGGCTCCTCGACGGCGAGCACGTCGGCGCGCTCGCTCGGCGCGTGACCGAGCGTGATCCGCGTGACGCGGCGGCGTTGCGTGATGCGTCCCACCCTCCGATCGTCGCACATGCCGCCCCACTAGCGTGGAGCCGTGATCGTCGACGCTCTTGTGCTCAGCGGCGGCCGGGGTGCGCGACTCGGCGGCGTGGCCAAGGCCGGGTTGCTGGTCGACGGCGCGACGCTCCTCGAGCGCACGGTCGGCGCCCTCGGCGCGGCGCGCTCCCTCGTCATCGTCGGCGACGCTCCCCCGCGGCTGCTCGACGCACGCGTGAGCGCAGCGCGCGAGCACCCCGCGTACGGCGGCCCGGTCGCGGCGCTCGGTGCCGGCCTCGCGGCCCTGGATGCTCGGCGCGAGCCCGCCGCCGATGCCGTCCTCCTGCTCGCCGTCGACATGCCGCACGTCGCCCCGCTCGTGCCCGAGCTGCTGGCCGTCCTCGCCGCGCTGCCCGCGGCCGAGGCCGTGCTCGCGCTCGACAAGTCGCAGCGCCTGCAGCCGCTCGCGGGCGTCTACCGCACGGTTCCCCTGCGTCGCGTGCTCGCCGAGCTCGAGGCGGGCAGTGGTGACGCGGAGGGCGCACGGCGCGCGGTCGAGCATCGCGCACCGCACCCGCTCGCCTCCCTGCCCCTGCGGGCGATCACCGCGAGGATGGTCGTCGAGACGGTCGCGGCGCCCCCGGGGTCGACGGCCGACGTCGACACGCTCGACGATGCGGCGGCGCTCGGCGTCACCGTGCCCCGCGTGACCGAAGGAGACCGCTCGCCATGACCGACGATCGAGACGCCCTGCTCGCCGACTGGGTGGACGAACTGTGCGCCGCCCTCGGGCTCGAGCAGCCCCCCGCCGACATCGACACCGTGCTCGCGCTCGCCGGACGCGTCGCGCACGGCGTCGTGCGTCCCGCCGCGCCGCTCGCGACCTTCCTCGCCGGGTACGCCGCCGGCCGACGGGCCGGGAGCGAGGATGCTGCGCTCACGCCCGGAACCGGCGCCGGCATCGATCCGGAGCTCGCGACCATCGACCGGTTGCTCGCCGAGCGCGGCGCCGCATCGAACGAGGAGGGTGCCTCGTGACCGTCGAGCTCGCGCTCGACCTTGCGCGCATCATCACGGCCGTCGTGTTCGTGGGCATCGGCATCACCCACTTCGTGCCGAGCGTCGTGCGCACGATGGCCGCGATGGTGCCCGCCGTCTTCCACGGCCGCCCGTTCAGCCCGCGCGGCTGGGTCTGGGTCACGGGCGTCGCGGAGATCGCGGGAGGGATAGGCCTGCTCGTGCCGGTGACGCGGCCCGCGGCGGGCATCCTGCTCGCGGTGTTCCTCGTGTGCGTGTTCCCGGCCAACGCCTACGCGGCGCGCCATCGCGACCGCTTCGGCGTCGTCGCGGTGCCGCTCGTGCCGAGACTGCTCCTGCAGCTCGCGCTCATCGCCCTCGTGCTCTGGGTCGGCCTCGCCTGACTCGCCTAGCCGAGGACGGCATGCGCTACAGAACCACGAGAGTGCCGGTCGCGACGGCGATGAGGCTCAGCCTTGTCGCCGCGATCGCCGCGAGGCTGGCGATGAGCACGAGAGTCAAGCGCGCGAGACTCAGGCGCACCCCGATGACGACCGCGGCCGCGTAGTACACGACGGGCATGGCGACGCCGAGGACGAGCGCCGGCCACGGCACGCTCTCGGCGAGCCCCAGGTCGGTGAGCAGCTCGGGGAGGGCGATGAGGTTGCCGACGGCGTCCCACGTGAACCAGGCGACGACGAGGCCCAGGAGCAGGATGACGCCGAGACGCGCGGCACGGGAGCCGCGGTCGACGGGGGCGGTGCCTGCCGGATCGGTGCGGGGAGGGGTGAGGTCGCGCGCGTCGGTCACGTGAGCACCCCCAGCACGAAGGGCCAGGGCATCAGGACGAGGGAGCCGAGCGCGAGCCACCCAGCGCGTCGACCGACTCGACCGGCCGTGAGCATGACCGCTGCGACGAACCAGAGGGCGCTCGCGATGATCGCGAGGAACTCGGCGAACTGGTACAGCACTTCGAGCACGAGCGTCGGCCCGCTCAGCGGGAGGCCGCTCACGCCGACGATCCACGCGATCGAGTAGGCGAGGTACAGCACGGCACCGACCGCGGTGATGAGCGTCATGGCGAGCGCGCCGCGCGACGGCTCCGGCGATGCCGGCACGCCCCCCTCGCGCTCGCCGACGCCGTCAGAGCCCGCCTCGGCTCCGCCGTGCGACGCCGTGCTCTGCGCCTCGACCCAGCTCGGGTCGTCGACGTCGTCCCACCGCAGGGCGGCGTCGTCGTCGGGCGGTGTACGAGGCATGGTCGAGAGCCTAGCGAGGGCCCCTGCGCGGATTCTGCCCGGTGCGCCGGTCAGCTCGGGCCGGCAGGCGGGGTGCTCGCCGTGAACCGCCGCACGAAGTCGGTCGCAGGGTGCGCCGTGAGCTCCGCGAGGGTGCCGCGCTGCACGACGCGCCCGCCCTCGACGACGAGCACCTGCTCGGCGAGCGCCGCGACATCGTCGCGGTCGTGGGCGACGACGACGGTGACGCCGCCGAAGGCGCCCACGTGCGCGGAGAGGTCGGCACGCACCGCGTCGCGCACCTCGACGTCGAGGGCGGCGAGCGGCTCGTCCAGCAGCAGCAGGCGCGGGGCGACCGCGAGAGCGCGTGCGAGCGCGGCCCGCTGCGCCTCTCCCCCCGAGAGACCGCCAGGCCGACGGTGCGCGAGATGCGCGATGCCGAGCCGGTCGAGCCACGAGCGCGCCAGCGACCGTGCGGCGACCCGGGTCTGCCCCCGTTCGCGCGGCCCGAAGGCGACGTTGTCGAGCACGCTCAGGTGCGGAAAGAGCAGCGCGTCCTGGAAGACGACGCCGACCCCGCGGCGCTCGGGCGCGGTGTCGAGCTCGACGCCGTCGATCGACACGGCTCCCCCCTCGAGCTCGATCGCCCCGGCGAGGGCGAGCAGCAGAGTCGACTTGCCCGCGCCGTTCGGCCCGATCACACCGAGCACGCCCCCGGTCGGCACGGCGAACTCCACGTCGAGGGCGAACTCCTCGCGCCGCACGCGCAGCGCGGCCGAGAGCCCGGTCATCGCGCCACCTGCGGCACCCACCGGTCGCGGAACGCGAGCAGCACGACCACCGAGACGGCGATGAGCACGAGGGAGAGCGCGATGGCCGCATCCCGGTCTCCGAGGGCGAGCTCGCCGTAGATCGCCATCGGGAGGGTCTGCGTGATGCCCGGGATGCTCGTGGCGAACGTCACCGTCGCCCCGTACTCGCCCAGCGCCCGGGCGAAGCACAGCGCGGCTCCCGCCGCGATGCCGGGCGCGATGAGCGGCAACGTCACCCGCATGAGACGGCGACTCGGCGTCGACCCGAGGGTCGCGGCGACGAGGTCGAAACGTCGGTCGGCACCGCGGACGGCACCCTCGATCGCGAAGACGAGAAACGGCATGGCGACGAAGGTCTGCGCGAGCACGACGGCGGCGGCGCTCGTCGGCGGCGCGAAGCCGAACCAGTCGGCGAGCGGCTGGGAGACGAGCCCGCCCTCGCCGAGCAGGGCGACGAGCGCGACACCGCCGACGACGGGCGGCAGCACGACGGGCACGGTCACGAAGGATCGCACGATGCGCACGCTCAGCGACGAGCGTCCGCTCGGCGCACCGGCGAGGAGCAGGGCGAGCGGCAGCCCGAGCAGGAGGCTGAGCCCCGTCGCCGCCGCGGCGGTGCCGAGGGAGATGCCGAGGGCGTTCAGCGCGCTCTCGCGCGACACGATCTCGAGAATGCGCGGCCACGGTGCGCGCAGGACGATCGCGAGGAGCGGGCCGACGAGCAGGAGGAGACCCGCGACGGCGAGAACCACGAGGGGGCGCGGAGTGCGCGTGACCGGCGCGAGACTGCTGCGGCTCATCTCCTCCTCCTCTCGGTCATGCCTGCGACAATCTCACCATGCCCGACGCCTCCCGCCACGCGCGCCAGCTCGCTCTGCCCGGCTTCGGCACCGCCGCGCAGGACGCGCTCGCCCGTGCGCGCGTGCTCGTCATCGGCGCGGGAGGGCTCGGCAGCGTGCTGCTGCCGCAGCTCGTCGGCGCGGGGCTCGCGACCGGCCCCGGGGGGCGTCTCGGCATCGTCGACGACGACGTCGTCGAGCTCAGCAACCTGCACCGCCAGCACCTGCACGGCACCGCCGACGTGGGGCGCCCGAAGGTCGACTCCGCCGCGGAGCGCCTGCGCGCTCTCGACCCCGCCGTGACGGTCATGACCCACCGGCAGCGGTTCACGAGCGAGAACGCGCTCGAGCTTCTCGCCGACTACGACCTCCTCGTGGACGGCAGCGACGGCTTCGCCACGCGCTACCTCGCCGCCGATGCCGCCACCCTGCGCGGCATCCCTCTCGTGTGGGGAGCCGTGCTGCAGTACGGCGGGCAGACCGGCGTGTGCCCGGTGGGCGGCCCCGGCTACCGCGACCTCTTCCCCGCTCCTCCCGCGCCCGATGCCGTGCTCGACTGCGCGACGGGCGGCGTGCTGCCCTCCGTGTGCGGAGTCATCGGCGCGATCATGGCGGGCCAGGTCGTCACCCTGCTCACGGGTGTCGGCGATGCGCTCATCGGCCGCGTCACGACCTACGACGCGCGCACTGGCCGCTTTCGCGAGCTGCCCTTCGGCCACGACCCGCAGGCCGCCCCCGTGACCGAGCTCAACGACTACGAACAGTTCTGCGGCACAGCGCCCGCGCCCGCCGCCACGGGCGACTCTGGCCGATCGCTCGAGGTGAGCGCCCGCGAGCTCGCCCAACTTCTCGAGACCGTCTTCGCCGATGGAACCGAACGGGATGCCCGGCCGCTGCTGCTCGACGTGCGCGAGCCGTGGGAGCACGAGCTCACCGCCCTGCCCGGCTCGGCCCTCGTGCCCCTCGGGCAGCTGCCCGCCGCGATCGGTGCCCTCCCCCGCGATCGGGAGACGATCGTCTACTGCCACCACGGCATCCGGTCGCAGGATGCCCTGCGCCAGCTGCTCGCGGCCGGCATCCCTGCTCGCCACCTCGCGGGCGGCATCGACGCCTGGTCGCGCGACGTCGACCCGGCCGTCGCGCGGTACTAGGGAGCGGCTCAGCCGTCGACCTGCACGGTCACGGCGTGGTACCCCTCGGCGCCGTCCGGGGCGACGGGCACGTACTGCGCACGCTGGGTGAAGCCCGAGGCGTCGGTCGCCCGAGCCTCGATGACGTGGGTGCCGCTCGTGGCCTCCCACATCCACACCCACTGCCGCCAGGTGTCGACGGAGATCGCCTCGGCGAGACGCGCCTCGTTCCACGCACCGCCGTCGACGCGCACCTCGACGCGCTCGATACCGGTCTGCTGGGCCCACGCGATGCCCGCGACGGGCACGGTGCCGGCCGAGACGCGGGCGCGCTCGCGCGGCACATCGATGCGGCTGTGCGTCTTGACCGGCCCCAGCGCTGACCACCCGCGCGGCGTCCAGTAGCCCTGCTCGCGGTCGAAGCGCGTCACCCGCAGCTCGACGACCCACTTCGTCGCGGAGACGTAGCCGTAGAGCCCCGGCACGACCATCCGCACGGGGAACCCGTGCTCGAGCGGCAGCGGCTCGCCGTTCATGCCGATCGCGAGCAGGGCATCCCGTTCATCCTGCAGCACCTGCAGGGGCGTGCCCGCCGTCCAGCCGTCCTGGCTGACCGAGAGCACCATGTCGGCCTCCGGTAGCGGGCGGGCCCGTGCGAGAACCTCCCTGATCGGATGCCCGAGCCACAGCGCATTGCCCGTCAGGTCGCCCCCCACGTCGTTGGAGACGCACATGAGCGTGACGTAGCTCTCCTGCAGCGGAAGGGACGACAGCGCGTCCCAGTCGAGCTCGATCTCCTGCTCGACCAGCCCCGTCACGCGCAGCCGCCACTGGCCGGCGTCGATGCGCGGCACCTGCAGGGCGGTGTCGATGCGGTAGAAGTCGCGGTTGGCGGTCACGAGCGGGGTGATGCCGGCCACGTCGAGGCTCGCCCCCGCGGGGATGGGCGCAGCCGCCGTGGCCGGCGCGGGCAGGGTCAGGGCCTCCCGCACGGCGGTGACGGCCGACGTTGCCGAGTTGGCCACGCGCGCCGCAATGCCCGCGATCGCCGCGCCGGCGGCGGTGCCCACGAGGCCGCCGAAGAAGGTGCGCCGGGCGAGCGCCGTCGCGGGCTCGGGCGTCCGGGCGGGGGCGGCGCTGTCGAGGCCAGTGCTGTCGGGGGCAGCGCGCGCCTGGTCGCGCGCTCGCGCCACGAGCCACGCGGCGAGCCGCGCCGAGAGTCGCCGCAGCGCGACCACGCCGACGAGGGTTCCCACGAGTGTGGGCACTGCCCAGAGCGGCGAAGCCTCGGCACGCGTCACGACCGCGACGACCGCGACGGCCCCCACGACGCCGAGCAGTGCGGCACCGGTGGGCGGGCGGCGGCGCTCGAGCATCCCGCTCGCAATCGCGAGGATCGCGACGAGGAGGATGACCATGGTGAGCAGGAAGGCCTTGTTGTCGGTGCCGAACACGGCGATCGTCGCGTCCTTGAGCCACGGCGGCGTCAGGTCGATCACGAGCGAGCCGACGGCAAGAACGGGGCTGCTTGCCGGCGCAAGGAGGAGCGCGACGACCTCGGCCGACGCGAGGGTCGCCGCGGCGGCGACGAGGCCGACTGCGGCGCTCCAGACGAGGGGGCCTCGAGCGCGCGGCAACGACGCGGGAGCGACCGTGCGCGCCGCCGTACCCGTGCTCGCCATGCTCGCCGCCTCTCTGCAGGGTCGCCGTCGTGGTGGGGTCGCCGTCACGCTGCGCGGCCCTGTGCACAGGTTAGGCCGCGAGCCTCCACGTCGCCCCTGGCAGACCTTTCCGAATCCTTACAGGGGCGCGGGCCGGTCATCGGCGCGGCTCGCCTACGTGGGACGATGGAATCGTGACGGATTCCACCGAGGGCCGCGGGCTGAGCCACCTCGACAGCGACGGGCGCGCGCGCATGGTCGACGTGGGTGGCAAGGACGTGACCGCTCGCCGGGCGGTCGCGGCGGCGCGGTACGTGACCCGGCCGGACGTCATCGCCCTCCTGCGCGACGACGGCCTGCCGAAGGCCGACGTGCTCACGACCGCCCGGCTCGCCGGCATCGGGGCGGCGAAGCGCACGAGCGAGCTCATCCCGCTGTGCCACCCGCTGCCGCTCGACGCGGTGAGCATCGACCTCGACCTGACCGACGACGCCGTGCTCATCACCGCTACGGCCTCGACGAGCAGCCGGACGGGCGTCGAGATGGAGGCGCTCACGGCCGCGACGGTCGCGGGGCTCACCCTGCACGACATGATCAAAGCCGTCGACCCCGAGGGCGCCCTCACCGACGTGCGCCTGCTCGAGAAGACCGGCGGCAAGCGCGGTGACTGGCGGCGCCAGGGCGGTGCCGGTGAGGCCAGGGCCGAGTCCGCAGCGCGTGAGCCGCGCGCGCAGGGCAGTACCGGGCGTGGCGGCCCCCCTCGCGGCACTGTGCGCCCGGGGACGGCCATCGTGCTCGTCGCCTCCACCCGTGCGGCGGCAGGCACGCGCGCCGACGATACCGGCCCCACGATCGCGCACTGGCTCGCCGACCGCGGGCTCACCATCGACGAGCCCGTCGTCGTCCCCGACGCTGAGATCGGCCCGGCACTCGCGAGCGCGCTCGCAGACTCCCCGGCGCTCATCATCATCACGGGCGGCACGGGAGTGAGTCCGAGCGACCTCACTCCGGAGGCCGTGCGGGCCGTCCTCGACACCGAGCTGCCCGGCATCGCCGAGGCCGTGCGCGAGCGCGGGCGGGCGGCGACCCCGACCGCCGTGCTCAGCCGCGCGGTCGCCGGAATCGCCCGGGGCACCGTCGTCGTCGCCCTCCCGGGCTCCCCCGGGGCGGTGCGCGACGGCCTCGCCGTGCTCGAGGGCAGCCTCGAGCACCTGCTCGCCCAAATCGCGGGTGGTGGCGGGCATGAGTGAAGCCGTGCGGGCGACCGTCAGTGAGGGCACTCTCGACGCAGCTGACCTCGAGTCGTGGGTCGCCACGAGGGCCGACGGTGCCGTCGTGACGTTCCGCGGTGTCGTGCGGGATCACGACCACGGCGTCACCGTGCGGGGGCTCGACTACCGCGCGCACCCTGACGCCGAGAGCATGCTGCGCGCCGCCTGCGCGCGCCTGCACGAGCGCACCGGCCTGCGGGTCGCGGCGGCTCACCGCACCGGTTCCCTCGCCGTCGGCGACGTCGCCCTCGTCGCCGTCGTCGCCTCCCCCCACCGCGCCGAGGCGTTCGCCGCCATCGAGGCGCTCGTGGCGGAGATCAAGGCGAGCGTGCCGATCTGGAAGCGCCAGCACCTCGCCGACGGCTCGACGGAGTGGGTCGGGCTCTAGCTCACGCTCTGTCAGCCCCCCGCGAAGGGCGGCAGCACGTCGACGCGCGCCCCGATCGGCGTCGCGTCATCACGCTGCACGACGCCATCGACGAGGAACGAGCCGTTCTCGAGCACGCGCGCCATCGGCTCGCCGTACCGGACGATGAGGTGCGCGCGCACGGCGCCGACCGTCGTGAGGGTCGCGGACCGCTCGGCGTCGAGCACCTCCTCCTCGCACCCGGCGGCCTCGGCCGCCGCCGCGAAGTAGCGCACGAGCAGCTCAGCCACCGATGGCCCCCATCGTCCGCTCGGGGCGGCGGAACCCGGCCAGGGACATCCCGTGACCGGCTTGCTTGCCCCACATCGCCGCGCGCCACCGCTCGGCGAGCTCGTCGTCGTTCGCACCGCCGCGCAGCAGGCCGCGCAGGTCGGTCTCGTCGTCGCCGAACAGGCACGAGCGCACCGTGCCCTCGGCCGTCAGGCGCGTGCGATCGCACGCCTCGCAAAACGACCGCGTGACGGAGGCGATGATGCCGATCGTGGCGGGGCCGCCGTCGACGAGCCAGGTCTCGGCGGGAGCGTGCGGGTCGTCGCGGTGCGGGTGGCTGAGCGCGAAGCGGGGCGCGAGGGACGCGACGAGCTCCGCCGCGTCGACCATGTTCTCGCGCACCCAGGTCTCGTCGGCGTCGAGCGGCATCTGCTCGATGAAGCGCAGCTCCACCCCGTGCTCGAGCGCCCAGGCCACGAGATCGCCCGCGCCGTCGAGCGTGTCGCGCATGAGCACGGCGTTGATCTTGAGCGGCGTCACGCCCGCCCGGCGAGCCGCCTCGATGCCCCGTAGCACGGCCGGCAGACGGTCGCGGCGCGTGAGGCGCGCGAAGTGGTCGCGGTCGATCGTGTCGAGCGAGATGTTGAGGCGGGTGAGCCCAGCCGCGAGGAGCGCATCGATGCGTCTCTCGAGGCCGATGCCGTTAGTCGTGAGAGACAGGGATGCTCCTGCCGCCACCCGCGAGCTGCGCTCGACGATCTCCACAAGGTCGGGGCGCAGCAGCGGCTCGCCCCCCGTGAAGCGGATGTCGCGCACGCCGAGGTCGTGCACCGCTAGAGCTACGAGCCGCGCGATTTCCTCAGCGCTCAGCAGCTCGTCCCGCTGCACGACCGGCAGCCCCTCGGCCGGCATGCAGTAGGTGCACCGCAGCGAGCACGCACTCGTGAGCGAGATGCGCAGGTCGCGCGCGACGCGACCGAACCGGTCGACGAGGGCCGGCGTGTCGGGGCGCCCCGAGGTGTCGAGCGCGCCGTCGGGTTCCGCGCGGCGCACGCCGGGCATCCCGAGAGCAATCATCGACATGACGTCACCCTAACCGCCGCGACCGAGTACCCCGTTGTCGCTCTCGACCGACCATGCCCGCCCCGTACGACCGAGGAGGAGGTTCCCTCATGCCGTTTCTCACCGCCGCGGGCGAGCCGCTCGACGCGCTGCCGCTCGTGTACCGGCGCGGTCGCGACTTCCAGGTCGCGGAGGACTTCCTCTACCTCAACCCGCGCGACGGCACCAGCACGCTCGTGCGCGCGCACGAGCTCGACCTGCCGCCGCGCGACGGCAACAGCACCGACTTCGCCTCGGTGCCGCCGTTCCTGTGGGGGCTCATCGCCAACTACGGCACGCAGACGCTGCCCGCGATCATGCACGACGCGCTCGTCGGGCAGCTGCTGCGGGAGCCCGAGGAGCAGCGGCTGGGGCTACGGCGCGATGCGGACGAGCTGTTCCGCGTCGCCCTCATCGACAACGGCGTGCATCGCTTGCGAGCGCGGGTGATGTGGGCGGCGGTCGGCCTCGAGAGCTGGGGACGGCACGGTGGAGCGCTCGGGCGCCTGCTCATCGGGCAGGTCGCCGCGGGCGTGCTCGCGATCGTCGCCGCGGTCGCACTGGGCGCATCGGTGTCACCGTGGTGGTTCGGGCTCGCGCTCGCTCCGCTGACCCTCGCCGTGCTCTGGGGGTCCAGGTTCGGTCTCGTCAGTTCGGCGACCTACCTGGCGGCGCTCTACGCCCCGCTCATCCTCGGTGCGTTCCTCGCCTCGCACGTCGAGAACGCGATCGCGATGATCGTGTGGCTCGCGACCGGGTGCAAGGGTCCCCGGCCGCGCGCCGAGCCGACGGTCGCCTGGAAAGAGGAGTACGCGCCCGAGTCGGCGGCCCCGAGGGCGCGCTGACCCGGGCGCGCCCGGTCATGCTGTGGTGCTGCTAGCGCGCAGCGCTGCCGTCCGTGTAGTCCGAGTCCTGCTGCTTCCACGCGAAGAGCGAGCGCAGCTTCTTGCCGGTCGCCTCGATGGGGTGCGCGGCACCCTGGTCGCGAAGCTTCTGGAACTCGACCGCACCGTTGTCCTGGTCGTCGATGAAGCGCTGCGCGAAGGCACCGGACTGGATGTCGGAGAGAACAGCCTTCATGTTCTCCTTGACGTTCGGGTCGATGACGCGCGGGCCGGAGACGTAGTCGCCGTACTCGGCGGTATCGCTGATGCTCCAGCGCTGCTTGGCGATGCCGCCCTCCCACATGAGGTCGACGATGAGCTTGAGCTCGTGCAGCACCTCGAAGTAGGCGATCTCGGGCTGGTAGCCGGCCTCGGTGAGGACTTCGAACCCGTACTGGACGAGCTGCGAGGTGCCGCCGCAGAGCACGGCCTGCTCGCCGAAGAGGTCGGTCTCGGTCTCCTCGGTGAAGGTCGTCTTGATGCCGCCGGCGCGCAGGCCGCCGATGCCCTTGGAGTACGACCACGCGAGGTCCCACGCCGAACCGGTCGCATCCTTCTCGACGGCGACGATGACCGGCACGCCACGGCCTGCCTCGTACTCGCGACGGACGGTGTGGCCGGGGCCCTTGGGTGCGACGAGCACGACGTCGACGCCCTCGGGCGCCTTGATGTAGCCGAAGCGGATGTTGAACCCGTGGCTGAAGAGCAGCGTCTTGCCCTCGGTCAGGTTGTCCTTGACGTCGGCCGCGTAGAGACCGCGCTGGTGCTGGTCGGGGGCGAGGATGACGATGACGTCGCCCCACGCCGCAGCTTCGGCGGGCGTGTGCACGGTGAAGCCGGCCTCTTCCGCCTTGGCGCGGCTCTTGGAGCCCTCCTTGAGGCCGATGCGCACCTCGACGCCCGAGTCGCGCAGGTTGAGCGCGTGGGCGTGGCCCTGCGAGCCGTAGCCGATGACGGCGACCTTCTTGCCCTGGATGAGGCTCAGATCGGCATCCTTGTCGTAGATGACGTCAGTCATGCGTGTGATTCTCCTTGTATTCGGGGTGGATGGGCGGGGCCGACCGGTGGGCCGGCGCTAGTTCTTGAGGACGCGCTCGCTGATGCTCTTCGAGCCTCGACCGATCGCGAGGAGACCCGACTGCGCGATCTCCTTGATGCCGTAGGGCTCGAGAACGCGCAGGAAGGCTTCCACCTTGGGGGTGTCGCCCGTGACTTCGATCACGAGGGAGTCGGGGGCGACGTCGACGACGCGGGCGCGGAAGAGGTTGACGGCCTCGAGCACCTGCGAGCGCGTCGCGTTGTCGACGCGCACCTTGACGAGCATGTGCTCGCGCTCGACCGCCTGCGAGGAGTCGAGCTCGACGATCTTGAGCACGTTGATGAGCTTGTTGAGCTGCTTCGTGATCTGCTCGAGCGGCAGGCCGGAGACCTGCACGACGACGGTGATGCGCGAGAGGCCCTCGACCTCGGTGGTGCCGACGGCGAGTGACGAGATGTTGAACCCGCGGCGCGCGAAGAGCCCGGCGACGCGCGTGAGGAGGCCTGGCTTGTCTTCGACGAGCAGGGAGAGCACGTGGTAGGTCATCGGTCTACTCCTCGTACCAGTCGGGGGCGTGGTCGCGGGCGTACTGCACCTGCGAGTTGCCGACGCCCTGCGGAACCATGGGCCACACCATCGCGTCGCGGCTCACGATGAAGTCGATGACGACGGGGCGGTCGTTGGTCTCCATTGCGAGGCGGATGGCCGGCTCGACCTCCTCGGGCGTCGTGACGCGGATGCCGAGTGCGCCGTAGGCGTCGGCCATCTTCACGAAGTCGGGGATCATGACCGTGTCGTGCCCCGTGTTGAGGTCGGTGAACGAGTGCCGGCCCTCGTAGAAGAGGGTCTGCCACTGACGCACCATGCCGAGCGAGGAGTTGTTGATGATGGCGACCTTGATGGGGATGTTGTTGATCGTGCAGGTCGCGAGCTCCTGATTGGTCATCTGGAAGCAGCCGTCGCCGTCGATGGCCCAGACGAGCCGGTCGGGCTGCGCCACCTTCGCGCCCATGGCGGCGGGCACCGCGTAGCCCATCGTTCCCGCGCCGCCCGAGTTGAGCCACGCGCCGGGGCGCTCGTACTTGACGAACTGGGCCGACCACATCTGGTGCTGACCCACGCCCGCGGCGTAGACGGCCTCGGGGCCGGAGAGTTCCCCGATCTTCTCGATGACCCACTGTGGCGACAGCTGGCCGTCCTCCGGCAGGGTGTAGCCGAGCGGGTACTGCGACTTGAGGGTCTTCAGTCGAGTCCACCAGTCGGCGGTGTCGCTCGGGTGCGCGGCGACCGCCTCGTCGTAGGCGGGCAGGAGGTCGAGCAGCACTTCGCGCACGTCGCCGACGATCGGCACATCGGCGTGGCGGATCTTGCCGATCTCCGCAGGGTCGATGTCGACGTGGATGACCTTGGCGCCGGGAGCGAACTCGCTCACCTTGCCGGTCACGCGGTCGTCGAATCGTGCTCCGAGGGCGATGAGCAGATCGCTCTCCTGGAGTCCCAGCACCGCCGGCACGGTGCCGTGCATGCCGGGCATGCCGAGTTGCTGGGGGTGGCTGTCGGGGAAGGCACCGCGCGCCATGAGGGTCGTGACGACGGGCGCCCCGGTCTTCTCGGCGAACTCGAGCAGCTCGCGGTGCGCACCGGCGCGCACGACGCCGCCGCCGACGTAGAGCACAGGTTTGCGGGCCTCGGCGATGAGCTGCGCGGCGGCCTGGATCTGCTTGCCGTGCGCCTTGGTGACGGGGCGGTACCCGGGCAGGTCGATCTTGGGGGGCCAGATGAACGGCGCGCTCTTCTGCTGGGCATCCTTCGTGACGTCCACGAGCACGGGGCCGGGGCGCCCCGTCGTGGCGATGTGGACCGCCGCGGCGATCACCCCGGGCACGTCCTCGGGCTTGGTCACGAGGAAGGAGTGCTTCGTGATGGGCATCGTGATGCCCGTGATGTCGACCTCCTGGAAGGCGTCCGTGCCCATCGAGGTGGAGAACACCTGGCCGGTGATGGCGAGCATGGGCACGGAGTCCATGTGAGCATCCGCGATCGCCGTCACGAGGTTCGTCGCGCCGGGCCCGGAGGTCGCGATGCAGACGCCGAGCCGGCCGCTTGAGGAGGCGTAGCCCTCGGCCGCGTGACCGGCGCCCTGCTCGTGGCGGACGAGGATGTGCCGGATGGCGGTGGACGCCATGAGCTCGTCGTAGAACGGCATGATGGCACCGCCGGGCAGGCCGAAGACGTCGGTGACGCCGAGACGCTCGAGCGAGGCGAGAATCGCACCAGACCCGGTGAGGATGGGAGGCTCAGCGGCGGCCTTCGCGGACGCCGCCGACGCGGTCTTGCCCGTAGCGGCACGCGCGGGCGGGTTCGGCACGGGAGTCGATTCCGTGGTCATGAAGTTGCACGTCCTTGCAGAGTGTCGGCGATCGTGGGCGGGCGCACCGCGCGCATCACCCGGTGACCGCTCCCTGTGCGGCGGACCGCACGAGCTTGGAGTACTTGGCGAGAACGCCACGGGTGTAACGCGGGGGCAGGGGCGCCCAGTGGGTGCGGCGCGCCTCCAGCTCGGCCTCGTCGACCAGTAGGTCGAGTGAGCGAGCAGCGATATCGACCCGTATGAGATCACCATCGCGCACGAAGGCGATGGGACCAGCGTCCACCGCTTCGGGAGCTATGTGGCCGATGCACAGCCCGGTTGTGCCGCCTGAGAATCGACCGTCGGTCAAGAGTAATACATCCTTGCCGAGTCCCGCGCCCTTGATGGCGGCGGTGATGGCGAGCATCTCGCGCATGCCGGGGCCGCCCTTGGGGCCCTCGTACCGGATGACGACGACATCGCCCGCCGTGATCTCTCCGTTGGTGAGGGCATCCATCGCCGCGCGCTCGCGCTCGAAGACGCGCGCCGGGCCCTCGAACACCGCGGCGTCGAAGCCGGCCGTCTTCACGACGGCGCCCTCCGGGGCGAGGGTGCCCTTGAGGATCGTGAGACCGCCGGTCGCGTGGATCGGATTGTCGAGGGTGCGCAGCACCTCGCCGTCGAGCGGATCGGGGTCGAGCTCGGCGAGGTTCTCGGCCATGGTCTTGCCGGTGACGGTGAGCGCGTCGCCGTGCAGGAGCCCGGCATCCAGCAGCGCCTTGAGCAGCACCGGCAACCCGCCCTGCCTGTCGACGTCGTTCATGACGTAGTTGCCGAAGGGCTTGAGGTCGCCGATGTGGGGCACCTTGCTGCCGATGCGGTTGAAGTCGTCGAGGGTGAGCTCGACCTCGGCCTCATGCGCGATCGCGAGCAGGTGCAGCACCACGTTCGTGGAGCCACCGAGGGCCATCGCGACCGTGATCGCGTTCTCGAAGGCCTCCTTGGTGAGGATCTGCCGTGCCGTGATGCCCTTCTTGAGCAGGTTCACGACAGCCTCGCCGCTGCGGTGGGCGTACATGTCGCGACGGCGATCGTAGGATGCTGGGCTCGCCGACCCCGGAAGGCTCAGGCCGAGCGCCTCGGCCACGGAGGCCATCGTGTTCGCGGTGTACATGCCGCCACAGGCACCTTCACCGGGGGCGAAGGAGCACTCGATGCGATGAGCGTCCTCGGCGGTCATCTTGCCGGCCTTCACCGCGCCGACGGCCTCGAAGGAGTCGATGATCGTGATGGGCTTCTCGGTGCCGTCGCTGAGCTTGACCCAGCCGGGCGCGATCGAGCCGGCATAGAGGAACACGCTCGCGAGGTCGAGGCGCGCCGCGGCCATGAGCATGCCGGGGATCGACTTGTCGCAGCCGGCGAGCAGCACCGAGCCGTCGAGGCGCTCCGCCTGCATGACCGTCTCGACGCTGTCGGCGATGACCTCGCGGCTCACGAGCGAGAAGTGCATGCCCTCGTGGCCCATCGAGATGCCGTCGCTCACGCTCACGGTGCCGAACTGCAGGGGGTACCCGCCGCCCGCGTGCACGCCCTCCTTGGCGCCCTGCGCGAGACGGCCGAGCGAGAGGTTGCACGGGGTGATCTCGTTCCAGGAGCTCGCGATGCCGATCTGCGCCTTGTCCCAGTCGTCATCGCCCATGCCGACAGCGCGCAGCATGCCGCGCGACGTGGTCGCTTCGATGCCATCGGTGACGACGCGGGAACGGGGCTTGTGATCGACCTCGGTCATGCCCTCGAGTCTAGGACGTGCGGCTGATGCTCGCCGACCCGCGCCCGGGCTCCGCTCAGTCCTCGTCGTCGTCGCTCGAGACGACACTCGAGCGCGAGGCCTCCTCGATGTCGGGAGCAAGCTCGTCGGCCACGAGACCGTCGGGATCGTAGGCGCCCGTGCGGTACCCCGAGCGGCCGACCATGTGAGCCGAGATGGGCGAGGTGAGCATCTGGAAGACGATGACGGGCAGCAGGAGCAGGAGCGCCGCCCAGCTGCGCACGCTCAGGGCGAGCGCGATGACGATGAGGATCAGACCGAGGATCTGCGGCTTGGTCGCCGCGTGCAGCCGTGCGAGGGCATCCGGGAATCGGATGAGGCCGACCGCGGCGGCCAGCGAGAGCGCCGCTCCCACGACGAGGAGGACGGCGGAGGAGATGTCGAGAATCGTGTCCCAGGGCTCGAGGTCGAACATCACGGCACGTCCTTCCGCCACGGGCTGCCCTCGGTCTTCGTCACGAAGCGCGCGACCGCGACGGTGCCGAAGATCGCGGTCGCCGCGAGGATGACCATGAGAGGGATCGTGCGCGTGTGGGCGTTGATGACCATCTCCGTCGCGACCACGAGGATGAGCGTCGTGAGCAGCACGTCGGAGGCGATCACGCGATCGAGGATCGTCGGGCCCACGATCACGCGGTACATGGAGATGATCGCCGTCGCGGCGAGCAGAGCGGCGGCGATGCCGTAGAGGATCTCGACCATCAGCGCACCAGCTCCCTCTCCGCCTTCGAGCCGATCGCGGCGATGATGAGGCGCTCGATGCTCAGGGTGTGGTGCCGTGCTTCCTCGACATCGTCGGCGCTCGAGGCTCCGAGCACGTGCACGTAGAGCACGGCGTGCCGTCGATCGACCTCGATCACGAGGGAGCCGGGTACGAGCGAGATCGTGATGGAGGTGAGGGTCATGATGATGTCGGCGCGCGTGCGCAGCTGCACGCGCACGATCGCACTGCGGGATCGACCCTTCGGGGCGAACGCGAGCGCCGCCACCTGGAAGGACGCGACGAAGAGCTCGCCGAAGAATCGGGCGAGGAAGGCGATCGCCCAGAAGGGGTTGAAGCGGCGCGAGAGCTCGACGGGCGGCAGGTAGAAGGCGCGCGTCACCAGTAGCGCGACGACGATGCCCGTGAGGATGGTCAGCACGGAGACGGAGCCCCACAGCATCATCCAGAGGAGCACGAGTGCGACGAGCAGCGGCAGCTGCTGCAGGAACGTAGCGTGGGCGCGGTCCTCCGACATGGTCGGCAGGTCGTCATCCGCGGTCTCGTTCCGAGGTGCGCCGTCGTTGACGGTGTCGTCGATCATGGCTCCACCCCCTGCGGGAACACGATCTGGATGTACTGCTCTGGGCCATCGAGGTTGTCGGCAGCGCGATCGGCGAGACCGTAGAGCGGCCCGGCAAAGACCGTGAGCGCGATGCCGACGACCACCATGAGGACGGTGCTCACGGTCATGAGTCGCGAGGTCGCGCGGGTCGCGGCGATCGTCGTCGTGGAGTGCGGGGCCTCCTCGACGGTGCGCAGGAGGCGCGTCTCGTCGCCCTCGACCTCCCCCGCCGGACGCCAGAAGGCGAGGTTCCAGACGCGCACGAGGGCGTAGAGGGTGAGAAGCGAGACGAGGGCACCGGCACCGATGAGGACGTAGGCGAGAGCATCCCCCTGCTCAGCGGCGGCCTGGAAGAGCCCGAGCTTGCCGATGAAGCCCGAGAACGGCGGAATGCCACCGAGGTTGAGCGCGGGCACGAAGAACAGCACGGCGACGAGCGGCGCACTCGCGAGCAGCCCGCCGATGCGCGTGATGGACGTGCTGCCGGCCTCGCGCTCGACCAGGCCTGCCGCGAGGAAGAGCGTGGTCTGGATGACGATGTGGTGGGCGATGTAGTAGATCGCGGCCGCCGTGCCCGCCGCCGTGCCGAGTGCGACACCGAGGATCATGTAGCCGATGTGGCTCACGAGAGTGAAGGAGAGGATGCGCTTGATATCCGCTTGGGCGACGGCACCGAGTGCGCCCACGACCATCGTGAGCAGCGCCACGACCATGAGTGCGGGGTTGAGCTCAGGGCCAGGGAAGATGACCGTCTCGACGCGGATGATCGCGTAGACGCCGATCTTCGTGAGCAGCCCTGCGAACGCCGCCGTCACGGGTGCGGGAGCGCTCGGATAGGAGTCGGGCAGCCAGAACGAGAGCGGGAAGACCGCGGCCTTGATGCCGAAGGCGACGAGGAGCATGACGTGCAGCAGCACCTGGACGTCGGCAGGCAGGTCTTGCATGCGGGCGGCGACCTGGGCGAGGTTCACGGTTCCGAGCGCACCGTAGACCATCGCGATCGAGGCCAGGAAGAGCAGGGACGACAGGAGGCTCACGATCACGTACGTCACCCCGGCGCGGATGCGCGCCTCGGTGCCGCCGAGCGTGATGAGCACGTAGCTCGCCACGAGGAGGATCTCGAAGCCCACGTAGAGGTTGAAGAGGTCGCCGGAGACGAACGCGACCATGACGCCCGTCGTGAGGATGAGGTACGTGGGGTTGTAGATCGAGACCGGCGTCTCCTCGTCGCCGTCGGCGATTCCCTGACCGACCGAGAACAGCAGCACCGCGAGCAGCACGAGGGCCGACACGAGCACCATGACGGCCGAGAGGCGATCGACCACGAGGACGATGCCGAACGGCGCCGACCAGCCGCCGAGCTCCATGGCGAGCGGGCCACCGGCGTCGACCGCGATGAGGAGGGCGATGCCCAGGCCGAGCTCGATGACGAGGGCGACGATCGCGACGATGCGCTGCGCCTGAGGCCGGAACCCGAGCGCGAGCGTGACCGCCGCGCCCAGCAGCGGCACGAGGACGACGAGGGGAACGAGCGCGGTCATGCGCGACTCCTCGCATCGTCGGTGGGGAACTCGGTGTCTTCGGCGTCCGGCGCGGTCTCTTCGACCGGCATCTCGACGGCCCCCTCCCGCAGGGCGACGTCATCGGCGTCGTCGGAGACGTCGTCCGCGTTCGCGAGTCGCCACGACCGGTAGATGAGAGCGAGGAGGAACGCGGAGACCGCGAAGGTGATCACGATCGCCGTGAGGATGAGCGCCTGCGGCAGAGGGTCGGTGTAGGCGTCGTCGGCGACGCCCTCCTCGACGATCGGGGCGATGCCCGCCTCCCCCGCCATGATGAGCAGGAGCAGGTTCACGGCGTTGCCCAGCAGGAGGAAGCCCAGCACGACGCGCGTGAGACTGCGCTCGAGCAGCATGTAGACGCCCGCGGCGAAGAGCGCACCCATCGTGATGACGAGGATCAGCGAGATGCTCATGAGCGGCCCTCCTTCGTCGAGTCGGCCTTCGTCGAGTCAGCCAGAGTCGAGTCCGCCAGAGTCGAGTCGACGCGGCGGCCGTTCGCCCGGTCAGAGGCGTCGTCGCCCTGGCGGTCGACCTCGGCGCCGAGGCTGCGCAGCACGTCGAGCACGAGCCCGACGACGACGAGGTAGACGCCGATGTCGAAGATCGTCGACGTCACGAAGGAGACCTCGCCCAGGAGCCAGAGCTCCGCCTTCCAGTAGGTCGAGGTGAGGGCATCCGCGCCGAACAGCAGGGGCACGATCGCGGCACCAGCGGCGATGGCGATGCCTGTGCCGAGCACGGCCCCCGCGCCCACGGGCACCGCAGCGGTGAGCTCGTGCCGACCGCCCGCGAGGTAGCGCGCGACGAGAGCGAGCCCCGCGATGAGTCCGCCCGCGAAGCCGCCGCCGGGCAGATTGTGCCCTGTGAAGAGCACGTAGAGAGACAGCACGATGACGGCGTGGAAGATGAGGCGCACGACCACCTCGAGAAGGATCGACCGATGACGCGGGTCGAGCGTCGGCCCCGCGAGGATCCAGGCGTTGCGGCGCTCGCCCGGGATCGACTCGACGCGCGACTGCTGCACGCGAGCACGTGCACGACGGCGCATCGTGACACGCTGCGCCCGCGAGGTGGAGTCGACGCGGCCCCGGATGAAGAGCAGGCTCGCGACGCCGGTCGCCGCCGCGATGACGACGGCGAGCTCCCCCATCGTGTCCCACCCGCGGATGTCGACGAGGGCGACGTTGACGATGTTGCTGCCGCGACCATCGACGAAGGCGAGTTCGGGCCAGGCGAGGGAGATGCGCTCGGTCGTGCGCGCCCCGGCCGCGACGAGGGCGATGAGCACCATGACGATGCCCGCGGCGATCGCGATCACGGCGCGCAGCACTCGATGATGGCTGCCGTGCCGGTCACCGAGCTTGGCCGGGAGGCGGCGCAGCACGAGTACGAACGCGATGAGCGTCACGAGCTCGACCAGAATCTGCGTGATGGCGAGGTCGGGTGCACCCTGCAGCGCGAACAGCGCTGACATCCCGAAGCCCGTGACGCCGACCGTGACGAGCGCGGCGAAGCGCTTCTGCACCTGCGTCGCCGCGATCGCCGCGGCGATCATGACGACGGCGATCGCGAGCTGCGCGGGGTAGTCCCACACCCGCACATCGGTGCGCCAGGTCGAGCCCGCGACGAGGCCCGCGGTCGTGACGGCGATGAAGACGAGCAGGATGACGCCGAGGTAGAACGAGAGGGAGCCGCGCTGGGTGAGACTCGTGATCCGCGCAGAGAAGCGGTCGACGCCCGACATGACGTCCCAGTACGCCTCGCTCGCGCTCAGCCCCGTCGAGAGCCGCTTCTGCGCGGCCGCCACGCGAGTGCGAGCGACGAAGAGCGCGGCCCCCAGCACGATCGTGAGCGCCGAGAGACCGAGAGCGGGCTCGAACCCGTGCCAGAGCGCGAGGGTGTACGGCTTGCCCTCCGGCGCCTCGAACAGGGTGGGATAGCCCGCGAGGGCGCGATCGGCGAGACCCGCGAGCGGCCCGAGGGCGAGCGACGTGATGGCCAGGACGGTGGGGGCGAACAGGAAGCCGCGGCGCACGTGCTCGAGCGAGGTGACGTCGTCGACGCCGGCCTTGCGCGCGAACGCACCCCAGAAGAAGCGCAGGCTGTAGGCCACCGTGAGGACCGAGCCGAGCACGACCCCGACCACGGCAACGACGGCGATCGGGTCGCCGGACTCGACGCCCACGAGGAGCCCGTAGAGCACGGTCTCTTTCGCGACAAAGCCAAAGAGCGGTGGCACGCCCGACATCGAGGCGAGCGAGAGCGCCGCGATCGTCGCGAGGATCGGGGAACGTCGACCGAGACCGGAGAGCTTGCGCAGGTCGCGCGTGCCCGCCTCGTGGTCGATGATGCCCACGATGAGGAAGAGCGCACCCTTGAAGAGGGCGTGGGCCATCAGGAGCGCGAGCGCCGCGAGTGCCGTGTCTCGCGTGCCGTAGCCCGCGACGACCGTGAGGAAGCCCAGCTGACTGACGGTCCCGTAGGCGAGGAGGAGCTTGAGGTCGGTCTGCTTGAGGGCGATGTAGCCGCCGAGCAGCATGGTCGCGACGCCGAGCCCGACCAGTACTTCACGCCACCCCGGCATGTCGAAGAACGCCGGCGCGAAACGGGCGATCAGGTAGATGCCCGCCTTGACCATCGCGGCGGCGTGCAGGTAGGCGCTCACGGGGGTCGGCGCGGCCATCGCTCCGGGCAGCCAGAAGTGCACAGGGACGATCGCGGACTTCGAGAGGGCGCCGACGAGCACGAGGAAGACCGCCGTGGTCGTGAGGGCACCCGCGGGCGAGGAGGAGAGGATCACGTCGAGGGAGGACGATCGCGCCTGCACCGAGAGCAGCACGAGGCCCACGAGCATGACGAGCCCGCCGAGGGTTGTCGTGATGAGAGCCTGCAGAGCGGCACCGCGGCTCGCCCTCCGACCCGTGTAGTGGCCGATGAGCAGGTACGAGAAGACGCTCGTGGCCTCCCAGAAGACGAAGAGCAGGTAGACGTCGTTGGCGGTGACGAGCCCGTACATCGCTCCCGCGAAGGCGAGCAGCACGGCGGCGAAGCGCCCGAGGCCCGGCTCGTCGTCGGCGAAGTACCAGGAGCAGTAGACGAGCACGAGGCTGCCGATGCCCGTGATGACGAGCGCGAGCACCCACGAGAGCGGGTCCATGCTGAGGTCGAGGGTGAGCTGCAGCTGCGTGACCCACGCGAGGCGCTCGATCGGGTACGCCTCCGGGTCGCCGTCGAGGATCGCGGGAGCCTGCAGCAGGGTGTGCACGAAGGCGCCGAAGGAGACGAGTCCGGCGACGAGGAACACCCGGCGGCCGAGGGCGCGCACGAGGGCCGGGAGGATGATCGCGGCCACGCCGAACACCGCTAGGACGAGGAGCAAGCGTCCTCCCTCGGTGTCGGTACGGCACGAACGGGATGGGGCGCCGCATCGAGCGGAGCTGTGGGTCTAGCCTATCGAGCCTAAGCCGAGAGAATCCCGCGACGGCGCACGGCGAGCTCGGCGAGCACAGCGGCCATGGCGGCCGGGTCGGCAACGCGGTGCTCGGCGACGGTCGCGGCAGCGCCGACCTTGACGCCGAGGTCGCGCTCGCCGAGCGTGCGCAGAGCATCCTCGTCGGTCACATCGTCTCCCGCGAAGAGCACGGCGTCGACGCCGAGCCTCTCGCGCAGGATGCGCAGACCGTCGCCCTTGGTCGCGTCGCGCACGGCGAACTCGACGACGTTCTTGCCGTCGCGCACCGTGAGGCGGGAGTCGAGAGAGGATGCGCGCTCACGCGCGTCGCGCTGGAGCGCGGCCGCCGCGTCCTGCTCGACGACCCGCGTGTGCACGGCGAACCCCGCGGGCTTGTCCTCGATCCAGGCGCCGTCGACGGCGGCGACGAGCGGGGCGAGCGCAGCACGGAGGGTATCGACTCGCTCGCGATCGGCGGCATCCACCGCGGGCTCCGGCGCGCCGGCGCCGAGCCTCACCTCGAGCCCGTGGGAGCCCACGAGCGGCGTGTCAGGCGGCAGCTGGCCGACGTGGGCGAGGCTCTCGAGCGATCGCCCGGAGACGAGGGCGACGATCGTCTGGGGCAGCGCTCGAAGGGCCTCGAGCGCGACCGCAGCCTCGGGGAGCGCACGCGCCGAGAGCGGGTCGTCGACCTCGGGCGCGAGGGTGCCGTCGAAGTCGAGAGCCACGAGCAGTCGGGGGGCAGCGGCGAGGCGCTCGAGCGCGGCGTCGAGTGCCGGGGCGAGCCGATCGGCCGGGGTCACACCGACCTCGCCGCGTCGGCGCTCTGCCGCAGGGTCGAGAGGAAGGAGTCCGACCACGAGGAGACGTCGTTCTCGCGCACGCGCCGACGGAGCGAGCGCATGCGCGACGCGCGCTCCTTCTTCGGCATGCGCAGCGCCTTCACCATCGACTCCTTGAGCCCGTCGATGTCGTGCGGGTTGATGAGCAGCGCGTTCTTGAGCTCGTCGGCAGCGCCGGCGAACTCGCTCAGCAGCAACACGCCGTCATCGTCGTGCCGACACGCGACGTACTCCTTGGCGACGAGGTTCATGCCGTCGCGCAGGGCCGTCACGAGCATGATGTCGGCGGCGAGGTAGAGCGCGGCCATCTCCTCGCGCGGATACCCGTGGTGCAGGTAGGCGATCGCATTGTGGCTGATAGTCGAGTAGGTGCCGTTGAGGCGGCCGACGGTGAGCTCGATCTCGTCGCGCAGCTGCATGTAGGCGGCGACGCGCTCGCGGCTCGGGCTCGCCACTTGCACGAGCACGGCGTCACCCACGTCGATGTCGCCGTCGCGCAGCAGCTCGCCGTACGCCTTCAAGCGGTGGCGGATGCCCTTCGTGTAGTCGAGCCGGTCGACGCCGAGCATGATCGTCGTGGGGTTGCCGAGCTCCTCGCGAATCTGCCGCGCGCGCTCGATCGTCTCGGGGCGGCGCGCGAGCTCCTCGAAGCTCGCGACGTCGATGGAGATGGGGAACGCCTTCGCGATCGCGACGCGCTCCGGCCCGCCGTCAGGGCTCGGTACGCGGATGCTCGTGCCCTTCGTCGTCGTCGGCCCGTACAGTCGCCGCACCGCGCGCGTGAAGTTGCCCGCGTCGGCGACGCGCTGGAAGCCGATGAGGTCGGCGCCGAGCAGCCCTTCGACGATCTGGCGCCGCCACGGGAGCTGCGCAAAGATGCCGTAGGGCGGGAACGGGATGTGGTTGAAAAAGCCGATGACGAGGTCAGGGCGCTGCGCGCGGAGCATCGCGGGCACGAGCTGCAGCTGGTAGTCCTGCACCCACACGGTCGCGCCCGGCGCGGCGACCTCCGCCGCAGCGTCGGCGAAGCGCTGGTTGACGACCTGGTACGCCTCCCACCACTCGCGGTGGTAGCTCGGCGCGGCGATCACGTCGTGATAGAGCGGCCACAGCGTGTCGTTGCTGAAGCCCTCGTAGTAGCGCTCGACCTCGAGCGCGCTGAGGGGCACGGGCACGAGGTCGATGCCGTCTTCGGTGAAGGGCTCGAGCTCGAGGTCGGGCTTGCCCGCCCAGCCGACCCAGGCGCCCTCGGAGGCGCGCATGACGGGTTCGAGCGCGGTCACGAGCCCGCCGGGCGAGCGCCGCCAGTGGGCGGTGCCGTCGGGCTCGATGACGCGGTCGACGGGAAGTCGGTTGGAGACGACGATGAAGTCGTTCTGGCTGGAGTCGGTCATGGCGCGCGGGCGTCTCCTCAGGGGGATGCGTCGATGGGCGGGGGCCGGCGCTCGAACCGTATCAGCCGAAGGTCAGAGACCTCCCAGAGTCGCGGCGGGCAGCGTGCGCGGTTCTCCCGCGCGTCACCGAGAGTTCACGGGTCGCTCCCGCGTCGCGGCCCGGGTCACGACGTACAGTGACGGTGTGGCTCAGATCGGCATGGGTACGACGAGCGTCCTCCCCCGACGCCTGCGCGAGGCCTTCCGCCTCGCCGCGGAGGCGGGCTTCGACGGCATCGAGGTCATGATCACGAGCGACCGCGGCACGCAGGACCCGTCGCGGCTGGCAGCGCTCAGTGACGAATTCGGGATGCCCGTGCTGAGCATCCACGCACCGGTCCTGCTCTTCAGCAGCCACGTCTTCGGCCGCAACCCGCTCGTCAAGCTGCGCCGCAGCGTCGAGCTCGCCGAGGCCGTCGGCGCGACGACCGTGGTCGTGCACCCTCCCTACCGCTGGCAGCGCCGCAGTGCCGCGCTCTTCGTCGAGACCGTGCGGCGGCTCTCCGAGCGGCACGGCATGCGCATCGCGGTCGAGAACATGTTCCCCGTCACTCGAGGCGGCATCGAGCACGATCCCTTCGCCCCGAGCTGGAACCCCGGCGTGCTCGAGGTCGACGCGCTCACCCTGGACTTCTCGCACGCGGGCATGAGCGGGCGCTCAGCCGCCGACCTCGCGCGCGAATGGGGCTCGCGCCTGCAGCACGTGCACCTGTGCGATGCGGCGTGCACTGCGCCCGGCGGCGCGCTGCTCGACGAGCACCTCGTGCCCGGGCGCGGTGCGCAACCGGTCGCCGAGGTGCTGCAGGGTCTTGCCGAGTCGGGGTTCGCGGGCCACATCATCGCCGAGATCAATACGCGCGCGTGCGGTCGCGATGACGAGCAGCGCGTCGCGTGGCTGCGGGAGACGCTCGAGTTCGCACGCTCGCACTCGCGCGTGCTGCGCTAGCGCTCCCCCGGTTCCCGAGGCCCCTGGCGCTGCCCAGCACCGCTCACGCCATCGACGGCGCGAACCTCCTCAGTACCGCGCGGCGCCGCGCTCGACCCGCGGCCAGGCGGGCGATGATGAGCGAGATCGCCGTGAGGATCACGAGACTCACCGCCGCCGACACTGCTCGGTCGGCCGAGCCGCCCGCGATGATCGCGGTGAGGCCGTCGGTCGCCTGCGAGAGCGGCAGCACGGCGCTCAGGGCGGGGAAGGGCGCCGCGAGCGCCTCGATGGGGATGACGCCGCCCACGACGATGACCTGCACGGCGAGCGCGAGAAGCGACACGACGAGCCCGCCGCGGCCGAGCCACTGGGCGAGGGCAACGTGGAGTGCCGTGAACGCGACCGCGATGAGCGTCATGAGGCCAAGGATGGCGGGCGCGAGCGCCCACGAGACTCCCGCCACGGTGTGCGCGAGCAGGGTGACGAGGCCCGCCTGCGCGAGCGAGAGCCCGGCGAGCAGCAGTAGTCGGCGCCGCAGGAGGGCTCCCGCCCCGAGCGGAGAGCCCACCATCGCCGCACCGCGGGCGGGCAGCGCGAGAGTCACGGCCATGGCGCCGAACCAGAGGCCGAGCGGGCCGAGCACGGCGATGATGAGCCCGCCGACCCCCTCGAGCGCGTTCGCGCGCTCGGCCTCGAGGGTGATCGGCTCGGTCACGGCATCGGGCACGGTCGCGACGTCGTCGGGCACGGATGCTGCGCCCTCGTCGAGGCCGGCCGCGAGCTCCTCCGTCCCGGCCGCGAGCTCGCTCGCGCCGTCGGCGAGCTCGGCGTTGCCTGCGGCGAGCTGCGCAGCACCGTCGGCGAGCGAGAAGGCGCCATCGCGCGACTGACCGAGCCCGGCCGCGAGTTCGCCGAGTCCCGCGGCAAGCCCGCGGGCTCCCTCGCGCAGAGCGGCGCTCTCGCTCGACAGCGCGGCGGCACCGCTCGCGCTGTCGCTCACGCCCGCCTCGATGCCTGCGAGCGCCGGGGTGACCTGCGCGCTCGTGCCTGCGGCGGTCGCGGCGAGTGTCCGCGCGTCGACGAGCACGGCCTGCGCCTCCGCGATCGTCTCTGCGCTCGCACCGGAGGTCTGCGCCTCGTCCAGTGCCGCTTGAGCCTGTACCACGAGAGCGTTCGCGAGACTCGAGACGTTCGCGACGGCACCACTGAGGGCACCGAGCGAGCCCGCGGCCGTGTCGAGCTGGGCGAGCCCGGAGGCCAGGGCGTCCACGCCCTGTGTATACCCGGTGATGCCGGAGGAGAGGGCCGCGGCGCCGTCGGCCGACTCGCGCGCGCCCGCCGTCGCCGAGCCCAGCCCGCTGCCCAGCGCGCTCGCGCCGCTGCCGAGACCGGAGACGCCGTCGCCGATCTCGCGCACGCCGCCCGCGATCTCGCGGGAACCGTCGGCGAGTTCACCCGCACCGTCTGCCGCGGTCTCGAGCGACTCGCCGAGCTCACCGAGACCGCCCGCGAGCTCGTCCAGGTAGAGCGCCGTGATCTCCGAGCCGAACTGCGCGACGAGGCCGCTGCCGATCGCCTGCATGACCGAGCCGGCCAGGTAGCTGTGGGCGTCGTCGGTCTCGACGCGGATCGACGCCGGCTGAGCATCCGTCTCGGAGATCTTCGTGAGCGACGCGGAGAAGTCGGAGGGGATCGTGACGACGGCGTAGACCTCTCCCTCCTCGAGGGCGCGTGCCGCTTCCTCCTGGCCCGTCGGGGTCCAGTCGAAGCCCACCGAGTCGGGGCCGGTCAGCTCGGTCACGAGCTGACGGCCGGCGAGGAACGGCTGCTCCTCGCCGTCGGCGTCGACCATCGTGACGAGCTCGTCGTTGTTGACGATCGCCGCGGGAATGCGGTCGAGCGCCTCCTCGCCGTCGCCGACGGCGGCCAGCGCGAGCCCCACGAGACTGAGCGGCACGAGCACGGCGCCGACGACCATCGCGATGCGGCGCCGCGAGCGCCGGGCGGGCTGGGGTGCGGAGCGGTCGGTCATGAGAGGAGGGCCTCCGGAGTTCGGGCGTCGTGGGCGTCGACGGGCGCGAGGGGTTCGAGAGCGAGCGCCGCGGCGTCCTCGCTCGCGGCGTCGCCCGTCACGATGCGGGCAGGGTGCGGCTCGGAGAGGGCGACGATGAGAGCGTCGACGGCGTCGACCGTCGCGCGTGCGAGCCCACCCGCATCGATGAGGTGCACGGTGGCGCGATGCGCCGTCGCGAGTGCGACGAGGGCGAGCGCTCGGCGCTCGGGCGACAACGACACGAGGGTGTCGTCGAGCTCGACGGACGCGAGCGGGGCGGCGGCGCCTCCCAGTCGTCGGGCGGTCGCCGCGACTCCGCGCCACCAGCGCTCGATCTCGCGCTGCCCCGTGCGGCCGGGGTGCGACGCACGATGCTCGGTCGCGAGTTCGCGCACCGTGACGCTCGGGTCGAGTCGATGAGGCTCCAGCTCGAGCAGACTCACGCGCTCGCTCGCCGTCCCCGCCTCGGAGGGCAGGAGGGCGCCCGCGATGCGCGCGCGCCCGCTCGGTGCCGCGAGGTAGCCGGCGAGGGTCGCGAGCACGAGACCGCGCTCGGCGGGCGCCGCATCGACGAGGATGCCCTGCCCCGACTCGACGCGCAGGCTGAGGGTCTTCTCGGTGCCCGCGATCTCGAGCCGGTCGGCCACGACCTCCGCATCGCCCGCCCCGGCCGCCCACTGGACGGTGTCGCGATGGTGCCGCAATCGGGCGCCCTCGACGTCGAGGTCGGGCAGCAGCCGGTCGAGGAAGCGCGGGAACCACCAGCCCGCGCGGCCGAAGAGCGTCATGAGCGCGGGCCCGAGCAGCATGCGCACGACGAACGCGTCGACCGCGATGCCGACGGCGAGCCCGAGGGCGATGGGCTTGATGAGCCCCGCACCCTCGGGCACGAAGGCGGCGAAGACGAAGAACATGATGAGGGCCGCAGCCGTGACGACGCGGGCTCCGGTCGTGAAGCCCTCCTCGATCGCCTCGCGCGGGGTCGCGCCGTGCACGTGCTCTTCGCGCATGCCCGAGACGAGGAACACCTCGTAGTCCATCGCGAGGCCGAATAGCACCGCCATGAGGATGATGGGCATGAAGCTCAGGATGGGGCCGGGCTCGGCGTGCAGCAGCTCGGCGCCCCATCCCCATTGGAAGACCGCGACGGTCACGCCGATCGCGCTGCCGACGGTGAGGAGGAAGCCCAGCGCCGCCTTCACGGGCACCAGCACCGAGCGGAAGACGGCCATGAGCAGCACGATCGAGAGGCCGACGACGATGATGCCGAAGGGCACGAGCGCGCCCGTGAGGCGCGTCGAGATGTCGATGCCGACGGCCGTGACGCCCGTCACGGCGAGCGGGGTGCCGTACTCCTCCTCGATGAGCTGCCCGGTCTCGCGCAGCTCGGCGACGAGAGCCTTCGTCTCCTGCGCGTCAGGAGCGGTCGTGGGGGCGACGCGGAAGATCGCCAGCTCGAGACCCGGCGACGGGATGCCCGGACTCACGCTCGCGACGCCGTCGACCGCCTCGAGGTCGTCCCGAATGCCCTCGAGGTCGCCCATGATGTCGGTGGACTGGGTGATGTCGAGGGTCACGAGGAGGGGGCCTGCGGTACCGGGGCCGAAGGAGTCGGCGATGAGGTCGTAGGCGATGCGCTGCGTCGAACCCTCGGGCTCCTTGCCGCCATCGGGAAGGTTGAGGTCGAGCGAGAACGCCGGGATCGAGATGGTGCCGAGCACGAGCACGACGCCGACCGTGGAGAGGATCGGACGGCGCATGACGCCGCGCACCCACCGGCGCCCCATGGTCGGGCGGCTCGACGACGTGGGGTGTGCGCGCTTCCAGGCGCGCGACCCCTCGCGGGGGACGAGGCGGTCGCCCGCGAGCCCCATGAACGCCGGGAGCAGCGTCGTCGCGGCGAGCATCGCGACGGTCACCGCGACTGCCGCACCGATGCCCATGACGGAGAGGAACGGCACACCGACGACGAGGAGCCCGAGCAGGGCGATGATGACCGTCACGCCCGCGAACACGACGGCACTGCCCGCGGTGCCCACAGCGATGCCGGCCGACTCGAGTGGTCGCTCGCCTCGGGCGAGCTGGGTGCGGTGTCGGGAGAGGATGAAGAGCGAGTAGTCGATGCCGACCGCGAGCCCGATCATGAGGGCGAGCAGGGGCGCGGAGCTCGAAACGGGAACGAAGGCCGCGACGCCGAGAATGCCGCCGAGGGAGATCCCGATGCCGATGAGGGCGGCCGCGAGCGGCATGCCGGCGGCGAGGAGAGACCCGAAGGTCACGACGAGCACGGCCCCCGCGACGAGCACGCCGATGACCTCGATCACGGTGATGCCGACCGTGGTGTTCTGAAAGACCTGGCCGGCGAACTCGACGCGCACATCGCGCGCGTCGGCGGTCGCGGTGATCGCGTCGAGAGTCTCGGTCGAGATCGACTGGGAGGTGCCCTCGAGGCTCGCCTGCACGATCGCGACCGACTCGTCGTCACTCACCTGGTTGCTCGCGAACTCGTCGAACGGGCCGAGGACGGTCTCGACGCCGGGGATCGACTCGAGGTCGGCCATGAGCGCGTCGATCTCGCCTCGGATGTCGGCATCCGTCACGAGGGAGTCGTCCTCGGGCGCGACGACCGCCTGCACGGTGGTGCCGGCGGCTTCGGGGAAGAGCTGGTCAAGCTGATCGAGCGCCTCCTGCGACTCGGTGCCGGGAATCGAGAAGCTCTCGTCGGTCTGGCCGCCGAGGCTCAGGCCCACGCCGAGAGCCGCCGCGAGGGCGATGACCCACACGGTGATGACGAGCGCGGCGCGGCGGTAGGCAAAGCGCCCGAGACGGTAGAGGAGGGTGGCCACGTCAGTCCTTGGGGGTCGGGTCGGCGAGGGAGGCGGGGGCAAGCGACTGCTCGGAGGGCACGAGCAGTTCGTGCAGGATGACCAGGAGTGCGCCGCGCAGGTCGTCGACGTCGATCTCGCCGCTGAGGCCGAGGCGCTCGGCGGCCGCGAGCGTGTAGGCGACTCCGCCGAATGCGACGCCGAAGCGCAGCTTCTCCATGGTCGAGCCGCTCGCGAGCCGGAAGAGTTCGGCGACGCGGCGCATGATCTCGGTCGCGCGGTGCATGACGGGAACGTCATCGAGGGTCGCGCCCTGGTTGATGACGAGGGGAACAACCTCGCGGTGCCGCAGCAGGAGGTCGACGAAGCTCTCGACGAAGTCGGCGTGGCGTAGCCCGCTCGCGGTGTCGATCGAGTCGAGCAGGCGATCGAGGTCATCGACGGCGGGGCTCACGATGTCGGCGAGCAGCAGCTCTTTCGACGCGAAGTGGTAGAGCACGCTCGCCTTCGATGTGCCCGCGAGGTCGGCGATGCGCTGCAGTGAGGTCGCGGCGTACCCGGAGGTCGCGAATTCGGCAAGCGCGATCGCGCGCAGTTCGTCATGGAGAGTCACGGCGGCCACGTTAGTTGACCGATCGGTCAGGATTTGACCAATCGGTCAGATGCCAAGGTTGCGCTGGGCGACTTCCCAGCCCCGCGCAACAGCCTGGACATGAACTGGACGCTGGCGGCATCCGCACCGGGCAGGAACGATAGCGTGGAGCACACACGACGAGGGAAGGTCACCGCATGCGCAAGTACATCCTCAACGGTGCCGTGGTGAGCGCCGTGTTCTCCGCCTGGAATGTCATCTCGACCACTCGGCACGGCCCGCGCGACTGGCGCCTCGCCCTCATGTGGGCCAGTTGGGGCATCAGCGTCGCGATCGCCGTCGGCACCGTGATGGAAGAGAACAAGGCGATCGACGCCCCCGGCATCGACGACTAGAGCGCCGCGGGGCACGAAAAAACCCCGGCAGCTGGCGAGAGCGAACCGGGGTTTTCGTACACCCCCCGGGACTTGAACCCGGAACCCACTGATTAAGAGTCAGTTGCTCTGCCAATTGAGCTAGAGGTGCGTAGGCCTTGACGGCCGAGAGGAAACACTACCACCGTGGCGGGGCAGCCTCCACTCGGGCGGCTCTCAGCGAGCGTCCCGCCCGCATTCATACACTGAGACTCTCACCGCGGAGTCGACCTGCGCCGCGCATCCCGATCATGCAAGGAGCCCTCATGGCCAGCACGCGCCTCGAAGCCGGAACCGCCGCCCCCGCCTTCACCTTGCCCGACAAGGACGGCACGCCCGTCTCGCTCGGCGACTACGCCGGCCAGAAGGTCGTGCTCTACTTCTACCCCGCCGCCTCGACGCCCGGCTGCACGACGCAGGCGTGCGACTTCCGCGACAACCTCGCCTCCCTCGCGAGCGCCGGCTACCAGGTGCTCGGCATCTCCAAGGACTCCGGGGATGCTCTGCAGACGTTCGCCGACGAGCAGAACCTGACCTTCCCCCTGCTGAGCGACCCCGATCTCACGGTGCACAACGCCTACGCGGCGTACGGCGAGAAGTCGATGTACGGCAAGACCGTGACGGGAGTCATTCGCTCGACCTTCGTGATCGACGAGCAGGGCGTGCTCGAGCACGCGCTCTACAACGTCAAGGCGACCGGCCACGTCGCGAGCCTGCGCAAGAAGCTCGGGCTCGACTGAGGTCGCCGCCCGTCAGCCGCGGCGGGAGAGGTGCTCGGTCACGCTCGGCGTGAGCGCGAGAATGATCCCCAGCACCGAGGGGATTATGATCCACGACGCGATGTCGGGCCGCGGCACGAAGCCCTGAAGGCTGCCGACGCCGATCGCGAGCTGTAGGAAGTGGTAGACGAGGATGCTGCCGCGCGTCCACGCCCGGGCCCGCCACACGCCCACCGTCATCGCGACGAGCCAGACGACGACGAGGGCCGTGAGGCCGACGAGGGCGAGCGCCGTGACGGGGGAGTCGGCCTGCAGCCGCAGCAGTTCGGCCGCCAGCGCGACCGCGACGACGGCGACGAAGACGGACTCGAGCGTCAGGATGATGACGAGCAGGGTGACGAGGGGTGTCCGTCGGGTGTCCGACACGAGAACCGTCCTATACAAAACTATTGATTTGACTCAGGCCCTGTGAGAGCCTATATGCGGTTGATCAGACGCCTACAGTGACGTGGGCGGCATCCCTCTCAGTCTCACTCGCCCCAACTTTCGTCGGTGAGTTCACGGATGTAGCGCGTCCCCAACCTCACTCGACGTGCTACGGCAATGCACAAAAGGAGCACGTCCTATGGATTGGCGCGACAAAGCAGCCTGCCTCACCGCTGACCCGGAGCTCTTCTTCCCGGTCGGCAACACTGGTCCCGCCGTGGACCAGATCGAGAAGGCCAAGACCGTCTGCGGTCGATGCTCGGTGACCGAGACCTGCCTGCAGTACGCGCTCGAGACCAACCAGGACTCCGGCGTGTGGGGCGGCCTCAGCGAAGACGAGCGCCGCGCCCTCAAGCGCCGCGCCGCCCGCGCGCGCCGCGCCTCCTAGCCTTCCCCGCGCCGTCCGGCGTTCAGCCGACGCCGCCGCTCCACTCGTCGAACGAGTCCCACCCGCCGCGCGCGGCGAAGACCCGGCCCCCGACGAGCAGGGCAGGGCCCTCTGCGCCCGCCTCGACGACGCGGCCGATCACCCGGAACCCGCCCGGCAGCGACTGGCCCGGGCCCGTCGCGGGCGGGAACGTCGCGAGCAGCGAGTGATCCTCCCCGCCCACGATCACGTGCGGCAGCCGGGAAGCATCCACCCCCGCCGCCATGCACACGGCAGCCGCATCGAGGTCGAGGCTCACGCCGCTCGCGCGCGCAATCCGCCGCGCGTCGAGGGCGAGGCCGTCGCTCAGGTCGAGCATCGAGGTGGCTCCCGCGAGCGCGGCGGCGACGCCGTCCGCGATCGGCGGGTGCGGCGTGAGCTGGGCGGCTACGGCGACGGGATGCTCGGAGCGCAGTCGAGCGGCGGCCCGAGCATCCGGCACGCCGTCGTCATCGACCGCGCGCTCGAACAGCAGGGCCAGACCCTCTGCGGCCGCACCGAGCGGGCCGGAGACCGCGACCACGTCGCCCACGCGCGCGCCGTCGCGCCGCACCGGCTCACGCCCTTCGAGGTCGCCGAACGCCGTCACGGCGATCGTGAGGGTGGGTGAGACGCTCAGGTCTCCCCCGACGACTCCGCAGCCCGGAGCGAGCTCGGCGCACGCTTCCCGCAAGCCGTCCGCGAGGGCCTCAAGGTCGCTCACGGGCGTCTCGGCCGGTGCCGCGAGCGCCACGACGAGAGCCGTCGGTCGCGCGCCCATCGCGGCGACGTCGCTCAGGTTCGTCGCCGCGGCCTTGAACCCCAGATCGCGCATGCTCGACCACGCGAGGCGGAAGTCGGGGCCGTGGATCATCATGTCGGTCGTCACGACGTAGAGACCGTCGGGCGCCGCGAGCACGGCTGCGTCGTCGCCCGGGCCCAGCATGGTCGCCTCGCTCGGCGGCAGGCGCGGGATAATGCGGGCGAGGGCATCGAGCTCACCGACGGAGCCGAGAGTGTCGAGGGTGTGCTTCGAGTCGTCTCCGCCGCCCGGTTCTGCGGCTGCCCGGGTGCCCTCGACGCCGGCGCCGTCGCCGTCGGGCCCGCTCGACTCGGCTTCGCTCATGCGCTCAACGGTAGCCTGAACGACGATGAGAACCCGCTCCCCCCTCCTGGCCCTTGCCGTCGCCGCGCTCGCCATCATGCCCCTCGCGGCGTGTGCTCCGACCGTGCCGCTCGAGGCGGCGCCCGAGGCGAACTCCGTGGCGTGCGCCGAGATCTCGGTGCGGCTGCCGCAGACCATCGGCGAGCTCGACCGCCGCAGCACGAACGCGCAGGCCACTGCGGCGTGGGGTGAACCCACGGCCGTCATCTACCGGTGCGGGCTGCCCGATCTCGGCCCGAGCGACCTGCCGTGCTTCGACGTCGACGGCGTCGACTGGCTGCTCGACGAGAGCGACGCCCCGCAATACGTCTTCACGACCTACGGACGCACGCCCACGACCGAGGTCATCGTCGACATCACCTACATCGCCGGCGCGGACGCCGTGCGCGCCATCAGCGGAGCGGTCGCCGCGACCCCGGCCGAGGCCCGGTGCCTCGCTACGACCGACGTCTTCGGCGGCGGCACGGTCGCACCCGAGACCGAGTAGCGCCCCGCGCATCCCCGCTCACCCCGCACGACCCGCGCACGCCCGCTCACCCCACACGACCCGCGCATGCCCGCTCACCCCACACGACCCGCGTGGCCCACGCACCCCGCATGGCCCACGCACCCCGCGCAACCCCGCAGATTCGCCGCAAAACGGGAGTATCGCGCACCGCGAGCGCCCATTCGTGCCAGATCTGGCACGACATAGCGCGCGGGTTCGCCCTCGCGCGCCGCGAGCGCCGCCGCAGATTCGCCACAAAGTGGCCGAATCGCGGGCGACGAGCGCCCTTTTGCGCCAGATCTGGCACCGACGCCCGTGCGCGCGTGCGCGGGCGCGCGAGCGCGCCGCGCGGCTACGCGCGGGGGCCGTCGAGGCCGACGAGCTTGCCGGCGATGCCGCCCGCGGCTCGTAGCGCGGCGCCGCCGCCGAACCCGGCCTGGGGGAAGACTACGCGGCGGTCCCGGGCCTCGGTGAGAGCATCCACGAGGACGGTCGCCGCCGGCTGCTGCGGCGCCCACAGGTACAGCGAGAGCGCGCCGGGGATCGTGTTGACCTCGTTGACGTAGAGCTCGCTGCTCGCCTCGTCGAGCAGCAGGTCGACGCGCACGATGCCGGTGAGCCGCGTGACGTCCGCGACGCGCTCGGCAAGCTCGCGCGCCCGTGTGTGCACGGCCTCGGGCACCTCAGCCGGGAACTCGCGGGGAGCGCTCGTGAGGCCGGCATCGGCGCCCGCGCCGCCTGCAAGGTACTTCTCGGCGTAGCTGTAGAGCGCACTGCCGGCGGGCCCGCGCAGCGGCTTCTCGAGCTGCGTGATCTCCAGGCTCGGGAAGGTGCGGAAGGCGATGTTGAGGTCGACGAGCTCGGGGCGGTAGGGCTCGACCACGGCGCCCGTGCGCAAGTGCACGCTGCTGGCCGCGAGAGCGCGGGCCGCGGCGACATCCTCGGCGATCTCGATGCCGATCGAGGAGCCGCCGAAGCGCGGCTTGACGATGTAGGGGCCCTCGAAGGCGGGCTCGGTGAGCGTCGACACCGCTTCGCGGGGAAGGCTCGGGATGCCCGCGGCCGACATGAGGCCGCCGAACGCGAGCTTGTCCATGCCGACCGCGCCGGCGAACAGCGTGGACCCCGTCGCGGGAATGCCCAGGAGCGAGAACACCGCAGCGGCGCCGCCGCCCTCGCCGACGCCGCCGTGCAGGCACAGCAGCGCGGCCTCGAGGTCGAGGCGCTCGGCGCCGAACGTCTTGCGGCGGTACAGCCCGGGGTCGCCCGAGACGCGCGCTTCGAGCGGCGTCGACTCGCGCGGAGCGCCCTCGAGGTAGTCCTTCGCCTCCGTGCCCGCGGGCACGCGGAACCAATCCCCGGTCGGCGACCAGTAGATCGCGACGACGTCGTGGCCCGCCGCGGCGAGCACGCGCTCGGCCTGCAAGCCCGTGAGGATCGAGATCTCGTGCTCGGGGCTCGGGCCGCCGAAGACGACGGCCCAGGGGGCGGTTCCAGCCATGTGCACCTTAATCAGTGGGTTCTGGGATCACGGATAGTGATCGGGCAAGTCGTTCTCATAGAGGATAACGCCCCGCTCCCCCGCGACCGTGACCGCCTCGGCGACCGCGTGCTCGCGCGAGCGCACGGCGTCCGCCCCGAGCGCCTCCGCCGTCGCCGTGCTCGCGTAGCCCGCGAGCAGAGCGGCCCGGTTGGTGCGTGCGACCGCGAACAGTCGCGCTCCGACAGCACCGATCGCGGCGCCGAACGCGTGGTTGCGCTCGGCCTGCACGGGGCCGAGCTCGACCATGCCCGGCGTCACGACGACGAGAGGGCCGCCCCGCTCGGCGGCGAGCGCCGCCGCGCTCTCGAGCGCGCGCAGCGACCCGACAGGGTTCGCGTTGTAGGTGTCGTCGATCACGAGCGCTCCGCTCGGTGACTGCTGCACCTCGGCGCGGTGCTGCGAGCCCGGCAGCGCGCCGAGGCGCGACGCGATGACAGCGCCGGGCACACCCGCGGCGAGGGCGATGCCCGACGCAACCGCGACGTTGACGGCGTGGCCCGTGCTCGCGATGGTCACCGGCACCGGCTCGCCACCCCGGCCGAGAACGATCGTGGCCCCCGCATCGCCCGATGCAGGAGACAGCACCACGTCGGCGTCCGTACCCGGCACGCAGCTGACCGTGACGACCCGCTTGCCGTTCATGCGGTCGGAGGCGGCAAGAGCCGCGAGGCGCGCGTCATCGATCGGCAGCACGACCGTGCGCGCACGATCGGTGATCGTCGACTTCTCCTGCAGAATCGCGTCCGTCGTGCGCATGCGCTGCAGGTGGCCTTCACCGATGACCGTGATGGCCGCGATGTCGGGCGGGAAGTGCTCGCACAGCTCCGCGATCTGGCCGGGAGCATCCATGCCCATCTCCGCGACGAACATCTCGGTGCCCGGCACGAGCTTGTCATTCACCGACCGGGCGAGCCCCAAGCGATTGTTGAAGGATGCTGGGCTCGCGACCGTCGTGAACGTGGCGCTCAGCAGGTGGGCCACGTAGTTCTTCGTGCTCGTCTTGCCGTAGGACCCGGTGATCGCCACGACCGTCGGCCGCACCTGGGCGAGCCGCTTCTTCGCCGCGGCTACGTACCGCTGCGAGGCGGACTTCTCGATGGGCGACATGATCGCGAGCGCGAGATCGGTGAGCGGCGCGCTCAACAGGAGCGTCAACGCTGGGCCTGCGGGGCCGAGGAGGAGTGTGAGCGCCACGCCGACCGCGAGATGCAGAACTATCCACACCACGAGCAGTCGCTTCACGCGCGACGTGACCGCGAGAGGCTTCGAGGTGCCCCGGAACCCCAGCCCGAAGGGCAGCAGGCCCAGCAGGACGATGGCGGGGAGCGGGAGCGCCTGCAGGGCGGGAATCGGCACGAGCACCGCCACCGCGATCGCCACGATGACAACGGCCGTCGCGGGGCCGGACCCTGGCTCGCGGCGCAGCCACAGCCAGGCCATGCGCGACACCGAGCCGGGTACGTAGTGCTCGCGCTGGGCGACGCGCACCCAGCGGCCCGCGATGAAGATCGCCGCGAGCGCCCCGAGGACGCTTGCTGTGACCACGAAGGGCAGATAGAGCACCGAGGCGACGATGCCGGCCATCAGCCCTGCTCCGCGGTCTCGGCGATGAGCGCGAGAAGCTCCTCGCGCACGGCCAGTTCGAGGTCGCCCTCGAGCAGGTGGGCGCTGCCCGGCACGATGCGGAACGGCGACCCGACTCGCTCGGCAGCCAGCCGCCCAGCCTCCGTCGGCGCCGCCGTGTCGTGCTCGCCCCACACGAAGCGCACGGGCACCGTGCCCGCGGCAAGCTCGTCGAGCTCCTCGTCGTACGACTCGTTGACCACTCGCACCAGGACGCCGCGCAGCACGCCCTCGGCGGCGCGATAGTCGGCGGATCCGCGCTCGTTGCGCAGAGCATCCATGCGCTCGTCGCTCAGCAGACCGCGCCGATTCGCCCAGCGCGCCACGCGGTAGCCCAGTGGCGGGGCGACCGGTGCCTGCAGGCGCAGCAGCGGCACACCGGTGAGAATGAGGCCGCGCACGAGCTCGGGGCGGCGAGCAGCCAGACGTGCCGCGACGCGGCCGCCGAACGAGTGCCCGACGATGATCACGGGCGCGTAGGCGGCGACCGCCTCGGCGACGAGTTCGGCGTAATCCTCGCTGCCCCACACCTCGTCGGGCGCCGGAGCCGGCCCGAACCCGGGAAGGTGCAGGCACACCGCGTCGAGGCCCGAGACGATCGTGCCGAAGTCGGTGCCGTCGCGCGCCCAGCCGTGCAAGGCGACGACCGTCGGAGGGGTCGCCCCGTGCTTCTCGGCGAGGACGCGGCCGCCAGCGAGGGTCGTGATCACGAGAGCCAGCCTACCGAGGCGTCACTCCCCTTGAGGCTCGTCGGAATCCGTGGCGAGGTGCGGGGCGAGCTCGCGCGGGTCGAGGGTTCCCTCGAGCACACGCGCGACCTGCGCGACGATCGGCATCGAGACGCCCTTGGTGGATGCCAGTTCGAGAATCGGGCCGACGGAGGAGAGACCCTCTGCGGTCTGGTTCATCTGGGCGATCACTTGCGCGAAGGCGTAGCCCTGACCGAGCAGACGGCCCGCCGTGTTGTTGCGCGAGAGCGGGGATTCGCACGTCGCGATGAGGTCGCCGAGACCCGCGAGCCCCGTCATGGTCTCGGAGCGGCCGCCGAACGCGACCGCGAAGTCGGTGATCTCGACAAGCCCGCGGGTGATGATCGATGCCTTCGTGTTCTCGCCGTAGCCCACGCCGTCGGCGATGCCCACGGCCACGGCGATGAGGTTCTTGAGCACTCCCCCGAACTCGGTGCCGACGACGTCGGTGTTGACGAAGCAGCGGAAGTACTCGTTCGACGCGACCTGCGCGACGGCGACGGCGGTGTCGCGGTGGGCGCTCGAGACGACGGCCGCGGTCGGCTGGCGCTTCGCGATCTCGAGGGCCAGGTTGGGGCCGCTCACGACGGCGATGCGCTCCTCGTCGATGCGCAGCTCGTCGCGGATCACCTCGCTCATGCGCAGCCCGCTGCCCTTCTCGACCCCCTTCATGAGGCTCACGACGGGCACGTCGGCGGGCACGATGTCGCGAATCGAGGCGAGGTTGGCGCGCAAGCTCTGGCTCGGCACCGAGAGGTACACCTGCTCGGCACCCGCGAGCACGTGCTCGAGCGAGTCGTGGCCGCGCAGATTGCCGGGCAGGTTGATGCCGGGCAGGTAGCCGCTGTTGCGGTGGGTCTCGGTGATCTCCTGCGCGACCTCGCGCCGGCGCGCCCACATGACGACGTCGGCACCGCCATCGGCGAGGATCTTCGCGAACGTCGTGCCCCACGAGCCGGCGCCGAGCACGGCGACGCGCGGCGCGTCAGCATCGAGGTTCGGCAGCGGCAATCGCACCGCTTCCGTCAGAGGCGGATGCTCGCGTGACGCGCCCTCGTCACTCAAAGCGGCCCGTCTCGGCCTGGTTGTTCTTCGCGGGATCCCAGCGCTCCGCCGGCGGCTGCTCGTCGCGCAGGTCGCCGAGCAGGTCGGCGATCGCCGTCATGACGCGACGCGTGCCCTCGGCGAGCGTCGCCGAGTCGAGCGGACGCCCCTCGAGGTCGCTCAGGTCGACGGGATCGCCGATCTTGCAGTAGATGGTCTTGCGGGGGAAGAAGCTGATCTTCTTCGAGTAGCGCGCCATGATCTGCTGCGTGCCCCAGTGCGCGGCGGGAATGATCGGCACGCCCGCGGTGAGCGCCATGCGCACCGCGCCGCTCTTGCCCCGCATGGGCCACAGGTCGGGGTCGCGCGTGAGGGTGCCCTCGGGGTAGATGATGATCGCGAGCTCGCGATCGACGAGCTGCTGCGCCGCCTTGAGCGGAGCATCCGGCCGCCCCCGCCCCTCCCGCTCCACCGGAATCTGACCGGACCAGCGCAGGATCGCACCGAGCACGGGAACACGGAAGACGGAGGCTTTCGCGAGAAAGCGCGGAACCCGCCCGAGCTTCCACATGAAGCGGCCCATGATGACGGGGTCGATCTCGCTGTAGTGGTTGGGCGCGAGGATGAAGGCGCCCTGACGGGGAAGCTTGTGGCCGTCGATGACGGGGAACCGCGCCATGAGGGTCAGGAGCGGGAGGCACAGGGCCGCGATCACGTACCAGAGTGCGGTCTTCTCCCGGCGTCGACGGCGCGCGGGGCGGCCGTCGTCGTCGACGGTCGCGGGGGTGGCGTCAGTCACGGGTACAGGCTAGTGCGTGACGAATGCCGGCGCAGGAATGGAGTCGGTCATGACGGTGCGAGCAGCTCAGGAGGGCAGCTCGAAGTCGGCGCCCAGCTGCCGCAGCTTGTCGATGAACAGCTCGTAGCCGCGGCTGATGATGCCCACGTTGCTCACCGTCGACGTGCCCTCCGCCGCGAGCGCGGCGATGAGGTGGCTGAAGCCGCCGCGCAGGTCGGGCACACGCACGTCGGCGCCGTGCAACGGGGTCGGCCCCGTGATGACAGCGGCCTGCTCGAGCGGTCGGCGCGGCACGCGGCGCGTGATGGAGGCGAGCCCCGACTGGTGCACGACGATGTTCGCGCCCATCTCGTTGAGCGCCTCCGTGAAGCCGAAGCGGTTCTCGTACACCGTCTCGTGCACGACCGACTCGCCCTCCGCCTGGGTGAGGGCCACGATGAGCGGCTGCTGCCAGTCCGTCATGAAGCCGGGGTGCACATCCGTCTCGATCATGACGGGCTTGAGCGGGCCTCCAGGGTGCCAGAAGCGGATGCCGTCCTCGAGCACGTCGAATTCGCCGCCGACCTTGCGGTAGACGTTGAGGAAGGTCATGAGCTCTTGCTGCGTCGCACCGCCGACAGTGATGTCGCCGCCCGTCGCGAGCGCCGCCGCCGCCCAGCTCGCGGCCTCGTTGCGGTCGAAGATCGCGGTGTGGTTGTAGCCGCGCAGCGTCTCCACGCCCTCGATGACGATGACGCGGTTGGGCTCGACCGAGATGATCGCGCCCATCTTCTGCAGGATCGCGATGAGGTCCATGATCTCGGGCTCGATCGCGGCGTTCTTGAGCTCGGTCGTGCCCTCCGCCCGCACCGCCGTGAGGAGCACCTGCTCGGTCGCCCCGACGCTCGGGAACGGCAGGTCGATATCGGCGCCGACGAGCTTGTGGGGCGCCGTGAGGTGGATGCCCTGGTACGACTTCTCGACGACCGCCCCGAAGGCGCGCAGGGCGTTGAGGTGGAAGTCGATGGGGCGGTCGCCGATGCGGCAGCCGCCGAGGTCGGGGATGAAGGCCTCGCCGAGCTGGTGCAGGAGGGGGCCGCAGAACAGGATCGGGATGCGGCTCGAGCCGGCGTGCGCGTCGATCTCGGCGAAGTGCGCGCCGACCACGTTGCTCGGGTCGAGCGTGAGCACGCCGGGCGCGGAGGAGTCGATCGCGACCCCGTGCGCCTTGAGCAGCCCGCTCACGACGGCGACGTCGCTGATCTCGGGCACGCCCTTGAGAGTGCTGGGGGTGTCGGCGAGCAGAGAGGCGACCATCGCCTTGGTGACGAGGTTCTTGGCGCCGCGCACTTCCACGCGACCCCGCAGCGGCTTGCCGCCGTGGATGGTGATGCTGTCGGAGACGAGACCGACGCGTGCGGCGGCCTTCTGCGAATCCTGGGTGAGCGAGTTCATGCGCCCTTTCCTGGTGCGTTGTCTCTGCGCCGCCCGCGTCAGCGAGCGGGCAGAGTCGTCGGCCGCCAGCTTTCGCGGCGGGCTTCGAAATCGGTGATCGCCTGCTCGTCGCGCAGCGTGAGCGCGATGTCGTCGAGCCCTTCGAGCAGGCGCCAGCGCGTGTAATCGTCAATCTCGAACGGGGCCGTGATATTCCCCACCGTCACGGTGCGGGCCTCGAGGTCGACCGTCGCCTCCATGCCGGGGCTCGCCTCGAGCTCGGCCCAGAACTGCTCGACCGTCGCCTCGTCGACCTGGCCGGCGAGCAGCCCCTGCTTGCCAGCGTTGCCGCGGAAGATGTCGGCGAACTTGGGGCTGATCACGGCGGCGAAGCCGAAGTCGCGCAGAGCCCACACGGCGTGCTCGCGGCTCGAGCCGGTGCCGAAGTCGGAGCCCGTGATGAGGATGCGAGCGCCGGCGTACTCGGGGCGGTTGAGGATGAACTGCGGGTCCTTCCGCCACTCGTGGAAGAGCCCGTCGTCGTAGCCGGTCTTCGTGACGCGCTTGAGGAAGACGGCGGGGATGATCTGATCGGTGTCGACGTTGGAGCGCCGCAGGGGCACGGCGACGCCGGTGACGGTTGTGACCTTGTCCACTACGCGCTCACCCCCTCGACGCCCGTGTACTCAGTATCGACGGCAATGCCGTCCGCGAGCAGGTCGGCCGGGCTCGAGAGCGTGCCCCGGATGGCCGTGGCCGCCGCGACGAGCGGGCTCACGAGGTGGGTGCGACCGCCCTTGCCCTGCCGACCCTCGAAGTTGCGGTTGCTCGTGGAGGCGCAGCGCTCCCCCGGGGCGAGCTGGTCGGGGTTCATGCCCAGGCACATGGAGCAGCCCGCGAAGCGCCATTCAGCACCGAACTCCTCGACGATCTTGTCGAGCCCTTCGGCCTCCGCTTCGAGACGCACGCGCGCAGAGCCGGGAACGACCATGACGCGAACACCCTCGGCCTTCTTCTGGCCCTTGATGATCGAGGTGAACGCGCGCAGGTCGTCGAGCCGGCTGTTGGTGCAGGAGCCCATGAACACGGCGTCGACGGGAATCTGCTTCATGGGCGTGCCCGCGGCGAGGTCCATGTACTCGAGGGCGCGCTCGGCCGCGGCACGCTCGTTGGCGTCGATGATCGTCGCGGGGTCGGGAACGCTCTCGCTCAGCGAGACTCCCTGACCGGGGTTGGTGCCCCACGTGACGAAGGGCTCGAGCTCGTTCGCGTCGAGGTACACCTCGGCGTCGAACAGGGCGTCGTCATCGGTGCGCAGCGTGTTCCAGTACTCGACCGCTGCATCCCAGTCGGCTCCTTCCGGAGCGTGCGGGCGACCCTTGAGGTAGGCGTAGGTCGTCTCGTCGGGGGCGACCATGCCTGCCCGCGCACCCGCCTCGATCGACATGTTGCAGATCGTCATGCGGCCATCCATGGAGAGGGCGCGAATCGCCGAGCCGCGGTATTCGAGCACGTAGCCCTGCCCGCCGCCCGTGCCGATCTTGGCGATGACGGCGAGGATGATGTCTTTCGCCGTCACGCCGGGCTTGAGCTCGCCCTCGACCGTGATCGCCATGGTCTTGAACGGCTTGAGGGGCAGCGTCTGGGTGGCGAGCACGTGCTCGACCTCGCTCGTGCCGATGCCCATGGCGAGGGCGCCGAATGCGCCGTGGGTGGATGTGTGGCTGTCGCCGCACACTACCGTGATGCCCGGCATCGTGAGGCCCAGCTGCGGGCCGACGACGTGCACGATGCCCTGCTCGACATCGCCGAGCGAGTGCAGGCGAATCCCGAACTCCTTCGCGTTGGCGCGCAGCGTCTCGATCTGCTTGCGGCTCGTCGGCTCGGCGATGGGCTTGTCGATCGCGAGCGTCGGAGTGTTGTGGTCTTCCGTCGCGATCGTCAGGTCGGGGCGGCGCACAGGACGGCCGGCGAGACGGAGGCCGTCGAAGGCCTGCGGGCTCGTGACCTCGTGCACGAGGTGCAGGTCGATGTAGAGCAGGTCGGGCTCGCCCTTCGCGCCTTCGGCGACGAGGTGGGAGGCCCAGACCTTCTCGGCGAGAGTGCGGGGCCGGTCAGTCGTCGTGCTCACGGAATCGGTCGTCATGGGTGGTCACCCTTCTAGCAGTTCGAATCGAAGCGGCCGCGTCGAGACTCCGCGGCGAGAATGCGACCTGGGGTGATCAGGACTCGCCGCGGCGACGAAGGAGAAGGAACCGCTCGCGCTGCATGGAGCCAGGTTACCACCGGGGGATGCTCGGCTCAGCGCCCGCTGCGAGTCTCGGTGTTCTCGGTCCCCGCCGCAGCAGACGCGGCTTCGGACCCCTCCTCCTCGTCGTCCGCACTGCCGATGATCGCGGTCGGCAGGTAGCGGCCCTCGCGGCGGATCTTGAGCAGGCTCAGCACGACCGCCACCGCCATGGCGACGAGGATGACGATGAGCGACGTCCAGGTGTCGATCTCGGGCACGGGCACGTGCTCGCCGCCGTTGATGAAGGGCAGCTCGTTCTCGTGGAGCGCGTGCAGCACGAGCTTGACGCCGATGAAGGCGAGGATGAACGCGATGCCGTACTTGAGGTATTCGAGCTTGTCGACGAGGTGCCCGAGCAGGAAGTACAGCTGCCGCAGCCCCATGAGGGCGAAGACGTTCGCCGTGAAGACGATGAACGGGCTCTGGGTGATGCCGAAGATCGCGGGAATCGAGTCGAGGGCGAAGATCACATCGGTCGTGCCGATCGCGATGAGGACGATGAGCAGGGGCGTGAAGAAGGCCTTGCCATCGATGCGTGTGCGCATCTTCATGCCGTCGTACTCGTCGGTGATTGGGATGCGCTTGCGCAGGAACCCGATGAGCTTGCTCTCGCGCTCCTCGTCGTCCTCACGGCCGCTGAAGGCCTGCTGCGCGGCGGTGACGAGAAGGAACGCTCCGAAGATGTAGAAGACCCAGCTGAAGTTCGCGATGAGGGCCGCACCGAGCAGGATGAAGATGCCGCGGAACAGCAGCGCCAGGATGATGCCGATCATGAGCACGCGCTGCTGCATGCGCCGAGGAACGCTGAACTGCGCCATGATCAGCACGAACACGAACAGGTTGTCGATCGAGAGGCTGTATTCGGTGAGCCAGCCGGCCACGAACTCGCCACCAGCGTCGGCGCCCGCGATGAGGAACATGAGCCCGGCGAAGATGAGCGCGAGAGTCACGTAGAACCCGACCCACAGCCCCGACTCCTTCGGGCTCGGCACGTGCGGCCGCTTGATCACGAGGAGCAGATCGACGATAAGGATGGCGCTCAGCACGATGAGAGAGCCGATCTCGAACCACACGGGAATGACGACGTCGCTCACAGGAGCCTTTCGATGGGAGGGGTCAGAGGAACTCGACGGTCTCTCCCCCACCCCAGTACGGTGGCGCCGCGCCCGGACCGGACTGCAGAGTCGGGTCGTGATGACGATCGCGGCGAATCGGGATACTCCCCCTCGCGCGTGACAGCCTAGCGACTCTGGGCGCGTGCGCCCGACACGAGCCCCGCGCCCGTGTTATTGCGGCGAGAGGGTGAGAGTCCAGAGCGCGTCGTCCTGCTCGCCGTCGAGGTCGATCGTGGAGTCACCAGCCTCGTACGGCCCGCTCATCGTGGCGATGCCGTCGTTGAACACGATGGAGACCGTGAGAGTCGACCCAGCCACACCCCAGGTGTCGCTCGCATCGTCGTAACTCGCGCCGTTGAAGGTGAACCCGAGCGTGCGATCCTCCTGGAACTCGAGCACCCAGCTGTCTCCGTCCGAGTCCACGCCATCCCAGGTCGTGCCGGCGAGCGCGTCTTCGGCGCTCGCGTTGCCGCCCGCCGCCGGGTCGGCAGAACCCTGGTTGAGGAGGCCGCCGGGAAAGCCGAAGCAGCCGCTCAGGCCGACGACGAGCGCGGCGGTGAGCGACACGAGAGACACACTCCTAAGCATTGTCATGTGCCACACAGTAGACCCCCTGGAACCCCAAAGGAAGAGCGGGTTCGCAGCATCGCGTCGCGGGTTAACTGACGAAACCGCCCGGACGATTCCGGGCGGTCTCAGACACGTGACCCCAGCGGGATTCGAACCCGCGTTACCGCCGTGAGAGGGCGGCGTACTAGGCCGCTATACGATGGGGCCGTCACGCAACCAGTCGAGTATGCCATAGGGCGAACACCCCGACCAAACCGGTGCCGCGACCGCTATGCGAGCACTCGCAGCGAGCCTTCCTGCATGTGGATCTCGACGGGCAGCGGAGCGATGCGCTCCCCGTCGGCGTAGGCGACGACGCCGTCCGCCTCGATGCGCACCTGGCGGGCGCGATGGACGACGACGCGGCTGTCGGTCACGTGGGTTCCGGCGAAGACGCGCGGGTAGATGCGCAGGAACGCGAGCCGCCCGAGGGGCCGCACGAGCACGACGTCGAAGAGCCCGTCGTAGAGCGAGGCGTCGGGGGCGACCTTCATGCCCCCGCCGAAGGAGAGGTTGTTGGCGACGGCGACGAGCAGCGCACGCTCGACGTGCTCGACGCCGTCGAGCGTGAGCCGGTACTCGATCGGGCGCAGCCGTGCGAGCTCCACGAGCAGCGCGATCGTGTACCGGCTGCGGCCGCGCGGCCAGCGCATGCGGTTGGCGCGCTCGTTGACGAGGGCATCGAAGCCGGCCGAGAGGATGCACGCGAACCGCGCCCGGCTGCCGTCGAACGCGATGCGTCCAGCGTCGATGACGCGCGGCGGCCGATGCAGCGCCGCGGCGAGCGCCGTGATCGCCGCCTCGGTGTCCCCGATCGGGATGCTCAGCCCGCGCGCCATGTCATTGCCGGTGCCGCTCGGCACGATCCCGAGCGGAATACGTGTGCCCTCGAGCGCGGTGACGCCGAGGTTCACCATGCCGTCGCCGCCGACGACGACGAGCGCATCGGGCTTGTCGCCGAGCGCCGCGCGCGTCGCGTCGAGCAGTTGCGCGAAGTCAGGCTCGGTGAGGCTTGTCACCTCGTGGCCCAGTCCGCGCAGCGTGGTGACGACGGCCGGCCCGACCTCGCTGCCGCGGCCGAAGGATGCTGCCGGGTTGATGGCGACGACCACGCGACGCGACGACGATGTCATCCGCTGATTATGGCGCGAAACCGCGTCACGATCCGCCCGACGGCTGCTGACGACTCCGCGCGTCAGCCGCGGCGCAGCAGCTGCGCGTTGAGGGCGACGACGATCGTCGACACGCTCATGAGCACGGCGCCGAGCGCGGGCGAGGGCAGGAAGCCGACGCCCGCGAGCACGCCGGCGGCGAGCGGGATGCCGACGACGTTGTAGCCGGCCGCCCACACGAGGTTCTGCTGCATCTTCGCGTACGTGCGGCGGCTGAGCTGAATCGCCTCGTCGACGCCGCGCGGGTCACTCGAGGCGAGCACGATGCCCGCCGACTCGATGGCGACGTCTGTTCCCGCTCCGATCGCGACGCCCACGTCGGCGCGGGCCAGGGCGGGGGCGTCGTTGACGCCGTCGCCGACCATCATGACGCTCGTACCGCCGCGCTGCAGCTCGGCGACGACGTCGGACTTCTGGCCGGGCAGCACTTCGGCGTGCACCTCGTCGATGCCGAGCTCGCGCCCGACCCACTCGGCGACGGGCTGCGAGTCGCCCGTGAGCAGCGCGACCCGCACGCCGCGCTTCTGCAGAGCCGTGACGGCTTCACGCGACTCGGGGCGGATCACGTCGGCGATCGCGAAGAGCGCGAGCACGGTATCCCCCTCGAGAAGATAGACGACCGTCTGGCCTGCCTCGCCCGCCTCGCGGGCCGCCGCGACGAGGGCGCCCGGCACCTCGATGCTCTGCTCGGTGACCCAACGGCCGCTCGCGACCGAGTACTCCGTCTCGCCGACGCGCGCGGTCACGCCCTTGCCGGAGACCGCGGTGAACCGCGCGCTGCGGCGCTTCTTCAGGTCGCGATCGGCGGCCTCGGCGATGATCGCGCGGGCGATGGGATGCTCGCTCTTGGCCTCGACGGCGGCGGCGAGCGCCACAGCCTCGTCCTCGTCGACTCCGTCGGCGACGACGACCGTCTCGACGCCCTGACGGCCCTCGGTGAGGGTGCCCGTCTTGTCGAACAGCACGACGTCGATCGAGCGCGCCGCCTCGAGCGCCGCACGTGAGCGGATGAGCAGCCCGCGCTTGGCGCCGCGGGAGGTGGAGATCTGCGCGACGAGCGGGATGGCGAGACCGAGGGCGTGCGGGCACGCGATGACGAGCACGGTCACGACGCGCGCGAGCACGAAGTCGGGCTCGCCGGGGCGCACGATCACCCACACGATCGCCGTGATGATCGCCGCGGCGAGGGCGAGGTAGAACAGGAGCGCCGCGGCGCGATCGGCGAGCAGCTGCGTGCCCGACTTGGAGCTCTGGGCGTCGGCGACGAGCTTCATGACGCCCGCGAGGGCCGTGTCCTCGCCCGTCTTGGTCACCTCGACGGTGAGAGAGCCGCCCCCGACGACGGAGCCGGCGACGACCGAATCGCCCGTCTGCTTGCCGATCGGCTCGGACTCGCCCGTGAGGAGCGACTCATCGACGTCGCTCTCGCCGTCGACGACCGTGCCATCGGCGGGGATCGCCGACCCGGGGCGCACGATCACACGGTCGCCGACCGCGAGCTCGGAGGCTGCGACCGTGCGGGTGTCGTCGCCGTCGACGAGTTCGGCCTCATCGGGGATGAGGGCGGCGAGCTCACCGAGCGCGTTCTGCGCTCCCATGACAGCCGACATCTCGAGCCAGTGGCCGAGCAGCATGATCGTGATGAGCGTCGCGAGCTCCCACCAGAAGTCCATGCCGTCGAGGCCCAGCGTGACGGCGGCGCTGTAGCCGAAGGCGACGACGATCGCGAGGGAGATGAGGGTCATCATGCCGGGCTGCTTCTGCCGCAGCTCGACCCAGGCGCCGCGGAGGAAGACCCAGCCGCCGTAGAAGAAGAGGAATGCACCGAGCCCCGCGGAGATGAACTCGCTGCCGGGGAACCGCGGCCCGTCGAGGCCGAGGAGACTCTGCAGGCCGGGCGAGAAGACGAGGATCGGGACGGTGAGCGCGAGGCTCAGCCAGAACTTGCGCCGGAACTGCGCAGGGTCGTGACCGGTGTGGTCGCCGTGGGCGCCGTGCCCGTGCGGTGCCTCCCTCGTCGCGACTGCGCCGTCCTGCTCCGCGGCGTCGTGGCCTGCGTGGTCGTGGTGTGCGTGATCGTGCGCCATGGTCACTCCCCCCTGTTGTTCTTGAGCTCGAAGACGGCGAGCAGCTCGGCCATCGCCTTCTCGCGCTCGTCGCCGCCCACGTCGAACATGTCGGTCACGTGCGTGCGCAAGTGGTTCTCGACGAGCAGCTTGTTGAGGCTGCGCAGGCTCTTCTGCACGGCGAGGGACTGCGTGATGATGTCGACGCAGTAGTCCTCGTTCTCGATCATCTTCTCGATGCCGCGCAATTGGCCCTGCAGGATGCGCGAACGGTGCAGGGCTCGCTTCTTGATGTCGTCGATCACGCGGCCGACGATACCCCCCTGGGGTATAGAACGTCAAGGGACTGCGCACGATCGGTGAGTACAGTGTGCCCATGATTCTCACCAACAGTGTGCCCATGATTCTCACCAAGCGCGAGCACGCGTGCCTCGTCGTCGAGCACGAGGGAGCGAGTCTCGTCATCGACCCGGGCAGCTACACAGCCCCCTTCTCCGCCGAACATCTCGCCGCGATCGTCGTCACGCACGAGCACGCCGACCACATCACGCGCGAGCACCTCGACCGATTGCTGGGTGCCGCGGAGGGTGCCGTGCACCTGTTCGCTCCCGCGGGAGTCGCCGCCGCGCATCCCGACTACGACTGGACCGTCGTGGATGCGGGAGATGTGCGCGCAGCCGGGCCTTTCGCGCTCGCCTTCTCGGGCGGTCGGCACGCGACCATCCACCGCAGCATCCCCGTCATCGACAACGTGGGCGTCTTCGTCAACGAGACCCTCTACTACCCCGGCGACTCGTTCACGGTGCCGGAGCGCTCCGTCGACGTGCTCGCGGTGCCCTCGAGCGCGCCGTGGCTCAAGATCGGCGAGGTCATGGACTACGTCGACGCCGTGCGCCCCCGCCGCTCGTTCCCGACTCACGAACGGATCAACTCGGAGATCGGGCAGAAGATGGCCAACGCGCGCATCCAGCACGTGACCGAGCTGCACGGCGGCACGTTCGTCGCGCTCGAGGCTGGCGACTCGCTCGACCTCGACTGATCGCCGCCCGGCGAGCATCACTCCTCGCCGCGATCCTCCGCGCTCGAGCGCTCGTCCGTCTCGTGGTTCGTCCACTGGCCCTCGGCGAGGTACGCGAGGCGGCGCAGGGCCTTGCGGTTGCGGAAGTGCAGGGGCGGGTCTATGAGGATGCTCGACACGAGGGAAGACCGCCTCTGGAGGGCAGTGGAACAACCGAATCGTGCGGGCCATCAGTCGCCTCCAGGTGTGCTGCGGGAGTCGGCGCCGGAGTTGTCGATGCCGAGGAACGGCAGACCCTCGAGCCCGAACTCGTGCCGCAGCGCACTGCGCGCGGCGTAGGCGCCGCTGAGCCCGTGCACTCCCGGCCCGGGCGCGGTGGCCGACGAGCACAAGTAGAGCCCGGGGACGGGCGTGCGCCAGGACTCGGGCGAGAGGACGGGTCGTGCGGCGAGCTGCCGCATCGTGGCGGCGCCCGTGGCGATGTCGCCCCCGATGTAGTTCGGGTTCTCCACCTGCATCTGCGCGGCCGTCGCACTCGTGGAGGCGAGGATGACGTCGCGGAAGCCCGGCGCCCACCGCTCGATCTGCCGCGTGATCGCCTCCGTCTGGTCGACCGTCGACCCGCTCGGCACGTGCGTGTACGCCCACAGCACGTGGTGGCCCGCGGGCGCCCTCGAGTCGTCGACGACCGAGGGCTGGGAGACGAGCACGTACGGATCGTCGGAGTGCCGCCCGCGAGCGACGGTCGCCTCCGATGCCGTGATGCGCTCGCGCGTGCCCCCGAGGTGCAGGGTGGGCGTCGCGTGCAGCTCCGGGTCGGCCCACGGCACGGGGCTGCTGAGCGCGAAGTCGACCTTCGCGATGCCCGAGCCGTAGCGGTACCGCTCGAGCCGCCGCCGATAGCCGTCGGGCAGCGCATCGCCCGCGAGCCGGATGAGAGCTCGAGGGGTCACGTCGAGGAGCACGACGTCCGCCGGCGGCAGCTCGGCGAGCGAGGCGATGTCCACGCCCGCTTCGACGCGCCCGCCGTGCGCGAGCAGGTCGGCGACGAGAGCGTCAGTGATCGCCTGGCTGCCGCCCACCGGTATCGGCCATCCGCCCGCGTGGCCCGCCGTCGCGAGCGACATCGCCGTGCCCGCCGTGCCGAGCGACGGCATGGGCTGCACGGAGTGCGCGGCGACACCCGTGAGGAGAGCGGGTGCCGCATCGTCGCGCCAGCGCAGATTCCACGCCGGCGTGCCCTGCTCGAGGGCGCGAAGGCCGAAGAGGGCCGCCGCGACGGGATGGTCGGGAACCCGCATGAGACTCGACCCCGTGAACTGGGCGACGTGCGCGGCGCGCTCCACGAGCGGCGCGAAGAGTCGCCGCCAGGCCGCACCGTCGACCCCCAGGTTGTGTGCGGTGCGATCGAGGCTGCGGTACGCGATCGCCGCGGGGCGGCCATCGAGAGGATGCCCGTACGAGCGCTCGGGAGTGCGCAGCTCGATGCGCTTCGCGAGCTCGAACCGCCGGAAGAATCCGGAGGAGACGGCGAGCGGATGCACGGCCGAGCCGGCGTCGTGCAGGTAGCCGGGCAGGGTGAGCTCCGCGGTGCGTGCTCCCCCGCCGACGTGCGCGGAGCGCTCGTAGACGGTCGTGCGGATGCCTGCTCGAGCGAGGATCACGGCGGCGGCGAGACCGTTGGGCCCTGATCCGACCACTGCCGCCGCGTGAGGTGCCATACCTCGAACCTAGGGCGCGGGTGCGTTCTGGGTCGACTCGCTTACAGCCAACGCTCGACGTCGGCGCACGCCCGCGGCGAGCACGGCGAGCGCCCCGGCGAGAGCCAGAGCGGCGATGGTGGTCGCGAGTGACAGGGTCAGAGCATCCGGAGCAATGATCGACTGGCCGCGCAGGGCCTGCATCGTCACGAGGCCGACGACCGCGAGGAAGGCGCCCGCGCCCGTGAGCACGAGCCCGCGGCGCACAGCGGCGTCGCGCAGCACCACGACGCGCCGGGCCGCGAGCTCGAGGGCAAGCGCGAGCAGCGGTATGGCCTGCAACGCGTGCATGCCGACGAAGTGCGGAATGCGCAGGTCGCCCGCGACCGTGCTCCACCCGAGGAGGGGAAGCCCGGGGCCGCCGTCGGCGACACCGACGGCATGGGCCCCCGCGATGCCCTGGAAGTCGGCCAGCTGCTCGGCGTTGGGGCTCGTCATGAGGAAGGCGAATCCCATGCCGAGGAGCGAGATCCCGACCCCGCTGCGAATCGCCGCCTGCCGGGCCGGGTCGGCACCCGGGTTCCTCCACAGCGCGACGGCCGCGACGAAGGTCGCGACCCAGAGCGTCGTGATCGCCGCCGCCATGACCGACCACAGGGTCGTCGCGAGCGGTGTGGAGACGTTGAAGTGGCTCGTGATGCCGGCGACCGCGGCGCCCACGATGACGACGAGCTCGATCGCGAGCGTGATCGCGATCACCGTGCCGGCCCACCAGGCAGCGCGGCGCCACCTGCTGAAGTGTCCGATGAGCCACGCCCACGTGACCGCGTAGACGACCCCCGAGATCGCGAACTTGAGGGGCTTCTCCCACAGGTTCACGCCCAACAGCTCGCGGTCGTCGACGACCCAGCCGACGAGAGTCACCACCGTGAGGGCGGCGAGCGCGACGGCGAGGACCAGCAGCGGACGGTGCCAGCGGCTCGGCGGCAGGTCGAGGCGCCAGTCGTGGCGAGCATCGGCGACATCGGTCGTGGTCATCAGCAGTCCTCCTCGAGGTGGGCCGCGATCGCGGCGGCGGTCAAGGGCTCCGGCGCGGGCACGCCCGCGGGGAGCGGGAAGCGTCGGAACGACTCCGCCTCTTGCGCGATGCGGCGCAGCCCCGCAGCGAGGCTGTCGCCGAGCACGGTGCCGACGGCGACGACGCGCGTCATGGCGGCAGGATCGGGACCGGCCTGCGCGACGCCGTCGAGATCGGCGCGCGCCACGAGGTCGGCCGCCTCGGCGCCCGGCTCGAGCACGGCTGCCGTGAGTGCGTCGAGACCCAGGTCGGCGTAGGTGCCGATGACGCGCGCGGCGATCGCGAGGCCCGGGTTGTTCGCGTGCACGCGCCAGCCGCGGCGCGCGCACAGCTCGGCGATGAGGCGGGCGCCCTCCCCCAGCTCTGACGACGCGTCGCGGTCCTCGCGAGGCGACGACGGGATGCTCACCGCACGCTGCGCGACACCGAACACGCTCGACAGCGGGACGTCGGAGTCGAGTGCGCCGATGACGCGCGCGGCCTGCGCGACGCTCAGCCCGCCGACCTCGAGCAGGGCGCGTACGAGGCGCACGCGCTCGACGTGGCTGTCGTCGTACTGCGCCTGGTTGGGGCTCGTGCGCAGCGCCGCGTGCAGCAGCTGCGCGCGCAGGTAGAACTTGAGCGTGGGCACGGTCGCACCGGTCGCGGCACTGAGCTCGGACATCCCCATGATGGATAGTGTCGCTATCGATAGTGGCACCGTCCATACCGACTACGAGAGCGCCCGTTAATGCACTCCGGGCCCGCATCTGCAGGCCCTGCGAGGGTCGTTCCTACGTGGCTGGGGTATCTGGACTCGAACCAAGAACAACTGACGGCTCCTGGCGTCCCGGCGCTCGCTGGCGTGATGCCCGAGAATCCGCGGAATTCCGCGCTTCTCATGGGGTCAGTGTACGGCGGGCTACTGATCGGTACGGGCTGTTTCTGGTCACGCTGAGGGGGTTTTTGGTCACGTTCGTGGTCACCTCATCGCACCCCGTCAGCGACTCGGCTCGGCCCGGCGAATCCGCAACGCCGACCCGGCGGATCCGCAACCGAGGCCGGTGACTTCAGGCGGACTTCGCGAGGGCGGAGATCAGGTCCTGTGCGAGCAGGCTGACAGCGAGGGCGACCTGCACCGGGTCGCCGACGAGTTCCTCAGCCTGCCCGGCAAGCATGGATCCGGGAGCACCCTCTCCGGCGGCGAACATCGTCTCGATGTACCCGACCCCGGCTCGCGTCACGCCGCCGACCATCGGATCGGTCGCGAGCAGCGTGAGCGGCGCTGCGAGTTCTTCCGTGCCGACGGCCCGCAGCAGCCGGTAGATGTCGTGGGCGTCCTTTGCGTCGCGGCGCTTCGGGTTGTCGATCCGCTCGGCCACCTTGTGCGCCTTCGCGATGAGCAGGGCTGCTGGGCCCGCGACCTTGACCGTGAAAACCCGGAGATCGGCCGGATCGAACGACTCGATCAGCATCGGCGTACTGTCGACCAGCACAGGCTCCAGGCCGACGGCCCGACGCATCGCGCGCTTGTCGTGCGGCGGCAGGTTCGCCGATCGGCGCCCTGCTCCTGCGACCGCATCCGGTACCAGCAGATCGACCGGCACCCAATCCCGGGAGCGCCAGGTGCCGAGCGCTGAGGAGTCGGGGTCGGGCACGAATCCGGCCGCCGTCATCGCGTCCTCGATCAGGGGGTCGGCACCGAGGCGGGACGGGTCGACGGCGAGGTCGGCGTCGGTCGTGAACTCCGCGAGCGCGACCTCGGCACTGCCGGTGTGGAGGTAGATGGCCTGAGCGCCGACGAGGATCACCGCATCCCGATGCGGCCCGAGTGCGTCCAGTGCGTCGAGGAGCGCCCGGCGTGCGCTCACGACCTGCGGGTCGCGTTCGGTCACTTCCGCCACGCTCCTTCGTGCGCGGACATCCACGCGAGGAGCTCTTCAGCCTCCGACGGGTTGCGTCCGGGGCCGTTCAGGAGGTCTGCGGCCACTTGCGTAGGGGCGGCGATCCGGTACCCCTTGCTCGACATCACGGCACGGTCGAAGGCCACGTCATCAGGCTTTCGCGGCTCGCACAAGATCACGTTGGGAGAAGCCTCGGCAGCACGCAGATCCCATCGCTCCGACGCGGCGTCGAGCGATTCCACATACACATACGCGGCCCGCACCGGGGCATAGGGTGCCCATTCACGAGCTGCGATCGAGCCGGTCACAACATACGGGTAGTCCTCGCTGGCGCGGAGCTTGTCCGCAAACGACTCCAGGCCTCGGGGCTCGATGTAGCGGGCCACCTTGCTTGTCGCCCCCAGCGTCGTGTCGGCGGCCCAGGCTTCGAGCAGCCGTTTCCAGTCGGGTACTCGGATCAGTCCGTCAGCGCCGCGCGCGGCGAGGGTTTCCTGCTCCAGGTACTCCAGCACACGGTAGGTGGCCCCTGTCGAGGCCTTGGATGTCTCGATGAGATCCCGAATGCCCCAGGCCTTGTCGAAGTCGAGCAGGGCGCGCACCACCCGAGCTGCGGGCTCGCCTCGTAGCGTGCCGCGCGGCCGACCCTTTCCCCGCCAAGGGTCCCGATCTTCGCCACGGTCCGCGAGATAAAGAGCGGGCGACGTGGCCGTGATGAGTATGTTGCCGGTCGCGTCGATGTAGGAGATGTCCTGCTTCTTCAGATCGGCGCGCACCTGCGGGTTCAGGTACTTTCCCGCAACAACAGGGACATCGCCGTCGCCGAGGTAGTCCTTCAGCTGGTTCACGATGTCGGCGACGTCCCGCCGCTCGATGACCCGCTTCGCCTCGAACACGAGACGCGCCCAGGCACCATCGGGCGCAGTGATCTGGAGCGTCGCGTCGATGCGGCGACCGTTCGGACCGCTGACCTCGTACGTCTCGTCCAGCTTCCAGCCGAGCGGCATCCGCGAGCGCACGACGTCGATGGCGCGCTTCACCACGTCACGCTCGGACTGCGGTTCATCGCGGAACATAGGGCACCTCGTTCGGAATACCTAGCGACTCCGACGCCAGCGGAGCACAAGAGTTTCCAGAACATCCTAGCAGTGCGTTCGGAAAACTAGCGAACTCCACTGACGGCGGAACTCAAGTGTTCTCTGAATCTGCGGATCGACGGCGATCCGGTCGAGGCGGCTGGCGACGGCGATCATGCTTTCAGTTTCCCCCGTCCATCGTCGTTTCGGCCTGATCCGGCCCAGCCGACTCCGCTGTCTATCGCTGACGGCGGGTCTCCAGGAATCGTTCGACGCGCTCGGTCCGGACGTACCCCTCCGGCACCGCGCGCCCTTCGAGCGCCATCGACGCCCGAGCCGAGCGTTCGGCAGCGCGGCGAATCATCTCGGGTGTGAAATCCTTCTTTCGCACTCCCTCGCCGTCATCGCTCATCACCGAGCCCCGATCGCCGGGTCCGGAAAGAGCACGTCGCGGACCAGCGCACGGGCCGCAGGGGTCGGAATGCGCTTCCACGCGCTCTCCTCGGTCGCGGCGTCCCGCGGGCCGACGGCGCCGATCGCCCACCACAGCGGGTTCCACACGTCGAAAACGTCCCATCGCACGATAGGGCTGCCGTCGCTGTGGCCCCAAGCCATCTCGTTCATCATCCGAACGATGGCGTCCTCGTCGAGGCGGCCCTCGGTGGTGGCGAGGTGGACGAGCAGTAGGGTCGCGCAGGTCTCGTCGAAGGCGACGCGGGTCGGCACGATTCGCCCGGTGAGGTGCCGCCAGAGCCCGGCGGGGTCGTCCCGGAGTTGCTTACCGATCTTCGTCGCGTGGAGGACGCCCTTTGCCTTTCGCAGCAACCCCACCGCCTGAAGGTGCTCGCGGAAGTGCAGCACCGGCTGGACGTGGGCTTCGGTGGTGACGCGGTGAATCCAGCCGACCATTGACGGCAGGATCGCTGCGAGTTCTTTCACGTCGGCGGGCCGAAGGTAGCCCGCAGCCGTCAGGGGGAGGCCTGTGTCGCCGACTCGGCGGAGCAGCCACAAATGCGGCGCGAGCACGCGCTCCAACTCGTCCCCGGTCGGCGTCGGGGGCGTCGTGGTGACCAGCTCGGAGATGCGGTCGGCGAATGGCTGCTGCAACGGGGAGTCGTTCAACCCGCTGAGGATCACCCCGAGCCGTGGATCGAGCGTCTGGCGGACGTGCCGGATCTCGCGGACCTCCTCTGGACGGGCGCTCGGCGGAAAGCGTGGCAGCTCGCCGCCAAGCGGTCGGCCGAAGGCGTCGGTCATGCCGGTTCCATCACAGCAGCACCTTGTCGCGGAGGATGGCACAGTCGCGTTGAGGGTCGAGTCCCCGATAGCTCACGAGATCGACACCACACCCGAGGATCGCCTCCAGCGCCTCTTCCAGGCGGAGCATGTCGAAGAGGTCGGCGCCGAGGGGCGGCTGCACGAGCAGGTCGATGTCGGAGTCCGGCCGGTCGTCCCCGCGAGCGGCGGAACCGAACACCGCGAGGTCGGTGAATCCTTGCCGCTCGGCGACCTGCCGGAGCACGGAGCCTCCGGCGGCGATCAGATCGCTCGGCCGGACGCCGTCAGTGTGCTCGCTGGCGACCTGGTAGCTGATCGCGGGCTGCGTGACCCCGAGGCGCTTCGCCACCTCGCGCTGCGACTGCCCCTCGGCGAGCATCGCCCGCACCGCGAGCACACTCCGCAGTCGCGCCAGCTCGGCGTTGCGTGTCGCCTGCTCGTACTCCAGGACCAGGGTCATAAAGAGAACCTACCTCCCTGCGAATCGCATGCTGATCTCTTGCCCGGCCTTACAGAATCACTATGGGCATAGACCATCGTCGGTCCGGGGCAATGCGCCCAGTCAAAGGTGCTGCCACACAGGCGCGTCTTCACGAACTCGGGATTCTCACTCCACTCGGGGCTGAGGAGTCGCGCCACGGTCATGATCGACACCTTGCGCACGCCGGACTGCTTGAGCAGCGCGGCCAGCGACTGCGCGTGCCCGCCAGACGCCCACGAGTCATCGACCACGAGGACATGATCGGGAACGTCGGCATCCCAGCCAGGGATGCTCCAGCGGGCGAGAGTCAGTTGTCTCGCTGCGCCGTCGTCGAGGGAGGTGACAACGATCTCCTCGCGCGTTGAGCGAGCCAACCCACGGACCATCGCCACAAGCCTCATCCCCCTCCTGTTCGACGGCACCACCGCCCGGAATTTGTCAAGGCGGATGAGGCCGGTGGGTGTCAGGCGGCGAGTTGTATCTCGTCGGCTGAGGGTTGGTTGATCCAGGCGGCTGGGTCGCGATCGAGGATCTTCGGTCGGGTGGTAGCGCGGGTGCCGAATCGTTCCGGGTGTTCACGGCGTGCAGCGTCGAGCGCGGCGTCGCGGTCGCGGTCGATGGCGTCGGCGTGCCCGTAGTGGAGATCGGCGGGGGTGTGCATGCCGATCCCGGTGTGCCGGTGGTGATGGTTGTACGCGTGCACGAACTCGCCCAGGAACTCGCGCGCTTGGGTCAGGGAGCCGAACCGTTCGGGGAAGACGGGCAGGTACTTCATCGTCTTGAACAACGCTTCGGAGTAGGGGTTGTCGTTGGACACGCGCGGGCGGGACCGGGACGCGGTCATACTGAGGTCCGCGAGCAGGGTCCGCACGGTCTTGGAGGTCATCGACGGGCCGCCATCGGAATGCACGATCTCGGGGGTGCCGTGCAGGCCGAACGCGTCCAGCATCATCTCCTTGGCGAGGACACCGTCCTCGCAGGAGTGGACGATGGCGCCGACGATGTAGCGGGAGAAGATATCGATCATCACGTACGCGTCGTAGTAGACCCCCTTGGCGGGGCCGGCGAGTTTCGTGATATCCCAGCTGAAAACTTGCCCGGGGGCGGTCGCGATCAGCTCGGGGACCTTCCGCGGCGGATGCGACGCGAGCCGGCGACGCTCCCGCACCTGCGCGTTCTCGGCCAGCACCCGGTACATCGTCGACATCGAGGCCACGTATTGGCCGCGTTCGAGGAGGATCGCGTACACCTGCAACGGTGGCTTGTCGACGAACTCGTCACTGTTCAACACCGCCAGCACCACCGCCCGCTTGACCCGTGCCCGCGATGGGTTGTGGGCGGGGTCGACCGGCTAGCAGTGCACTTCTCGCGAGCGACCGCCCGCGCGACTATATCTCTTCGGTGAAGAACGATGTCACCAGCGAGTTGAATTCTGCCGCGTGCTCGATTTGAGTCCAGTGGCCACACTGGCCGAAAATGTGCGCCCGTGCGTTCGGCAGAAGCTCAAGCAGGGTCATTGTGTTCTGCAGCGGAATCACCCGGTCGTCCCTTCCGTGAACGAGCAACGTCGGGCAGGTGATTCGCGCAATGCTCTCGAATGACGTCGTCATGGCATCGACCCACCGTTGTCGGGGTGCCGGGAACATCTCTGCGAACCGTTTGTCTGCGCCGTTCTCGATGCTGGCTTCGAACCGTTGTGCCGCGAGATCACGCCCGAAGCCAGAGGAGTCATAGGCGAACAGCTTCATGAGCTCAAGCATTTCGTCGATCGACGGCCGATACCCCCAGATGCGATCGAGAGCTTCGGTGATCGGAAAAGGTACGCCCACCGTGCCCATGAGTACTAGCCGTTCGACTCGATCGGGGTGACGGGCAGCGAGATTCAACGCCACTGCGCCGCCGAACGAATTGCCGATCAGATGAACACGCTCGAGCCCAAGGCCGTCAAGAACATCGATGGCGTGGCCAACCCACGACTCAAGGGAGTATTGGTGGCCCGCGGGGGGAACAGTTCGACCGAATCCCAGTTGATCGGGAGCGATCGCACGAAATCCCGCAGCGGCGAGTGCTGGAAGAGTGAGGCGCCAGTTCGCTAGCCCACTGACGCCAGGTCCAGAACCGTGCAGGAGCAAGACCGGTGTTCCCTCACCAGACTCCACGATGCCGGTCGTTTGCGAACCCGCTTGGAGAACCGTCGCATCAATGCTCGCCGTGTCACTCATGAATGTATACCTCTCCATACCCTTCGTGCCCCGGTGCCGAGCCACGGGGAGCCCGTGCGTAGTTGTCGTCGTATTCGGCGATCGGAGCCGCGCCGAATCGAGGGGCCATTTCTTGAGCCAGCATGCGACCGAGCGTCAGCGCGGCCGTGTGCACTGCAGGAGCAACCTGTTGAAGGTTCATCTGCCCGACTCGACTCGACACGGAAAGCCCGCCCAGGAGGGCGCCATCGAGACTGAGAATCGGTGCGGCTGCGCACACAACACCCGCGGTGCTCTCTTCACGGTCGTACGCGACACCCCACCGACGGGCAGATTCAAGTTCAGACTCAAGTTCTGCCCTGCTCCTGATGGTGCCCGGCGCATACGGCAAGAACTCGCCCTCGAGAACCTGCTCCTGAATGAAGAGTGGTGCAAACGCGAGCATGGCCTTGCCCACACCGGTGGCATAGCTCGGGAGTCGACCCCCGATTCTGGAAGGAAGCTCGTCACTTTGGCCGAGAATGTCGATGTACAGAACGTCAGTGCCGTCCAGCACTGCCAGGTGCACCGTCGCCCGAATGGCCTCGCGGAGATCGTGCATGAGCGGAAGCGCAGCCCTTCGCAAGTTTCGTTGTCGCGGAACTAGCTGGCCGATCTCAAACATTCGTAGGCCCAACCTCACGCCGCCGTTCGACCGTTCGAGAAATCCCAGCTCGAGCATCTCTTTGACGATGCGGTGCCCCGTCGCTTTAGAGAGTCCCGCTCGTTTCGCGAGCTCGGTCGGAGAGACACTGGTGTCGGTCGGGCGAAACGACGACAGGATGCTCATCGCGCGCTGCAGCATGCCACGTTTTCCGTGGTCGTCGTCAAGTCCGCTGGCTAGTGAGCGGTCGGACTCATCATCGGCAGCTGGAGTCACAGTCATGCGTCCATCTTCGAAGGCTTAGCGGATTGCAACAACCCCACCCTTCCAGTTCTTGGAGGAGAACGACGCTCGCGCGACGGATCCGCGCGGTAGGTCGAGCGATGCGGTGATTCCTCCTGTGAGCACAATCTCGCCGGGCGAGAGAACGATGCCCTTGGTATCAAGATGGCGAATGAGCCACACCACTGCTGTGAGTGGATTCCCCATAACGTCTCGAGAATGGCCTTCGACGCGCGAGCTGTTTTCTGCGACGTTTCCGTCTGAGGGTGATCGATCAAGTGACAGTTCAACGGTGAGTTCTCCGAGGTCAGAGAGATTCGGTATCTCATCGCCGATCACCGCTCCCGCGGCAGACGAACCATCAGCAGTGTTCTCCCCCCAGGTGAAGACGTAGTCGCTCCACACCGAGTCCACGACTTCCAGCGCACACCGGGCTTCGACAACTCGATCAGAGACGAACTGCACTTGCCGATCAGCCGAGAGCGATTGCACACTCGACCAGCGAATGCTTTCGCCCAACGAGATCGACACTTCGGGTTCGATACGCGGGTGCACGAGGTGTCGAGTCACGGTCGAGTCGTCGGCGATCCATTCGCTATAGATTTGTGCCGCGTTCGGCTGCGAAATGTTCATCTGACGACGCATTGCCTCAGAGGTGTACCCGAGCTTCCAGCCCACAGCGTGAAGTCCAGCGCGAGTTCGAATCTCGTGAAGCGCACTCGCCGCATCCAGAGCGGTGGTGCCCGACTCCAACTCTGCAAACGTGCCTGTTCGCAGAAGCTCCCCCTGCTGATGGGCGTGGTGAATCACATCGGCAATGCGTGCAGGCTTCACGTCTCAGTGCTCCTTATGCAGTCGAGAGCGAGGTTCACACCCCTGGGCAGAGCAGTGTGAACCTCGCTCGGTCGAGTTAGCGCCCCGCGTAGGCGGCGCTGACCACTGCTTCGACGTTCGCTCCGGAAATGAGCGGGTTGACGTCGAGTCCGGCGTCGACCGTGTCAGACGAACTCAAGATCTCGACAACGGTCTGCCATGACGAGAGGCGCAATTCTCCGGGGCGCTGACCGTCAGGAGGGGTGATGAGGTTCATCGCCTCGACGTACAGGGCCTCGGCAGCCGTCGCGTTTTCGCACGCAGCCTCGAGGGTCGAACACACGATGTCGAAAGCCTCGTCAGGGTTTTCGATAGAGAAGTACTGCCCCTCGACCCAGCCGGTAGCGAGGGCGATGGCCTTCGCCATGCCTTCCTCGGTGTTCAGAACCTCTTCGGTCGTCACCATGCACGCGCCAGGAACGTTCGAGTACTTGGCCGGGGTGATGTCGACCCATTCGATACCCTCTGCGGCAAGAGCGGCGATATCAGGAAAGCTTGAACTGTAGGCCTGAACCGTGTCGTCTTGAAGTGCGACGAGCGACTGGGGGCCTGCAGCACCGACAGGAACGAGCGTGATGTTCTCATTCTCCACGAGTCCCGCTTCCGCGAGCGCTGCGCTCACCAGCTGGCTTTCTCCACCGCCGGGCTCGGTGTAGCCGAGAGCGAGTCCCTCCAGCCCCGCCATGTCTACGACACCAGTGTCAGCGCGGGCAACGATTCTGTAGACGTTGTTGACCTGGTTGCAGAAGAGAACTCGAACGTCGTCCCTCTTGTTGAACGACACCACAGCATCAGCAGCGCCCATGAGAGCGAACTCGACGTTGCCGGCGACGATCTGCTGTGACAGATATCCCGACCCGTCTGCGACCGAGTAGGTCACGTCGAGCCCGGCGTCTGCAAAGAAGCCTTCCTCTTGCGCAACGATGAGGGGAGTGAAGGCCAGGCCGGCAGGAATCGGCAGCAGTACCTCGGCGGATGCCAGAGCCTCTCCGTTGCCGTTTCCGTCGCCTGGTTCGGGCTCGCTACTAGCGCACGAAGCGAGAAGAGTGACGGCCGCCATGGCCGCAGCTGCGGATACCAATCTCTTGTTGATTCTCACTGTTTCCTCCATTGGATGTGATTATCGGAATTGTGACTCTGTGGTGCATTCAAAAGGTCAATCTCTGACCCACGTAATGAGTTTCTTTTCTGCCAACTCGATGAGGCCGTACAGCACGAGGCCGATAATCGCCAACGTGATAACGACGGCGAAGCCCATAGCAACTTCGAGCTGGAAGTTCAGTTCCTTGATCAGCACGCCGAGACCCTCAGATGCGCCGACGAACTCAGCGACAATGGCGCCGAGCAGTGCGAGGGTGAGGGCCGTCTTGACCCCGGCAAAGGCGATCGCAGCGGCGCTCGGCAGCGTGAGACGGAAGAAGGCTTGCGTCTTCGTCGCACCTAGTGAACGGAAGAGCGTCTTGGCGTTCTCGTCTACTCCTGCGATGCCAGCAACAGTGTTGATGACGACCGGGAAGAAGCAGATCACCGCTGCCATCACGACCTTCGACTCCATTCCGAAGCCGAACCAGGTGAGAAAAACGGGCGCGAGTGCCACACGCGGAGTGTTCTGAAATGCCACGATAAACGGGTACAGCGCTACCCGGAATGTCTTGAACGTGCCGGTCAACGCGCCAATGACAAGACCGGCTCCGGCTCCGAAAGCGAACCCGAGAAGAGTCTCCTGCAGAGTGATCCAGGTGGCTTCCCAGAAGTATCCCTTGGTGATCAAGTCGCCAAGGGCAGCGAACACATCGAGTGGCGAAGGGAATGTGATCGGGTTGAGTACGCCCATCACACTGAGTGTCTGCAAGGCAAGGACGAAGAAGAGCAGTACCAGCAGTGGAAGCGCTATGCGAACTGACGTCCGTTCCAGCATTCCCGTTCGCTTCTGCTGATCGTCGTGGGCAATGGTGATTTGCTCTGTCGACGGCGCCGTCATGTTGCTCGTCATTTCGCCTCTCCCGTCATACCGATGGCGAGCGCATCTCGCACTTCATTGCTGAGCTCTTGGAATCGCTTTCCGCTCACCATGTCGCTGGACCTGGGGCGTTCGAGGTCGATCGTGATGTCGCCAACGACGCGGCCCGGGTTCACCCCCAGCGCGATCACCCGGTCAGACATGAGCACGGCTTCGGAGATGCTGTGCGTCACCAGGATCGTCGTCTTGCCGATCGTGTCTGCCATGTGAGCGACCTCAATGTTCAAGTGCTCGCGCTTGAACTCATCGAGCGCCGAGAACGGCTCGTCCATGAGCATCACTCCCGGGTCGAGGGCCAGCGCACGAGCCAAGGCGACGCGCTGCTGCATACCCCCCGAGAGTTCCCAGGTGCGCATTGACGCAGCGTGCGACAGGCCGACGAGGTCGAGCAGCTCATCGACTCGTTCGCTGATGTGAGGGCCGGAGTCGCGCGCGATGCGGAATGGAAGCGCAACGTTCTCCTTGACATCGAGCCACGGCATCAAGACAGATTGCTGAAGCATGAAGCCGATGTCTCGTCGGCCCTCCTTCGGCTTCTCGCCACCCACTGAGACCATGCCGGTCTCGAACGGAATCAGGCCCGCAATGATCTTGAGCAACGTGGACTTGCCACACCCAGAGGGCCCGACGAGTGCGACGAACTCCCCGGCGCGAATGTCGAGATTCACGTCGACGAGCGCCGGCAGCGCACCGGTGGCGGTCTGGTATGTCTTGCCGACGGACACGAGCGAGATGGCCTCGCCCTTCGTCGTCGTTACTCCAAGTGCAATCGTCATAGCGTCTCCTCTGGGCTTCTTTGTCCAGACTCTTCGGTGCATAGGCACCTGGGCTGGGTTGAGTGTATGGACTTGCGGACTCTCTAGCTAGTACTGGGTCTCATTGGGTAAGACTTGAGACTTCAACGATCACGGCCTTGGGCTCTGTGAAGAAGTCGCGGCTGTATACACCGCCTTCGCGTCCGACACCTGAGTCACCGAAGCCACCAAAGGGCGCTCGAAGGTCTCGGATGAAGAAGCAGTTGACCCAGACAGTTCCCGCTTCGAGCCGCGCTGCAACTCGGTGTGCTCGGCTGAGGTTCTCGGTGAACACCATCGCATTGAGGCCGTACGGAGAGTCGTTCGCCAAGTCGACCGCCTCCGGTTCCGTGTCGAACGGACGGACGACGACGACGGGGCCGAAGATCTCTTCGCAGTAGTGAGGCGAGTCCAGCCCGACTCCGGTGATGATTGTCGGCTTCACCACGAGGCCGCCGTCTGTCACCCCACCGGTCACCACAGTCCCGCCGTGAGCCTCGACCGTGTCCAGGTATGACGTCACCTTCTCGAAGTGCTCTCGAGATGCCAGGCAGCTGAATTCGGTCTCATGCAGTTCAGGGTCACCGATCTTGAGGCCCTCAGCGGCTGCAGCGAAGCGACTCAGGAACTCGTCATACACCGATCGATGCACGAAGAGTCTCGAGCCAGCGAGGCACACTTGGCCGGCGTTTCTGAAAATCGCCTGCACGGCCCACTGCACGGCGTTATCGAGGTCTGCGTCGCCAAACACGATGTTGGCGCCCTTGCCTCCGAGCTCAAGGCTCACCGGCGTCAAGTTCATGGCAGCGGCACGTGAGATGGCTCGGCCCGTACCCGACTCACCCGTGAACGTGATGCGGTCAACACGAGGGTCTTCGGTGAGAAACTGCCCCACCGAGTCAGGGCCGAACCCGTGCACCACGTTGAGAACGCCGGGAGGTAGGCCCGCTTCAATCGCCAACCGCGCCAGCATGGTCGCCGACGCTGGAGTGTCTTCGGCGGGTTTCAAGACGACAGTGTTGCCCCACGCCAGAGCAGGGGCGACCTTCCAGGTCTCGAGCATGAGGGGAAAGTTCCAGGGCGCAATCGCCACGACGACCCCGGCAGCCTCGTATCGCGTGTAGGCGTGATGGCCTGAGTCCATCGGATACGCATCTGCTTGAGACAGGCGAGCCTGGTCGGCAAAGAACCGGATATTCAGAATGCTGCGGTCGACATCGTCGAGCGCCTGGCTCACGGGTTTGCCCATGTCTCGGCAATCGGCGAGCGCAAGCGCCTCACGGTCGCGCGCCATCAGGTCGGCGAGACGGTGCAAGATCTCACCTCGCTTGATGAAGCCCATACGTGGCCAAGGCCCCTCGTCGAATGCCAGCCGCGCAGCCGCGACAGCGGCATCCGCTTCGGCCTTGCCCCCCAGCGCGATCTGGGCCCACACCTCTTCAGTCCAGGGGTTGACGTCGTCGAACAACTCGCCCGATACAGATTGCTGCTCGACGCCGTTGATCACATGCCCGAAGGTCTCTCGAACCATCACTTGCCTCGCTTCTCTTCGATCGTCACGTTGCCCGCCGCGAAGTGTGTCGGGGGCACTTCAGAGATGACCACTCGGATGCTCTCGAGTGGCGCATCGATTGCGGTATGCGCCGCGTCGGTCAACGCTTCGATGAGCGCCCTAATCTGGCTCTGGTTCCGGCCAGAAACCATCGTCACGGTGATGATCGGCACTACTCCTCCTTGGCCATGTGAATCGAGCCGAGCGTGCTGAAGTGAAACGAGACTGACTGGCCTCCGGTCAAGGCAACCGCGTCAGTCATGGCACCCGCCAAGACCCAGTCGCCGGCGGCAAGCGCGAGCCCACGTTGCCCGAGCAGATTTGCTGCCGCGGCAACCGCCTCGAGCGGATGCCCGAGCACGGCAGTCGCTGTTGCCGAATCGACGACGATTCCGTCGACCTCAACCAAGACGGCCTCGAGCTCGAGGTCAACCGCACCTATCGGCTTCATGATCGGCCCCAAGATGAATCCTGCGCTGGAGGCGTTGTCGGCAATGACGTCTGGCAAGGTGAAGGCGAAGCTGTGATACCGGCTGTCGATGACGTCGACGCCGGCCACGACGGCATCGATGGCGGCGGCGGCGTCTTCTTTCGTAACACCGGGCCCTGTCAGCGCGACACCAAGACGAAAGAACAGTTCGGGCTCCACTCTGGGGTGAATGTACCGGTCTGTATGAATCGGCTGGTTGAGGGGCAGTTGCATCGCATCCGTCACCCACGCCACGACCGGCTCGTCGACGTTCATCGTCTTCTGCTTCGCGCGACTGGTGAGGCCCATCTTCACACCGACGACTCGTTCACCCCGCGACTCTCGGTGTCGTCGACTCGCGTCTTGAATGCCGTAGGCGTCAGCAACAGTGAGGCCCGGCCACTCATGTGCGCTCAGTGGACCGCGTGCTTGCCGAGCGGACTCGCACCTCAAGAGTTCGAGTGCGAGAGCTTCGGTCAATTCGGGGTTGTCAACCACTGGTCGTCACCCCCGCCCACTCCGCGGCAAGTTCGATCGCGATCTCGATGATCATGTCTTCTTGTCCCCCCACGTAGCGTCGCTCGCCCACCCGACGGAGAATCTCGTGAGCAGGCACTCCATAGCGTTCGGCAGCAGCTTCTGCGTGAAGAAGGAAGCTTGAGTACACCCCGGCGTAGCCCTGCATGATGGACGCGCGATCCATACGAGGTATTCGGGTCATGTACGGCACGGCAACCTCTTCGGCAGCCTCGAGAATTGCATCGAGATCGATCCCCGTGGTCACTCCAACCTTCTCGAACGCGGCTACCAAGATCTCCGTGGGCGAGTTCCCTGCTCCTGCTCCGAGAGCGCCGAGCGAACCATCGATCTGCCGAGCACCTGCACGCTGCGCGAGTATCGAGTTCGCGACGCCGAACGAGAGGTTCTGGTGGCCGTGGTAGCCCACCTGTGCATCGTCACCCAGTTCGTCTACCAACGCAGCAACCCGTATCGAAGCGTCGTCGAGAATCAAGGCGCCAGCGGAGTCAACAACGTAGATGCACTGGCAACCAGCATCCGCCATGATTCGTGCCTGCTGCGCCAGCTCTGACGGGGTCAGCATGTGGGCCAGCATGAGGAAACCGACGGTCTCAAAACCCAGCTCGCGTGCCGCGCCGAAGTGCTGACGAGAGGTGTCTGCCTCGCTGCAGTGTGTCGCGATGCGCGCGATGGAAGCGCCAGCCGCGCGGGCGGCCTTGAGGTCGTGAATGGTTCCGAGCCCAGGCAGCATCAGTACAGCGATTCGCGCCCGCTCTGCTTCCTCTACCGCGGCCGCAATGAGCTCAAGCTCGGGCACGAGTGAGAATCCGTAGTTGAACGACGAGCCTCCGAGGCCGTCACCGTGCGTGACCTCGATGACTTGCACGCCGGCCTGGTCGAGGGCATGCACCGTGGAGCGAACTTGCTCTTCGGTGAAGCGGTGACTCATCGAGTGCGAGCCATCGCGCAGGGTCGTGTCGGTAATGCGAACATCGGTGTTCATGCTTGCGCTCCAGCGGTTTCGAGACGGTGCGCCGCGACCAGGTCGCCGACGCGTGCGGACGCGGCCGTGATGATGTCGAGATTGCCGGCGTAGTCGGGCAGGTAGTCGCCTCGGCCGCGCACCTCGCAGAAGATGGCGACGCGTGAGTAGCCATTCCAGTTCGCGCGGGCAGAGTCAAACTGCGGGTCAGACTTCAGTCGATACCCCGGCACATACTGCTGCACGGCCGCGACCATGGCGTGAATCGACTCGGTGACGCGATCTTGCAGCGCGCCCGCCTCTGCTGCTTCGTCTGGGATGGCACAGAACACGGTGTTGCGCATGATCATGGGCGGCTCAACAGGATTGAGGATGATGATCGACTTTCCGATGTCCGCACCGCCAACCACCGACAGTGCCTTGGAGGTCGACTCGGTGAACTCATCGAGATTGGCTCGAGTGCCCGGGCCAGCCGACTTCGACGAGATCGACGCGACGATCTCGGCGTAGGGAACGGGGACCACGCTGCTGACAGCCTTGACCATGGGAGTGGTTGCTTGGCCGCCACAAGTGATCATGTTGATGTTCGGAGCGTCGAGGTTGAACTCAAGGTTCACCGGCGGACACACGTATGGGCCAATAGCCGCAGGCGTCAAGTCGATCGCGGTGATTCCGGCCTCGCGGTATCGGGGAGCGTTCGCCGCGTGAGCTTTGGCACTCGTGGCTTCAAAGACGATGTCGGGCAAGACGCTCTGGCTCAGCATCCAGTCGACGCCGCCATCGCTCGCCTCGATTCCCAAGCGGCGCGCACGAGCCAGGCCGTCAGATGCCGGGTCCACCCCGATCATCTGCGTCAATTCGAGATGCTCTGCATGACGCATGATCTTGAACATGAGGTCGGTGCCGATATTGCCTGGCCCAACGATTGCGGCTGTCAGTCTTCTCGCCACGAGTGCTCCTTCTTGGTGAACCATTACGCGAATTGGGCGGTGAGAGATCCCAGCCCGGCGAAAGTACACGTGACGGTGTCTCCGCTCTCGACCGGTACCGATTGAGTGATGGACCCGGGAAGCACCACAGCGCCCTCTTGCAGCTCGACCCCGTGTTCTCCGAGTGTGTTGGCAAGCCACACCAGGGCGTTGAGGGGTGAACCGAGAACCGCGCCGCCGGCGCCAGTGCCCACCACGTGACCGTTCTTGCGCAGAACGCAACCCATTCCGCGCAGGTCGAGCTCGTGCAGCCTGCGCACACTCGAACCGAGAACGAGGCCGCCGCTCGATGCGTTGTCGGCCACGGTGTCGAAGTAGCCGATCTTCCAGTCGGCAATGCGCGAGTCGATGATTTCGAGCGAAGGCAGAACCACGTCGACAGCGCGAACGGCATCGGCAATCGTCACGCCGGGGCCACGAAGCGGCCGGGCGAGCACAAAGGCAATCTCGGGTTCGACTCGGGGCTGCAGAAACTGCTCTGTTCGAATCTGCCGACTCTCGAGATAAAACATGTCGTCCATCAAGACGCCGTAATCGGGCGTGCTCACGCCGATCTGGCGTTGCATGGCGTGGCTCGTGAGCCCGACTTTGTGCCCTCGAATAACGGCGCCGTCGGCAACGCGACGCTCAGTCTGAATCGACTGGATAGCGTACGCATCGTCGAGCGTCATGTCGGGATGCCGCTTCACGAGTGGCTCGATCGGGCGTCGCGTGCGGTACGCCTCAAGCAAGAGCTCGGCTTCGGCGATTCGCTCGTCTTCTCGCATTATGGGCACCTTTGCACTACAAGAGGAGTCAACCTGGACGCACCCTGGCGAGCATGTGCTGATGCAACTCTCGTGGGCAGGAACAGCACACACCGTGCGGGTTCGCAAGGCAAGCCGGTGGTCTCACCTCATGAGACCATCGGCGTCAAAATGAGATTCCACCATCACCAGTAGGCGTCGTCGGGCGGGCTTGCTCCTCATCGGCGACGGCCAGCAGACCATCTACCCCGGCGGCTACTCGCTCGCCGAGGCAGGCATCTCGGTCGCCGGCCGCGGAGTCGTGCTCTCGACCAACTACCGCAACACCCGCGAGATCGCTTCGTTCGCTGCTTCCGTAGTCGACGGTGACGAATTCGTCGACATCGAAGGCGGGCCTGGCCGGGCGGATGCTGCGCTCGATGTTCCCCGCACGGGGCCGTCGCCCGAGCTCAAGTCGTTCGAGTCGCTCGCCGCCCACGATGCCGCCCTCGTGTCGCACGTGCGCACGCTGGTCGAGCTAGGGCATGTCTCCTAACCGTTTGAGCCAGAGCGTGATGGCTCGCAGGACGGCTCCGCCACGGTAGGTGAGGGCGAGTTTGTCGTAGCGGGTGGCGAGTCCGCGCCACTGTTTGGTGTCGCTGAATCCGCGTTCCACCGAGGTGCGTCTGAGATAATTAACCATTCCGGGGTTTCAATTAACCACATCGTTCGGTGTCTCTCTGTGGGTAGTGTGGCGTAGTTTCCGTCGGGTTGCAATCCGGTTGGAGCGGGCTCGTTCGAGTCCCTTGCGGCGGGCGTCGCGGATGGCCTGGCCGCGGCCGCGGTGCTCGTCGTCGGGGGTGACGTAGCCGATGCCCTCGTGCAGCCGGATCGTGTTGTAGTGCTCCCTGCGCAGGTCGAGTTCCCGGGTCATGATCGCGGGGTCGGTGATGGTGTCGAGGTATGAATCGCCCCGGGTTTGATGGAGGGCTTGATTCCCCGAGAGGATCAAGTCATGCCAGCACCAAGGAAGTATCCGCAGGAGTTGCGGGAGCGAGCGATCAGGCTCGTGCAGGAAGCCCAGAGGGAAGATCCAGAGCTGTCGCTGAACGCGGCAGTGATCCGGATCGGGCAGAGAACCGGAGTCAACCCCGACACTCTTCGAGGTTGGGCTAAGCAGGCCGCGATCGATGCCGGGCAGCGGCCGGGGGTGACCACGAGCGAGGCCAAGCGCATCAAGGATCTTGAGGCTGAAGTGCGTGAGCTGAAGCGTGCCAACGAGATCTTGTTGGCGGCCTCCTCGTTCTTCGCGCGGGAGCTCGACCCGCGACTTCCCTGGTGACCCAGTTCATCGACGATCACCGTGACCGGTTCGGGGTCGAGCCAATCTGCCGAGTGCTCACCGAGCACGGAGTGAAGATTGCCCCGTCGGGTTACTACGCCTTCAAAAAGCGCCCCGCTTCCGCCAGAGCGGTGCGCGATGAGCAGCTGATCGCCGAGATCGAGCGGGTCTTCTGGGACCGCAAGCTTGGCCGCGGGATCAGCGGGGTGCGCAAGATGTGGCACCTGCTGCGCCGCGAAGGCACCCCGGTCGCTCGCTGCACCGTCGAACGACTCATGCGAAAGCAGGGTCTTCGCGGGACTCGCCGCGGGAAACAGTTCATCACCACGAGGCCGGACGAGAGGGCGCTGCGACCGGAGGACCACGTCAACCGCGACTTCACCGCCTGCCGGCCGAACCAGCTCTGGGTCGTGGACTTCACCTACGTGCCCACCTGGTCGGGCATGGCGTTCACCGCGTTCGTCACCGACGTGTTCTCCCGCCGCATCGTGGGCTGGAGAACCATGGGTCGGATGCCGACCGAGCTGCCGTTGGACGCGTTGGAGATGGCACTGTGGATTCGAGATCGCGCCGGCGAGGACGTCATGGGCGTCATTCAACATTCGGACGCCGGAGCTCAATACACTGCAATTCGCTACGCCGACCGCCTCGCAGATGCCGGCGCGATCGCCTCGATCGGAACCGTGGGCGACTCCTAAGCATCAATGCTCTGGCGGAGTCGGCGATCGGGCTCTATAAGGCTGAGTGCGTCAAGATCGACGGCCCCTTCCGCACCGTCGACCAGCTCGAGCTCGCGACGCTTTCCTGGGTGCACTGGTTCAACGAGAACCGCCTGCACTCCTCGATCGGGTATCTCACCCCGATCGAGATGGAGAAGGAGTACTACCGTGAGATCAACACCCGACAGCAACCGCTGCCGGGAGAACTCGCCCTCCACTAAACCCGGGGCGATTCACTCTCGCGCTCAACAACAGGCCCCGCAAAAGCCTCGACTGGAAGACGCCAGCCGAGGTGTTCGAGGAGCAGATACGCTCACTTCAACAACCTGGTGTTGCAACGACCGGTTGAACCTAGTCAATACACCTCGACCCAGTTCCAGGACTGGTGCGTCTCGAACGGCATCACCCAGTCGATGGGCGCCGTTGGCGTGTGCTGGGACAACGCCGTGGCCGAGTCGTTCTTCTCCCACCTGAAGACCGAGATGTTCCACCAGCAGAGCTTCTCGAACCATCTCTCGGCCCGGACCGCGGTCATGGAATACATCGAGGCTTGGTACAACCGCCGGCGGCCCCACCGCCACAACGGCGGCATCAGCCCCGCCGCTGCGCGAGCAGCACATCACGCCCGCGACCGCGAACCCGTGGCCGCATAAGAAAACCAATCAAACTGTCTCAAAAACTTGACGAGCGCATGGCGCAAGTACGGGGTGCAGCCGTGGCGCAGTGAGACGTTCAAGTTCTCCACCGATCCCGAGCTGGTCGGGAAGGTCACCGACGTCGTGGGCTTGTACT